>NZ_JBJFZS010000018.1:0-257519 GCF_045032595.1 Ornithinimicrobium jinqii
GCAGGCACGATGGACCATGCGGTGGAAGCCCGCGCTCAACGCTTTCGCCGTCACCTTCGCCGACCGCATGCCGGCCGCGGAGAACCTCTGAGATGAACACCAGAACCACCGTTCATCGGACAGACCCACATAGAGGGGTGCCAGTTGCGGAGGTTCACCCGAGTGCTACTCGAGATCTTCCGACCGGGCGGAGTGTGGACGCCGCAGGGGCCCCGTCCCGTCCAGTGGTCAGGTAGGGCCTCGTGGAGGGCCGGATGAGGCTCACAGGCAGCCCGCACCTCTGCATGGTGGGCCTATGCCCGAGCGCCATCGCGGTCGTCGGCGTCCTGCTGGCCCACTCCTGGTGGCGGCTCGCCGCCCTTGGTGTCAACAGCTTGGGGCGGGTCCCGTTGCGCTCGGTCACGCGGTCCGGGGTGCGCTCGTACCGGGTCGCGCGCGATCACCTGTGCGGCCTCGGTCTCGATCAGCTCCTCCCGGACCATGCGCACGGACTCGCGGACGAGCTCGACGCTATCGCTGGCGCGAAGCCGTCCCCGACCCGCCAACCCTCGTGGTCAGCGATGTGGGTTGGGCTGGTCTCAAGGCGTGGTCGGCGAGTGGAGTGGGATCATCAGGCGACCGACCGACGAGTAGCAAGGAATGTCGCCATCGAGCCACGTCCCTTCAGTTCCATCGGGCCACGCGAGGAAGCCTGGACCATTTCAAGTTCACGGACGCGGAGCCAGGTCGTCTCGCTGATGTGGAGCGAACCCGCGACCCCGTGCGACTGCAGGCGGCTGGCCACATTGACCGTGTCGCCCCACAGGTCATAGCTGAACTTGTGCGTGCCGACCACGCCCGCCACGACCGGACCCGTGTGAATGCCGATCCGCAGGGCGAGCGGCAGGCCGAGGTCGGCTGCCACCAGCGCCACGAGATCGAACAGATCCAGGCCGAACGCAACGACTCGCGCTGGATGACCCGTGGAGGGTTCCGGCACTCCGCCCACGATCATGTACGCATCGCCGATGGTCTTGATCTTCTCGAGCCGGTGGCGCTCGGCCCGCTCATCGAACCCGGTGAAGAATCGATCGAGCAGATCGCGAGTCGCGCGCGGCTCCAGGCGGGTGGCGAGCGGGGTGAACCCAACAAGGTCTGCGAACAGTACGGTCGCGTCGTCGAACCAGTCGGCGATGGTCGTCTCGCCCGCCTCCAGGCGCTCGGCGATCTTCGCTGGCAGGACATTGAGCAGCAGTCGTTCGGATGTCGCGTGCGCCTCGGCCAGAGCGACGGCTTGCGTCTCGATGAACCGACGTTGCGCGAAGACGTCGCGTGCGCCTTGCTCGAGAAGATAGGTCGCCGCGAGCCCGACGACAATGGCTGCAGCGACCAGGAAGAGCTCTAGGATGGCCGCCGGAGCCGGACGGGCCGCGACGACAACTGCAAACCCGACCAGATACGTGCCGGCGGCCACGAAGGCGAGGATGAACCGCAGGCGAAGGACGACGAAGGCGAAGATGGCGACGAGCAGGATGGCCGGTGCCGCCAAGGACTCGTCCATGCCCACGGTCTCGGACAAGACGAGCACGGCCAGTCCGGCCGACCCGTTCAACGTGAGCCCGATGACCTGTTGACGGTCAAGCGTCGTCGCCCACCGTGTCGCGAGATAGCCAACCACGTTGAGCGCGGCCATACCGGCGCAGATCAGTGCGACGACCGCGGTGTCGACACTGAGCGCCAATGGGATGAGCACCATCCCGGACAGCCATAGGGCGAGGCCGGCCAGTATCCCCATCCGAAGCTGCTGCCCGTTCGATGCGGCAACCGTCGATTGATAGTCGCGCTCCAGCGCCGGATCGAGGAACCTCAGACTTAGCCGGCTGAGAGCTCCGCCGATGTCTGACACGGGGGCAGCCTACGCCCGCCGCGAAGCGCTTCAGCCCGAGTCTCAAGCGATGACAGTCGACGGTCACGTGGCCCTGATGTCCGCACGCACCGATGGAAACGTACGACTGACCTGGTCGGGCAACAGACCGACCAGGCTGCGCGCTGCACCGCATCGCCGGCACAGATCCGCCTGACCGACTCCACTGGCCAGGGCTACTACGACAAGAACCGAGCCGAGGACATGACCAAGCAGGAAGCGTTGCGCTGCCTCAGGCATGCGACCACGCTCCTGGCGGCAGATCTGTGCACGTGACCCGTCGAGATCGGCGGGGTCGTTAGGGAGACATGTCCATGCGATTGCTAGACCGGGTGGCCACCGATGGCCCAGGAGGTTCAGCGGCGGAGAGCCGCTCGCGTGGTTTCGGAGAGCGGCTCGTTGACGGCGAACTCCTTGGCCGTGATGTCGGTGATTCCGAAACCGGCCAGCCGCGCTGTGTGCTTCTCGACGTAGCGTGCGGCGGACTCGGGGTCCTCGAAGAGGTAGACACCTCCCGCCGTCGACGTCTCGGGTTGCTCCGTCCAGACCTTCCAGATCAGCCCGTCCTCGACGGAGATGTCTGCAGCGAGGTCTGCGTATGCGACGGCCGCCTCCTGCCCGTAAGGACCGTCGGATGGGAACTCGAAGTACAGCAGCGTGTTCATGGGTGTGGCCTTCGTGTCAGGTCTGTCCAGTCTCGGGCAGGACGAGCGGGCCCGTCCACCGCGTGCGTGTCCGCCGTCCCATGGCCGGCCGCGGCGGGTCAACCAGGCCGGCGTGAGAGTGGACGCCAAGCATCTGTCAACGGCGGGGTGGTTTCCAGCGACTGTCGCAACACCTCCCTAGAGTTCGAGGTCGTGAGGTCATTGTCTCGTCGCGTGAAGAAGGGGCCGGGGCGGCGTCCGCTGTCGGCCAAGCGTGCGCGGTTCGTGCAGCTGCGGGAACGGGGGTGGAGCATCTCCGCCGCGGCCCGCGAGGACCGGGGCAGTTCGTCCCGCAGGGGTGTAGGTCTCCAGATGGTGCCGGAGGGCGGGCAGCAGCGATTCGGGGAGCGCGATCGTCCTGACGCTGTCCGCCGTGGGCGGCGTCAGTGCGTTGCCCTTCACGTTCCACTGCCTGCGGACGTGGAGCACCGCGCGCAGGGGTCGTCCAGGTGCTCCAGGTCGCTGCGCTCCAGTCCCAGAAGCTCTCCGATGCGCAGCGCGCACCAGGCGGCCAGGGGGATCGCGATCTGCAGGTGCGGCGGCATCGCCTCCGTGAACGCCCTACCTGATCCGGGGAGGCCACGTCCCCGTGCTCGTCCTCGGGGCGCACCCGGCGGTGCTTGGGCGCCGCCGGGAACTCAAGGCGCTCCAGTCCCCCCGGCCTTCGCCTTCACCGCAGCGTTGAGCATGGACCGCAGCACGATCACGGTGTTGGGTGCGATTCCGTTGACACAGGCACCTGGGTGGCGTCGCGAGGGACGCCGGGCCAGCGTGGCCAGGTGCTCGGCGACGCGCTCAGTCGTCAGCTCGACCAGCCTGATGTCCCCCAGCTCTGGGAGGACGTGGTTCCTGAGCACCGAGCGGTAGGAGATAACGGTGGCGCGCGAGCGGTGGGGGTCGGCCTCCACTCTGGCCAGCCACGTCTCGGCCCACGCCCCCACGGTCAATGCCTACGACTCGGCCCGCGTAGCGGCGGCCTGCCGTTCGGCCCTCCGCTCCGTGGGCGGAACAACATCCCTCGTGCCGAATCTGCCCTCGCGATGTGCAGCGCCTTGGCGTCGGTGATGGTGTCGTAGACCCCGAGGGAGTGGGTCTTCCCCTGATAGTCCATCCGCACCCGGTAGCGGCCTCCGAATTGGACGATGCCGCGAGGCGGGGGGCTCTCGTTTCCTTCGTGCTCACGTGTTCCGCCTCCGGATCGGACCAGGTGTGTCAGTTCTGTGTCAGTTTGGGTGCCCCCGTGAGCATATTTCTGACCACTCCTATCCGGACACACGAAACCCCCAGATCCGCGCCGTTCCGGCGGATTTCTGGGGGTTGACGTGCGACGACTCGCACAGCATGAGACACGTGGGTGGAGGTGGCGGGAATCGAACCCGCGTCCGTTACCGGGAAAACAGGACTTCTCCGGGTGCAGTGCGCTACAGATTTTCTCGGCCCCAGGGCTCGCGCGCACACGTTCCCTGACAGGCCCAGTCGAGTAAAGTCCCGCGTGATCCCTCGACATGATCACGCAGCAAGTTTCCTAGCTGATGCCAGACACTGAGTCGGAAACTAGCTCAGGCTGACAGACTTCGAAGCCCGCCGTCAGGCGGCGAGGGCGAAGTCGCTGCGCGAAGAATTGGCAGCTATTGGTTTCGCAAGGAGCGTTGACGAGTTGACCTTGCATCCTCGACCCGCTTCTCCTGAAGAACCGTGCAACGTCGAAACCGATCACCCCCGTGGGGGTGCCTCATGCTGTGCAGTTGTCAAGAAGTCCTCCCGAGGGGGGACTGTTCAGTCTACGTGGTCAACACACCGGGGTCCACACAGATTCCCGGCCCTGCGTCAGCGTCGCTCAGCCCCGCCCGTAGACCATCTGCACGAAGTGGGCGACCTTGTCGTCGGAGACGTGCCGCGCCAGGTCCGACTCGCTGATCATCCCAACGAGACGTCCCTCCTCCAGGACGGGCAGTCGCTTGATCTGCTGGTCGCCCATCGTGTCGACGATGCGGTCGACGTCCTCGTCGGGCCCGACCGTCGACACGATGCCCCCGGCCAGCGGGCCCACGGTCGTGGTCGAGGGATCCGCGCCCTGCGCGACGGCCGACACGACGATGTCGCGGTCGGTGACGATGCCCACCAGCGAGCCGTCGGCCGAGAGCACCGGCAGCGCCCCTACGCCGTGGTCCCGCATGAGCGCGGCGGCATCGACGACCGACTGGTCCTCCGTGACGGTGTGCATCTGCGTGGTCATGATCTCGCGTGCGGTCGTCATGTCGCTCCTGGCGTCGGTCGGGGTCAATCGCTCACCTACCCTCCCACCCTCCCCCGCGCGGAGCGGCCCGGCAACTGCAGACGGGCAGCGGCGGAGACGCTGGCGACGGCATACATGCTGCTCACCTAGACTGACCCGGTCATGCCAAGGGAAACCGGCCGCCAGGTCATCGCCAACAACAAGAAGGCCTACCACGAGTACCTCATCGAGGACACCGTGGAGGCCGGCCTCGTGCTGACCGGCACCGAGGTGAAGTCACTGCGGCACGGGCGTGCGTCGCTGGCCGACGGCTACGCCACCGAGTACGGCGGCGAGCTGTGGCTGGAGAACGTGCACATCCCGGAGTACTCCCAGGGCAACTGGACCAACCACGCCGCGCGGCGCCGGCGCAAGCTGCTGCTGCACCGCGACGAGATCACCCGGCTGGTCTCCAAGGCCGAGCAGGCCGGGCACACGATCATCCCGCTGTCGCTCTACTTCAAGGACGGCAAGGCCAAGGTCGAGATCGCGCTGGCCAAGGGCAAGAAGCTGCACGACAAGCGGCAGACGCTACGCGAGCGCCAGGACCTCCGCGAGGCGGACCGCGCCATGTCGGCGCACCTGAAGCAGCACGGCTGACACCCTCGGACCCGGGGTATGGCGTGGCCGCCGCGGTTCCCGGCGCGTCCGGTGCGGTCACCCGGCGCGTCCGGTCGTGGAGGGCGGGTCAGAGCCAGGAGCGCGGGTTGACCGGGGTCCCGTTCTCACGGGTCTCGAAGTGCAGGTGGCAGCCGGTCGACGTCCCGGTGGTGCCCTCGTAGCCGACGACCTGACCCCGGCCGACCGACTGGCCGGCGGAGACCGCGAAGCTCTCCAGGTGCAGGTACGCCGTCGTGAGGTTGACGCCGCGCTGGACCCCGTGGTCGAGGACGACGTAGTTGCCGCGGCTGTTGTCGTAGGGCGTGGAGTGGACGACGCCGTCCGCGGCGGCGAGCACGGGGGTCCCGCAGGCGGCGCCGAAGTCGGTGCCGGAGTGCAGCACGGTGATGCCCAGCACCGGGTGCAGGCGCATGCCGAACTCGCTGGTGATCGGGGCGTTCATCGGGTAGGACAGGTAGCTGCCGGACACCGCCTGCGCCGCCGCCTGCTCGCGCTGCTGGTCACGGGAGGCTCGCTCCTGGGCAACCTCGCGCTCCGCGGCCTCCTGGGCCGCGGCCTCCTGGGCCCGCCGGGCGGCGGCGTCGGCCTCCGCCTGGGCCGCGCCGGCCCGACGCTGGGCCTCGGCCTGCGCGGATGCGTCCGCCCGCCGTTGCGCGTCCGCGGCAGCAGCACGCTGCCGCTCAGCCTCGCGCTCGGCGGCTCGCTGCGCGGCCCGCTCCTCGGCCGCCTTTTTCGCGGCTGCCTCCTCCGCGGCCTTACGACGGGCCTCCTCCGCCGCCTTGCGCCGCGCCTCCTCCTCGGCGATGCGCTGGACCTCCGCCTGCTCTTGCGCCACGAGACCGTGCTTGGTGCTGGCCAGCTCCTGGAGCTCCGCCGCCAGGTCGTCCGAGACCTTCTGCTCGGCCTCCAGCTCGGCCAGGACGCGGGCCTTCTCCGCCTCGAGGTCGGCGAGGTCCTCGGCCTGCTGCACCTCGAGCGCCTCCAGCCCGGTCTTGGCCTCGTCCGCGGCCGCCCGGGCCTGGTCCTTGGCGACGACGTTGGCCTCGGCCAGCGCCAGCAGGTAGTCGATGTCGTTCCGGACCCCGGCGAGCCGGTCCTGCTCGGCCACCTGCTGGGCCTCCTGGGTGGCCAGCTGCCGGATCTGCTGGTCCTGGACGCGCAGGACGGTGCGGGCCATCGCCATCTCGTCGACCGCGTCCGCCTCTCCCGAGAGGAGGTCGAGCGTGGTGGCGAGCGACCCCATACCCCCCTGCTTGTAGCTCTCCCGGGCGATCGCTCCGACCGTGGAGCGGCTCTCGGACTGCTCCGTCTCGTTGACCTCCAGCCGGTCCTCGATCTGTGCCTCGTTGGCCCGCGCGACGGCGAGCTCGGACTCGATGCGCTCCGCCTCGTCCTCGGCGTCGGCGAGGTCGGCCTCGGCCTCGGCCAGCACGACGCGCGCCTGCTCGACCCTGGCCGTGGTCTCGCGCCAGCGCGCGTCGGCGGCCTGCAGCGCCTCGGTGGTGTTGTCGAGCTCGACGCCGAGGTCGGTGGCCTGCTCCTGAGCCGTCCTCCGGTCCCGCTCGGCCTGGCTCTCCCGCTGCTCGACGCGGTCGATCCGGTCGCGGATGTCGTCGAGGTCGGCAGCGAGGGCGGGGCCGCCGAGGACCGCACCCGCGACGGCGAGCACGAGGGCTCCGCGCAGGCGGGATCGGACGCGACGACCGCGGACGGTGGTGTGCTCTGGCATGGTGCTTCTCCTCAGACCCTCACGTGGCGGTGCAGCGCCAACCACGAGGTGACGACGGCCAGCAGGAGGGCCCCACCGACCAGGAACGGGGTGATCAGCCACAGGTCGCGCTCCCCGACCAGGCTGATCAGGCCGCTCTCCCCCGCGAGCAGCTCGGACAGGAACCCGGTGATCCCGTAGCGGACCGTGGCCCACAGCAGGCCGACGGCCAGCGCCGCACCCACGAGCGTGGCGATCACCGTCTCCAGGATGAACGGCAGGTGGATCGAGAAGGACGAGGCACCGACCATGCGCTTGATCGCGGTCTCGCGCCGACGCGTCCAGGCCGTCATCCGGATGGTGGTGGAGATGAGCAGGACGGCGCAGACGACCATCGCGACGGCGAGGGCCAGGGCCCCCAGGCTCAGCACGCGGAGGAAGGCGAACAGCCGGTCGACGACCTCGCGCTGGTCCTCCACGCTCTCGACGCCCGGCGCCTGCTCGAAGGCTGCGCGGATCACCTCGTACTTGCTGGGGTCCGACAGGTTGACCCGGAAGGACTCCGGGATGGCCTCCTGGGGGATGGAGTCCAGCACCGGGGAGTTGCGGAACTGCTCCCGGAAGCGGTCGTAGGCGTGCTCGTTCGACTCGTAGAAGTACTCGGTGACCAGGGGCGAGAGCCCGTCGAGGTCCGCGGCGATCTGCTGGCGCTGCTGCTCGGTGACCGCGCCGTCCGCGCACGAGGCGACCTCGGTGGCGTCGGGGGTGCACAGGAAGATGGAGACCTGGACCTTGTCGTACCAGTATCCCTGCGCCGTGCTCACCTGCGCCTGGGACAGCAGCCCGATGCCGAGGAAGAACAGCGAGACCATCGTCACCAGGACCACGGAGACGACCATGGAGGCGTTGCGGCGCAACCCGTTGCCGACCTCGCCGAGCAGGAAACCCGCCCTCACGGCTTCACCTGCCGGTAGCCGCCCTCGGCCTGGTCGCGCACGACCTGACCCTCGTGCAGCTGGACGACGCGTTTGCGGAACTGGTCGACGATGGTGGTGTCGTGGGTGGCCATGAGCACGGTGGTGCCGGAGTGGTTGATGCGGTCCAGGATCGCGACGATCTCGCCGCTGGTGTCCGGGTCGAGGTTGCCGGTCGGCTCGTCGGCGAGCAGGATCGGCGGCTTGTTGACCATCGCGCGGGCGATGGCCACCCTCTGCTGCTCGCCGCCGGAGAGCTCGTGCGGCAACCGTCGACCCTTGTCCTGGAGCCCGACGAGGGCGAGGGTCTCGGGGACCCGCTGCCGGATCTCGTGGCCGTGCGCGCCCAGGACCTGCAGCACGTAGGCGACGTTCTGGTAGACGGTCTTGCCCGAGAGCAGCCGGAAGTCCTGGAAGACCGTGCCGATCTGGCGGCGCAGGAGGTGTACCCGCCGGTGGGGAAGCTCGCCGAGGTCGTGTCCGGCCACGAGGACCCGCCCGCTCGTCGGCTCGTGCTCCAGGATGATCAGCCGGAGCAGGGAGCTCTTGCCCGACCCCGACTGTCCGACCACGAAGCAGAACTCCCCACGGGTCACGTCGAGGTCCACCTCGCGCAACGCCCAGGGGTCGCCCTTGGCGTAGCGCAGGCTGACGTTCTCGAGGGTGATCATCGCGCGAGGAGGGCTCCGTGACAGGGGGGACGGTCGGGACTCACGGTAACGGACGGGACTGGTGAGATCTGGTATTGACCGCGCGCGGCACTGGATCAGCGCGACGCCGGAGGGGTGGCACGCCACCTTTCCGCAGCCACCGGGTCGCGCGGGAGGAGTCCTCCCCTCAGCCGCGCCGCACGATCCCGCGCAGCGCGGCCAGACCCTCCCGCAGCAGGACTGCGGGCCGGCGGGGCCGTCCGGGGGCCGTCGCCGCGCCGACCACCCGTCCCTTGAGCCCGTCGAAGGGCGGGTAGAGAACCCTGAGGGTGTCCGGTCCCAGGGGCTTGTCCAGTACCGACCGATGGTGGCTGAGCTCCTCGACCGACGCGCGCCCGTGGTAGGAACCCATGCCGGAGGCGCCGACTCCCCCGAACGGCAGCTGCGTCACGCCGAAGTGGACCACGGTCGCCCCGTACGCCATACCCCCCGACGTGGTGCCCAGGGCGAAGGCCGCGCGCACGTCGTCCTGCTCCGAGAACACGTAGAGCGCCAGCGGGTGGGCGCGGGAGGTGATCATCCCGATGGCCTCGTCGTGGTCGGCGACGGTGAGAACGGGCAGGACGGGGCCGAAGATCTCCTCCTGCATGATCGGAGCCTCCGGGTCGACGTCGGCGAGCACCGTCGGCGCGAGGTAGCGGTCGCCCGCGTCGTGCTGCCCACCCACGACGACCGTGCCACCAGCGCTGCGGAGCAGCTCCACGAGCCGCGCGTGCTGCCCCGCGTCGACGATGCGGCCGAGGTCCGGGCTCGTGCGAGGGTCGTCGCCGAAGAACTCGTGCACCGCCGCCGCCAGCTCCGTGAGCAACCGGTCCCGGGCGGGTCGGGTGACGAGCACGTGGTCAGGGGCCACGCACGTCTGCCCCGCGTTGGTGAACTTGCCCCAGACGATCCGCCGCGCCGCCACGGCCAGGTCGACGCTGTCGTCGACGAACGTCGGGGACTTGCCGCCGAGCTCGAGGGTCACCGGCGTGAGGTGCTCGGCGGCGGCGCGCATGACGATGCGCCCCACCCGGTCGGAGCCGGTGAAGAAGATGTGGTCGAAGCGGTGCTCGAGCACGGCGGTCGTCTCCTCGACACCGCCGGTGACGACCTGCGCGACGTCGGCCGGGAAGTACAGCGGGACAAGACGTCCGACCAGAGCAGCGAGACGGGGCGCGTGCTCGCTGGGCTTGAGCACGACCGTGTTCCCGGCGGCCAGCGCACCGGCCACCGGGGAGACGAGCAGGTTGAGGGGGTAGTTCCACGGCCCGATGACCAGGACGACGCCCTTGGGCTGGAGCTCCACGTGGGCGCTGCCGGGACGGAGCATGAGCGGCAGGGACACCTGCCGGGGCGCCGTCCACTCCTCCAGGTGGGCCAGCAGCTGGTCGATCTCCTCGACGCTCACGTAGGTCTCCGTCAACCGCGCCTCGAGCCGCGGCTTGCCGACGTCGGCGACGAGGGCGTCCAGCAGCTCGGCCTCGTGCTCGACGACCAGCCGGCGCAGCGCACCCAGGTGGGCCCGGCGCCACCGGAGGTCGGCGGAGACGCCGGAGGTCACGGTACGACGCAGCGCACCGAGGTCGAGCCGGTCCAGCGGTGTCACGGCCGGGGTGCCCGACGGAGCGCCGGTGTGGTGCGACGGCACGGTCAGTCGGCAGCCTTCTCGAGGCCGCGCTTCCAGCGGATGCCGGCCTGGATGAAGTCGTCGATGTCGCCGTCGAGGACGCCCGAGGTCGAGCCGACCTCGTGACCGGTGCGCAGGTCCTTGACCATCTGGTAGGGGTGCAGCACGTAGGAGCGCATCTGGTCGCCCCACGACGCCTTGACGTCGCCGGCCATCTCCTTGCGCTCGGCGGCCTCCTCGGCCTTCTTCAGCAGCAGCAGCCGTGACTGCAGCACGCGGAGCGCGGCGGCCCGGTTCTGGATCTGGCTCTTCTCGTTCTGCATCGAGACCACGACGCCGGTCGGGATGTGCGTCATCCGGACGGCCGAGTCGGTGGTGTTGACCGACTGGCCGCCGGGACCGGAGGAGCGGAAGACATCGATCTTCAGCTCCCCCTCGGGGATCTCGATGGAGTCGGTCGACGCGATCAGCGGGATGACCTCGACCGCGGCGAAGCTCGTCTGCCGCCGCCCCTGGTTGTCGAAGGGGCTGATGCGCACCAGCCGGTGGGTGCCGGCCTCGACGGCCAGGGTGCCGAAGGCGTAGGGCGCCTTCACCTCGAAGGTGGCCGACTTCAGGCCAGCCTCCTCGGCGTAGGAGGTGTCGAGCACGGTGGTCGGGTAGCCGTGCCGCTCCGCCCACCGCAGGTACATCCGCATGAGCATCTCGGCGAAGTCCGCTGCGTCCACCCCACCGGCACCGGAGCGAATGGTCACGACGGCCTCACGCTGGTCGTACTCCCCGTTGAGGAGGGTGCGGACCTCCAGCAGCTCGACGTCCTTGCGGAGCTTGGCCAGGTCGCGCTCGGCCTCCTCCATCGTCTCGGCGTCCGACTCCTCCTGCCCCAGCTCGACGAGGGCCTCGAGGTCGTCGATCCGCGCGTCCATCCCGGTGACCCGGTCGTGCTCGGTCTTGGCCCTCGACAGGGCCGAGGTGACCTGCTGGGCCTTCTCCACGTCGTCCCACAGGTCGGGCGAGGACGCCTGGGCCTCCAGCTCGGTGATCTGAGCCTGCAGCCGGTCGAGGTCGGTCACCTCACGCACCGACTCCATCGTCGAACGGAGCGCCTTGATGTCGTTCTCGAAGTCCACGGCCACGAGGATCTAGCCTACGCGACCCGTCGGCAGGCCCGTCCCGACGAGGCCCGGCCCCGGCGCACGGCATACACCTGCCCTAGTCTCGCCGCCATGAGCCAGATCGTCGTCGACGAGCACGGCCGGCCCGAGCCACCCCTGGCGGCCGGCGAGGTGGAGACCCTGCTGGGCTTCCTCGACTACCAGCGCGCGACGCTGGAGTGGAAGACCCGTGGTCTCGGGGCAGACGGGCTGCGACACCCGCTGCACCCGACGGGTATGACGCTCGCCGGGCTGCTCAAGCACCTCGCCTGGGTGGAGGACCACTGGTTCACGCACACGGCCGGACGGGAGCCGATGCCCGGCGCGTGGCGCGGGGTCGATGGGACCCGGGACCCCGACTGGGAGTGGCGCTCGGCGGTGGAGGACGACCCTGCCGACCTGCGCCAGGGCTGGGAGGCGGCGGTGACGCGCTCGCGCGGGGTCGTCGCTCGACTGAGCGCGGAGGACGGCGCTGGTCTGGGCGGCACGCACCCGGCGTGGGGCGGGCAGACGCAGGTGTCGCTGCGCTGGATCCTGGTGCACATGGTCGAGGAGTACGCCCGCCACAACGGCCACGCCGACCTGCTGCGCGAGGCCGTCGACGGTGAGACGGGCGAGTAGCGGCTCTCCTCAGACAGAGGCGAGCCGCACCGCGGGCAGCTGCTCCTGCAGGTAGGCGAGCGCGTCGAGGGCACGCCATCCCTCGGGGTGGCGCACGATCAGCTCCTCTGCGCCGTCGAGCTCCTGGCCAAGGGTGACGAGGGTGTCCTCGTCGTAGCCGTCCTTGCGGTGCTGTCCCAGGCCGATGTTGGCCATGAGCCCGTTGCACAGGCACTTGCGACCGACGGTCTCCTCCAGGTCACCGCCCTTCTTCAGGTACATGTGGACGGGTTCGGCGGCGCAGCGGTACCCCACCTCGCCGTCCTCACGCTGGTACGGCTGACGCAGGTAGGACAGGTCGCACAGGCGCGGGCGCGCCTCGTAGACCTCAGGCTCGCTCGCGGTGCCCTCGAGCGTGGCGACCTTGAACGGGAAGCCGGTCGGGCTCGCCCGGGGGTCGTTGCGGACGGTGAGCGTGCCGCCGCGAAGCCGGTCCATGAGCTGCGCCCGCGGACCCGGGGCAAGCCCGGAGTCGACGGACAGGGCGAAGAGCGTGCCCACCTGGACGCCGACGGCCCCGGCCGACAGGGCCTGGGCCACGCCCTCGGGGGTGCCGTAGGCGCCAGCCATCCAGAACGGCAGGCCGATCGCTGCCATCTTGTCCAGGTCGGCCTCGTCGCGGGCTCCGTAGACCGGCTCGCCGAGCTCGTCCAGCTGTAGACGGCCGCGAGGGGGCGCGGAGTGCCCACCGGCCGGGGGCCGCTCGACGACGAAGCCGTCGGGCCGGATGTCGGGGTCGCGGTGCAGATAGGTCGCGAGCTGGTCGACCGAGACGATCGCCAGGAAGTCGGGCTTGACGATCGGGGGCAGCTCCTCCCCGAGGAGTCCCCGCGGGTCGACCTCGATGTGACGGCGCACCGTACCGCCGGCGACGTCGGCGCTGATCCGTCCGACCTCGCCGGCCGCGAGCGAGCGCAGCAGCTGGGGGATCTCGCGGGGGATGCCGGCCCCCATGA
Organism: Ornithinimicrobium jinqii; assembly: GCF_045032595.1. NCBI lineage: Bacteria > Bacillati > Actinomycetota > Actinomycetes > Micrococcales > Ornithinimicrobiaceae > Ornithinimicrobium > Ornithinimicrobium jinqii. The sequence continues at coordinate 13,275 of NZ_JBJFZS010000018.1, forward strand.
GCACATAGTCGACGCCCGCCAGCATCGCGCCGAACAGCGCGGTGGGCGTGCCCATCTGGACCTTCTCGAGGCAGTTGATGCCGACGACGGCGTCCTCGGCCAGGCCCTCCTTGGCGAGCCAGACCTCGGCGAAGTTGCCGACCACGCCCAGCTCCTCGCCCGCGACCGCAGTCTCCAGGGTGAGCTTGGGGATCGGCTTGTAGGGGCTGTCGGTGGCGCGTCCCCCGTCGATGAAGTACTTGTCGAGCACGCGCTGCGCCATCGCCGGGCTCGGGAAGTGGGCGAGCGCACGGCGGTAGTGGCCGCCCGGGTCGCCGTCCTGCAGGACGCGGGAGATCACGGCGTCCATCGCGGTGCCGGAGACGACTCCCAGATGGCCCGCGCCGGCGACCTCGCGGGCGAGGCGCCATCCGGAGATGGCCACCCCCATGCCGCCCTGGATGACGACGGGGCGGCGGCGCTCGCGGCCAGGACGGGGGGTCGGGGCGTGCTCGGTGTGGGCTAGAGCCATGCGCGGAGGTGTCACCTTCGGGGATCGGGGACCTACGAGAGCGTAGGTTTCGGTCGCGTAGGTTACGGTAGCGTAAGTCCCTGGGCGTGTCTCTCCCGCCAGCCGGGCACGGCGGTCGACACGTCGGTGCAGCGTGCAAGGGTCTCCGGGAGTACACTGAGAGTTCACGTGGTGTTCATCTACGGAGGTGCCCGATGGAGCTGCTCAGCAAGGTGTACGAGCATGCGATGGAGCGGGTGCTGCGCACCCTCACGGAACGCTTCAAGGACCGCTTCGGGCCCGACGAGGTCGCCCAGGTCGTGGCCCACGGACGCCGGGAGCTCGAGGCCACCGGACGGCACCCCGAGTTCATCCCGGTCCTCCTGGAGCACTGGGCCCGCGACGAGCTCCTCGCGACCGCCCGTGCGGAGGGGCGGCCGGTGTCGCCGCTGCCCAAGGTGCTGTTCGTGTGCGAGCACAACGAGGGTCGGTCCCAGATGGCGGCGTCGCTGGCCGAGCACCTCTCCGGGGGCCACGTCCTGGTCCGCTCCGCCGGCGTCCACCCGACCGGCGCTCTCAACCCGCACGCGGGCCGGGTCCTCTCCGAGCGCGGCGTCGACCTCCAGCACCCGGTTCCCTCGCCCGTCAACGAGGACGCGGTCGACGCTGCGGACGTGGTCGTGCTGATCGGCTGCCTGAGCTCGCCGGTCGCCGGCCGTCGCACCGTGCACTGGGACGTCGAGGACCCGCACGGCCAGGACCTCGGGACGGTGCGTCACGTGGCGGACGTGCTGGAGACCCGGGTCCGTGAGCTCCTGTCTGAGCTGGAGGTGGCCATCCTCGACAGGTCGCCCAGCATGGTGGAGGCAGCCGCACGGTGAGCCGCAGTGCTCCTGAGAGGATGTCCGCGTGCGCGACATCACCCAGGAGACCTTCGATGCCGTCCTCTTCGACAACGACGGGACGCTGACCGACTCCCGTGCCGCCGTGGAGCGCGCCTGGTACGCCTGGGCGGTGCACCACGACATCCCTCTGGAGAGGTTCGTCGGCTTCCACGGCGTGCCCAGCCGCGGCATCGTGCAGATGGTCGCGCCGCACCTCGACGCGGACACGGCCACCGCCGACATCGACCGCCGCGAGCTCGAGGACGCGGACGGCGTCGTGGCGCTGCCCGGGGCCGAGCAGGCCATCGCCACGGTCGGAGCGCGCGCGGCCATCGTCACCTCTGCGGGCCGTGACCTCGCCATCCTCCGGCTGGGTGCCGCGGGCCTCGTGCCGCCCGAGGCGTTCGTGACCGCGGACGACATCACCGTGGGCAAGCCCGACCCGCAGCCCTACCTCATCGGTGCCGACCGGCTCGGCGCCGACCCGGCCCGGTGCCTGGTGGTGGAGGATGCGCCGGCGGGGTTGCGTTCGGGCCGGGCCGCCGGCGCGGCGACGCTGGCCCTGACCACCACGAGCACCGCAGAGGAGCTGGCACCGCTGGCCGACCTGGTGGTCCGAGACCTGTCCGCCGTGCGGTTCACCGTCTCGGGCGAGGGAGTGCGCATCGCCGTGCCCTGAAGCCGCTGCACCGACCTCCGGTCCGGTGCGGACGGCTCAGGGGTCCAGGTCGCTGCGGGCGGACGACGTGACGGTGATCGTCACCCCTCCCCCGAAGGAGGACAGCACGGGCGTGACGACGGGCAGCCGAGCCGTGCCCGTCAGGACGACGACGGCGGTCCGACCGTCCGGCGTCCCGGTACCTGGCCCGACCGCCCAGCCGCTGAGGCGGGTCGGACGCTCGCGGGAGGCCAGGTGTGCGTGGGCGGCCTCCACCACGGTCGAGCTGGTGACCGGCACGCCGGTGGCCACCCCCTGCGTGTAGGCGGCCTCCTCTGCCAGCGCGTCGCTGGCGTCGAGGGCGGCAGCGTCCGCCGCGTCGAGCAGGTGGATCCGACTCAGCTGCACCGACGTGACCGCCACGATGCTGAGGATGATCGTCAAGGTGACCGCGACCATCCCGACGACCAGGATGCTGATCTGACCGGACTCACGGTCGTCGAACGGCTCCCCTCCACCACGGGTCACGGCGGAGACCCCCGGAACTCGTCGACAGGCTCGATGTGCCGCGCGGTCAGGCTGACCGTGGTGGGCACGGACCCGGCCATGAAGTCCGGCACGAGCGGGAGCGGCACCGAGATCGAGGCGTCCACGAGCACGGCGCTGCCGGGCTGCAGGCACCCCGGATCTGCGCACCCGACCCCGACAGCGCCCTGGCCCTCGAGGAAGCCGTGGGACCGGAAGACGAGAGCGGCTGCTGCCTGCGCCCGCCCCGTCGCCGAGTCGACCGACTCCGCGGTGGCGAAGGCGCGCCCGGCCTCGCGGGCCGCGGCGCTCACGGCATACGCTCCCGCCTGAAGCCTCCCAAGGGTGCCGACGAGGTAGAAGAGCGGGACCACGAGCAGCACGAGGAGGAAGGCGACCTCCACGGTCATTGAGCCGCGCTCGGAGGACACCTGGCTCACTGGTCCTCCGCGTAGGCGTGACCGGTGACGCTCATCCGGTCGGCGGGTCCGAACGGGCCGAAGACCGGCAGGGTCATCGTCGCGGTCACCTCCACCACCTCGACGCCGGACACCGAGGTACGCCCGGAGCTGACCGCGACCCCCCGGCTGCCGGGCAGACTCTCTGCGATCAGCTCGCGCGCCCGCTGCGCGCCCAGCTGCGGGTCGGAGTCCGCCCGTGCGCCCAGCCGGGCACCCTCGACGACGTGGGCGGTCGCGGTGTTGTGCACGTGCAGCGCGAAGGCCAGCTGCATCGCCGCGACGAGGATGACGCTCACGAGACCGGCGAGCATGGCGAACTCCGAGGTCGCGGCCCCGCGCTCCCCCAGCGGGGCGGGCGCCGGCATCAACCGCCGACGCTGGAGACCGCGGTGGTGAACATCCCGGTCAGCAGCGGCTCGGCCACCAGCCACAGGGCCGCGACGAGCCCGGCGGTCATGATCGTGATGAGGACCCATCCCGGCACGTCACCGCGCTCGGGCTCGGAGGCCCAGGCGCGGAGCCGGGCGGCCAGGACGGCGGGCAGGGCGAGGGTCAGGGTGCGGTGCATGGTGTCTCTTCTCTCGGAGGGGGGTGGGTGGTCGGTCTCTGGACGGTCGGTGGGCGGTCGGTGGTCAGAGGGAGATCTGGAGCATGGAGGCCCCCGGGAAGACGGCGAACAGGACGGTCACGGGCAGCACCAGGAAGACGACCGGGACCATCATCGAGATCTCGCGCTTGCCGCCCTCCTCGATGAGACCCTGCTTGGCGGCCTCCCGCGCGTCGGCCGCCTGCGCACGCAGCACCTCGCCGAGCGGAGTGCCACGCTGGATGGCGACGACGAGACCGTCGACGAAGCGGACGATCGGACCGAGCCCGGTCCGCCGGCTCAGTTCCTGCAGCGCCTCCGGGAGGCTGGCCCCGGTGCGGGCGTGGGCCAGCGCAAGGTCCAGCTCGTCCGCCAGCTCGCCGCGCGAGACACGCGCGACCCGCTCCAGCGCCTGCACCGTGCCCTCTCCCGCCGTGACGGACAGGGCCAGCAGCTCGGCGACGGCCGGGAACTCGGCCATGATGCGGCGTTCGCGGCGCGCCGCGGCCCGGCTCAGGAGGACGTCGCGGGCGACCACCCCCGCCAGGAAGGCGCACCCGACCAGCACTGCGAGGGCGACGACGCTCGCGCCGCGACTCCACCACAGCAGCGAAGCCAGGACCGAGGCGAGAGCTGCGGCGCCGATGCCCCAGCCCACCTGCTGCACCCGGAAACCGTCGACGTCCGGGAGGTCACCCGCCCGGAGGAGACGGCTCCGCACCGAGTCCGTACCCCCCAGCATGCGGTCGAGCAGCGACCCGGCCCGTCCGGCGAGAGGAGCCACCACGTCGGACAGGTGCCACGGTCGCGTGTCGTCCAGGCCCAGGAGGCGGGAGCGCTGGGGCGTGCGGTCGAGGTAGGGCTCTACGCGTGAGGCCAGGTCGACACGACGGGTCGCCGGAAGGCCCGCCCAGAGCAGCAGGAGCCCGCAGGACAGCAGCAGGCCCAGCAGGGCACCCCACCACTGGACAGGGGTCATCGCAGCACCCGCTGCTCCTCTGGCAGGCGCCCGATGGTGATCATCAGCCGGTACGCCACCAGGGTCAGCCCCGCACCCACGGCCAGGACCACCCCGCCTGCCGGGGTCCCGTAGGCCGCGAGCGTGCTGCCGCGGGTGGCGAGCAGGAGCAGGACCGCCCAGGGCGCAACCATGGCCAGCCTCGCGGCGTTGACGGTCCAGGACTGCCGCGCCTCGAGCTCGGACCGGGACCTGGCGTCTTCCCGGAGGAAGGAGGACATCGTCCGCAGGACCCGCCCGAGGTCGGTGCCGCCGACGTCGCGGGCGATGCGCAGGGCCTCGATCAGTCGGTCGGCGACGGGGTCGGCCAGCCGCTCCTTGAGCAGGTCGAGGGCCTCGGAGAAGCGACCCGTGGCGCGGTAGTCGTGCGCGAACTCCACGAAGGGGCCCCGCAGCTCCTCAGGTCCGCGTTCACCCAGCTGCACAAGAGCCTCGGGCAGGGCCAGACCGGCCCGGACGGCGGAGTGGACGTGGTCCACGACGTCGGGCCACAGGTCGCGCAGGCGGGCGCGACGGGCACGAGCGCGACCGCGGACGACCACGAAGGGCGCCCACGTCGCCATCACGGCGAAGCAGAGGCTCACCGTCCAGACCTGCGTGACGGCATACCCGAGCAGGAGGACCACGAGGCCGGCAGCGACCGCGAAACCGACGATCGTCCGTGGCCCCAGCCCGCGGACGCCGGCGAGCACGATCTCGTCACCCAGGCGGTCCAGTCGTCGGCGGCCGGCCCGGACCCTCGTCCGCTCCTGCCGGGGCCAGAACGACCACCAGATGCCGGCCAGGCCCAGGCCCATGAGCAGGCCCCAGAACGCCCCCTGCATCAGGGCCGTCCCAGCAGCGCGCCGAGGTCGAAGCCCGCACGCTCGAAGCGCTCGGGGTGCGGGGGGAAGCCGTCGGTGCGCTCCAGGATCCCGCCGCGCAGGCTGAAGATGTCCGAGGTCTCGACGACGTCACCCTCCACGCGGCCGGGCAGCGCGACGATCTCCCGGACCCGTCGGTGACCGTCCGCCTCCAGGCCGAGGTGCACCACGAGGTCCACCGAGGCGGCGACCGTGGGCACCACGAACGACGACGACACGTTGGTGCCGGCCAGCAGGGGCAGGGTGCACATCTTGGTGACCGCCTCCCGGGCGCTGTTGGCGTGCACCGTGCACATGCCTGGCAGCCCGCTGTTGAGGGCGATCAGCAGGTCCAGGCTCTCCTCCTGGCGCACCTCACCGACGATGATGCGCCCGGGGCGCATCCGCAGCGCCTCCTTGACCAGGCGCCGCAGGGGCACCTCACCCACCCCCTCCAGGCTGGGTTGCCGGCACTGCATCGCGGCGACGTCGCGCAGGTTGATCTTCAGCTCGAAGACCTCCTCGCAGGTCACCACCCGCTCGTGCGCCGGGATCGCGGCGGCGAGGCAGTTCAGCATCGTGGTCTTTCCCGCCTGCGTGCCGCCGGCCACGAGGATGTTCAGCCCGCTGGCGACGGCGGCCTCCAGGAAGGCGGCGGCGTGCTGGGTGAGCGTCCCCAGCTGGACGAGGTCCTCCAGCCCGTCGGCGGCGACCACGAACTTGCGGATGTTGACGGCCCAGTGGCGCCGGGTGATGTCGGGGATGGCGACGTGCAGGCGGCTGCCGTCCGGCAGCGACGCGTCGACGAAGGGGCTGCTGAGGTCGACCCTGCGACCCGAGCTGCGCAGCATCCGCTCCACGAGGTCCTGGACCTGCTGCTCGGTCAGGAAGGTGGGGGTCAGCTCGGACCGGCCGTGCCTCGCGACGAAGACCTTGCTGGGCTCGTTCACCCAGATCTCCTCGACTGTGGGGTCGTCGAGGTAGGCCTGGAGCGGCCCGAAGCCGGCCACCGACTCCAGGAGCACCCGCTGGGCCTCACGCCGGTCGGGCAGGGGCACGAGGCCTCCCACGAGCGACCGTTCGTCGTAGTCGTCGAGCACCTCGCCGATGAGGTCGCGCACCTGGACGTCGTCCCGCGACGGGTCGAGCCGTCGCCGCCGGATGAGCTCGCGAACGTCGTCCTCGAGCAGCTGCAGAGCAGTCCCCCGCATCGCCGGTCCTCCCCGGTGTCGTGTCGTCATGGAGCGCCCCAGGCCCTCCCCGGCACCCATCTGAGCGTGCCCACCACCGGACTGTAAAGGCATTTTGCCAACCCCTGACCAAAACCGAACGAAGCCTGTGGACAACCGTGACCTGTGGACGACGAGGGCGGCCGCAGCGCCTTCTCCCGCAGCATGGGGGCGTGAGAGTGATGGTCACCGCACCGGGTCTGACCGGGCCGCAGCACGTCGTCGTCCGCTGCCCCGACACGTCCACCGTGCAGGAGCTGCGGACCCGCCTCGGGATGGGGGGCACAGGACCTGGTCCGGACCCGGCAGAGCCCCTCCGCCACGGGTATGCGGTGCCCGCACGGGTCGGCGCGACCGGCATGCCCGCCGACGGTCCCGGACGCAGCCTCGACGGCAGCGCCGGTCCGCGGGTGGTGGTGGTCGCCGGCCCCGACGCCGGGGCCTCCGCCCCCCTCCGCCCGGGACGCTGGCTCACCGTGGGCCGTGGGGCGGGCTGCGACCTGAGCGTGGTCGATCCCACGATGTCGCGCCGGCACCTGCGCGTCAGGCAGGGACGGGACGGCGTCACGCTGGAGGACCTGGGCTCGACCAACGGCCTGGCGACCGAGGGGCGGGGCGGGCAGCGCTGGGCCCCGGGGACGACGGTGGTCGCGGGCGCGTCGCGTCTCGCTCTGCTCGCCGACCCGCCCCCACCGGTGCGCGGCCCGGCCGCCGGGGGGACCGTGGTGCTGCGACCTTGGCCGCGACCCCGGCCGCGGCTGGACGAGGTGCACCTACAGACCCCCGACCCTCCCGCCCTCGCGACCGTGCGCGCCCCCAGCGCCTGGTCCTGGGGGCTGCCGCTCGTGGCTGCCGTGGTCGCGGCGGGCCTGCTGCGGATGCCGCTGCTCCTCGTCTTCGGGCTGATGGCTCCGGCCATGGTGCTGGGCCACCACCTCGGAGAACGCCGAGCGACCCGGCTCGAGCACCGGGCTGCCCTCGCTCACCACCAGGGTCTGGTCCTCGACCTGGAGCAGCAGGAGGACCGTGGCCTCGCTGCCGAGCTGCAGGTGCGCCGCCAGCTCGCCCCCGGCCTCCTCGGCGTCGTCAGGTCTCTCGTGCCCCTGCCGACGACCGAGCTGTGGGACCGGGCGGAGGAGCCGCTGGAGGTGGTCCTCGGCGAGGCCCCCTGCGTGAGTGGGGTCCGGGTCGACGACCGCAGAGCGACCCTGTCCACCGCTCCGCTCGTGCTGGACCTCGCCGAGCCGGTCGTCGTCGTCGGTGAGCCTGCGCTGCGCGACGCTGCCGTCCGCGCGTGGTTGCTCCAGCTCACGACCGCGCACGGTCCGTCGCGCCTGGGGCTGCTCGTGCGCCCCGACGACCTGCCCGGGACGGGGTGGGACCTGCTCGCCTGGCTGCCCCATACGCGCGAGGACACCGCCGTCCCACCGCCCCGGTCCCTGCGCTGGGGGCAGGACCTCCTCCTGGTGGACAGGCTCCAGGATGCGCCACCGGACCGGACCCAGGTCGTCCTGGTGAGCTCGACCGAGGGCGTGCTGCGCCGGCCGCGGGCGTCGGACCAGCGCTTCGTCCCGACGCTGCTCTCCCTGTCTCGCGCCCGCCACCTCGCCCGGTCGATGGCCAGCCTCACCGACCTCGGACCGGGCGCCGGTGGCGCGCACGCCCCTGACCGCGTCGCGACGACGCTGGGCGACCTCCTGCCCTGGCCGGAGGACGTCGCCGGGGCCGTCGCCGCGTGGTCGGGACCGGCGTGTCTGCGGGTGCCGGTCGGCGTGGACGGGTCCGGGTCCGTCGCCGAGGTCGACCTGGTCCGCGACGGGCCGCACGCCCTCGTCGCCGGGACCACCGGGTCCGGCAAGTCGGAGCTGCTGCGCACCCTCGTCACCGCCCTGGCCCTGCGCAACGCCCCGGACCGCCTCGCCCTGCTGCTCGTCGACTACAAGGGTGGCTCCTCCCTCGGGGAGTGCGCGGGTATGCCGCACACCGCTGGCCTGGTCACCGACCTCGACCCCCATCTCGGCGAACGGGTGCTGACCTCGCTGCGGGCCGAGCTGCGCCGGCGCGAGGCCCGGCTGGCGGAGGCGGGCGTGCGGGACGTCCGTGACTACCGCGGGCGGGACGTGCCGAGACTGGTCGTGGTCGTCGACGAGTTCCGGGTGCTCGCCGAGGAGCTGCCCGAGTTCCTCGACGGCCTCGTCCGTGTCGCCACCGTCGGCCGCAGCCTGGGCGTGCACCTCGTGCTCGCCACGCAGCGGCCGGCAGGGGTGGTCTCTGCCGACCTGCGGGCCAACGTCAACCTGCGGATCGCGCTGCGGGTCCGCGACGCGGCCGACAGCCTCGACGTGCTGGAGGTCCCGGACGCGGCCCACCTGCCGGAGGGCCGGCCAGGCGTCGCCCTGGTGCGCACGGGCGCCACGCCGGTCCGCCTCCTGCAGGTCGCCCCGGCCGCTCCGGGGACGGAGCCTGTGCCGGAGGACCCCTGGGACCTCGAGGAGGCGGAGGACGTCTGGGACGGCTGGCGCCGCCTGCGCCGTCCCTCGCCGCGTGCGGCGGGGCCGGGCGGGAGCACGCTCGGCGAGCTGCCCCAGGTCCTCACCGACGCAGCCGCAGAGGCAGGGCACCTCCGGCCGACGGTGTGGTTGCCCCCGCTTCCCTCGTCCCTGACGACCGCCGATCTCGTCGACGACAGGGCGTGGGCGGTGGCGGACCGCCCCGACCGGCAGCGACGAGAGGAGCTGCAGTGGCGACCGGACGACCCGATCGCGGTCGTCGGCTCGGGCCGCACCGGTCGGAGCACGGTCCTGCGTTCGCTCGTCCGGGGGGCCGGCCCGGTCTGGCTCTACGTCCTGGACCTGGGCAGGTCGCTGGAGGCCTCCGAGCTCGCCCGGCACCCCGGGCTGCGGTCGTGGGTGGCCCCGGACGACGTCGCCCAGGGTCTGCGCACGATGGAGGTCCTGAGTCAGCTGGTCGAGGACCGGCTGGCCGACGGTGGGCGGGCCGACGGGGCCAGGCACGAGCCGGTGGTGGTCGTCGTCGACGGCTGGGAGCGGTGGGTCGAGGCCCACGAGCCCGTGGACCGTGGTCGCGGCGTGGACCTGCTGCTCCGGCTGCTGCGGGAAGGACCCGGCGCGGGGGTGGTGGCGGTGCTCAGTGGTGGAAGGGGTCTGTTGACCGGCGCCGTCGCTGGTCTGATCGCCGAGACGTGGGTGCTGCGCCTGCACGACCCGGGAGACGTGCTGCGCGCCGGCCTCCGTCCGCAGCAGCTGCCCCGCGACCAGCCGGTCGGACGGCTGGTGCGCACCCACGACGGCGTCGTCGCCCAGGTCGTCGTTGCGGACGAGGCGCCCGGCGACACGGCCGGTCCGGCGCCGGACAGGCGACCCCCGGGCCTCCCCCCGCCGCAGGTCCGCGCACTGCCCCGCTCGGTCTTGCCGGGAGGACCCTGGGCGGTCGGTGGTGACGACGCGGAGCCGCTGCCCCTCCCCGGGGGCTCGGTCCTCGTGCTCGGCCCCCCGCGCTCCGGGGTGAGCGGCACCCTCCAGGCGCTGGTCTCCGGGGCCGGGGACGGCGACGTGCTCAGGGTGGGCCCAGGGCGCTGGGAGGACGCGCGCCTCGACAGCGCGCTCCAGGCGTTCCGGGGGACCGTCGTCGTGGACGATGCCCACCTGCTGGCCCGCAGCAGGGCCGCGGACCTCGTGCTGGAGTGGTCCGCACGCACAGCCGGACGGCTGCTCGTCGGCGGAGACCTCGAGGCGTGCTCGGTGCTCTTCACCGGTCTCGTCCCGCACGTCGCACGGCACCGCACGGGCGTCGTCCTGCAGCCCACCTCCCCCGCCCAGGGCGGACCGCTTGGCGTGCGGCTCCCGGTCGGCGAACCGCGTCTGCCGGGCCGGGGGGTGCTGGTCCTCGACGGCTCGTGCGTGCGGGTCCAGGTCGCGCAGCCGGGGATCAGTCCCCGCCGAGACGACCCATGAGGAAGGTGGCGGTCACCGAACCCAGACCGGCGAGCAGCACAGGAGCGGCGAGCCACCAGGGCGCGAACTCGAACATGGCGATGCCCAGCGGCACCATGAGGAAGTTGAACGCGATGGCCGGCGCCTGCGCGCGCGGGTGGCGGGCCCGCAGTCCCTTGGCCGTGTATCCGAGCCCGAGGGCGAACACCAGGATGGTGACGGCCGACGTGACGACGACCACGGGATCGGTGCCCCCGCCGATCACGAGCTCGTAGAGGTAGAACGCGGCGATCCCGAGCAGGACGACCGCCTCCGCGCCGACGAGGAGCGTGGCCACCTGACCCGCAGCCCGTTCCCGGGGCGTCGGGTCGGTGGTGGCGTTGCGGGGCGGCGGCTCCGCCGCGCCGGGGTCGGTGGGCACGCCGCTCATCGTAGGCGTCGCTCAGCCCGCGTCGGCCACGGTCGCCAGGGAGCGCGTCGTGAACCGGTGGGCCGTGCGGTAGCCGAGCCGCTCGTAGAGGCGGAGGGCGGGCATGTTGTCGCTGTAGACGCCCAGGGTGCTCACCCCCGCCTCCTCGATCGCCCGGCGGGTGAGCTCGGCGGTGAGGGCGCGCCCCAGGCCCCGACCCCGGTGGGCCGTGTGCACCACGATCCCCGACAGGTGCGGGATGCCCGAGGCCAGCTCGTGGACCCCCCCGAGGGCGACCAGGTCACCGGCGTCGTCGCGGACCGCGAGCCACAGGCTGGCGTGGCCGTGACCCGGAAAGCCCTCGAACGCGGGGTTGTGCGCGTGCCCGAAGGTGCTGATGAGCGTGGCGTCGTCGCCGTCGTGGAGCTCGTGGAACGCGACGCTGCCGTCGGCGGCGGGGACGTCGTCGGTCCACAGGAAGTCCCAGGAGCCCGCGCCGACCGTCACGTACCCGGCGGGGATCACCAGACCACGCTCGTGGTGGGTCGAGAACCACTCGACGGACACCCCGTCACGGTCGGCCAGCTCGGCCAGCGCTGCGAAGGCCTCGCTCTCGGCACGCTCACCGGCCCACGGGCGGACCACCGCGACGCCGCCCCAGTGACTCCTCCCCCGGCGCCACGGTGCCACGCACGCCCACCCCTGGTCCGAGGCCACCGCGATGACCTCGCTCGGCAGCGCCCACCGCACGTAGGGGTCGTGTGCGCTGCGCTCCAGCAGCTCCCCCCGGTCGACCTGGACCCACGTCACCCGCCGCAGCCTAGCCTCCGCCCGGCCTCTCCCATGGTGGTGTCAGCAGGCCCGTCTAGCCTGAGGCCGTGAGAGCCGCCACCGAAGCCGCCAAACGCCTCGTGCTCGAGGTCCTTGGCTGGTCGCTGCTCCTTGTCGGCTTCCTCGCGCTCTTCCTGCCGGGGCCCGGCCTGCTGCTGACGGTCGCGGGCCTGGCGGTGCTCTCGACGCAGTACGGCTGGGCGAAGCGGATGACCGAGCCCGTCAAGGTGCACGCCTGGCGCGCGGCGGCCGAGGGCGTGGAGAACTGGATGCGCATCACGCTGTCCACCCTCGGCGCCCTCACGGCAGGAGCGTTCGGGGCCCTGTGGATATGGTCGCCCACGCCACCGAGCTGGTGGATGCTGCCCCCGACGTGGTGGCTCTTCGGGGGGCCAGCCGTCGGCATCACCCTCATCGGCTCCTCCCTGCTCGCCCTGGGCCTGCTCGCGTACTCCGTGCACCGTTTCCACGACCGCCCGGAGGCGGTGGCCGAGGTGAAGCGGAACGAGAGGGCCTACCGCGCCAAGGTGGCCCGCCGTCGCCGGGCGCACCTGCGGCTGAACCGGATGAGGGGGGCCAGGGACCGCGTGTGGCACGGCCGCGTCTGACCCTCCCCGAGCGGACGCGCCCCGACCAGCGGTCTGCCGCAGGATGAGTGCGTGACGGCTGCGAGCGTCGACGATCTCCGCCGCGCCGGCAGGGTGCCCCTCTACGACCTGACGGGCTCCGGCCAGTCCACCGCTGCCGGGCGCCTCGGCGGCGCTCGCCTTCCGGTGCACCTGGTCGACGAGGAGATCGGCTGGCTGCCCGGCTGGACCGAGCGCGACCCGGCTCACCAGCGCGACCTCGCGGCCCGGCTGGTCGCGGACGAGCGGTGGATCCTGGACTCCGCCTACGGCAGGGTGGTCCGACGTCGTGCTGCCACGGGTCGAGATGGTCGTGGCCCTCGACGACCCCCGGTGGCTGAGCCTGCGCGGATGGGAGAGGCAGCCCGACGGCGTCCCCGTGCTGCGGCTCACGCGCCCGCGTCGGCTGGACGAGGCGCTCCGCCAGCTGGAGGCCTGACGACCGGAGCGGTGCACCCCGCCGCCGGTGTCGCCCAGGCCCGTCCCGCCACGCATCCGGTCACGGGTCGCAGACAGGTGCTGCGCGCACGGGTGGGGCGCCGACGGAGGGGATGCCGAGGCTGACGGCAGGCTTTCTCGTCACACCCGGGGTGGCACCGTCCTGCAGGGCGGTCCAGGCGTCGCCGCCGGGGGTGCGGCGCACGGCATACACCCCGCCCTGGACGCCAGAGTCCGCGACGAGGTGGTGCGGCGCGCCGTAGGTGACCGCGACGGTCACCACGTCGCCGGGGCGGGGCCGATCGGCTGGGACCGGCACCGCGAAGTGCACGAGCCGGTTGTCGCGCGCCCGTCCGGACAGACGGCGGGTCTCGGCGTCCTTGCGTCCCTCGCCCGGCGCGACCAGCACCTCGACCTGGCGCCCCTCGAGCTCACGGTTGCCGGCCCAGCTGACCTCCTCCTGCAGGACGAGGAGCCGTTCGAAGCGCTCCTGGACGACCTCCTTGGGGACCTGGTCCTCCATGGTCGCCGCGGGGGTGCCGGGCCGGACGGAGTACTGGAAGGTGAACGCGCTGGAGAACCGGGAGGCGCGTACGACGTCCAGGGTGGCCCGGAAGTCCTCCTCCGTCTCGCCAGGGAAGCCGACGATGATGTCGGTGGTGATCGCCGCGTCCGGGATCTGCTCACGGACCCGGTCGATGATCCCCAGGAAGCGCTCGCTGCGGTAGGACCGTCGCATCGCGCGCAGCACCCGGTCGGACCCCGACTGCAGGGGCATGTGCAGGCTGGGCATCACGTTGGCCGTCTCCGCCATCGCCGCGACGACGTCGTCGGTGAAGGCGGCGGGGTGCGGGCTGGTGAAGCGCACGCGCTCCAGCCCCGCGACCTCGCCGCACGCGCGGAGCAGCTTGCCGAACGCGAGCCGATCGCCGAACTCCACGCCGTAGGTGTTGACGTTCTGCCCCAGCAGGGTGATCTCGACGACCCCCTGGGCGACGAGCGCCTCGATCTCGGCGAGGATCTCACCGGGGCGGCGGTCCTTCTCCGTGCCCCGCAGCGCGGGCACGATGCAGAACGTGCACGTGTTGTTGCAGCCGACGGAGATGGACACCCAGGCGGCGTAGGCCGAGTCGCGCCGGGTGGGGAGGGTGGAGGGGAAGACCTCGAGCGACTCGAGGATCTCGACCTCGGCCGCCCTGTTGTGGCGGGCCCGGTCCAGCAGCGCGGGCAGCGAGCCGACGTTGTGGGTGCCGAAGACGACGTCGACCCAGGGGGCGCGCTCGACGATCGTGGCGCGGTCCTTCTGCGCGAGGCACCCGCCGACCGCGATCTGCAGGTCGGGGTTGGCGAGCTTGGCGGGCCGCAGCTGACCCAGGTTGCCGTAGAGCTTGTTCGCGGCGTTCTCCCGCACGGCGCAGGTGTTGAACACCACCACGTCGGCGACGTCAGCGCGCTGCGCCGCGGGCACGCTGGCCAGGTCGACGTAGCCGGCCGTCTCCAGGAGGCCGGCGAGCCGCTCGGAGTCGTGCACGTTCATCTGGCAGCCGTGGGTGCGGACGTCGTAGGTCTTGGTGGTGTTCATCGCACCCACCAGGGTAACCGCGCTCAGGCAGTCTCCCGCGCGGCGCGGCGGGCCAGCACCAGCGGAGGCAGCGCCATCGCGAACAGCAGGGCCGCCGGCACCAGGACGACGACGAAGCCCGCGAGCAGGTATCCGGCGGCTCCCATCAGCCCCCCGACGAAGAAGAGGGCCACCAGGGCCGACAGCATCCACAGCTTGCCGAGGTCTGCCTGCACCGGGACGGCGACGTCCGGGGCCAGCCGGTTGCGGTAGAGGCCCTTGCCGAGCTCTATGCCGATGTCGGTCACCATGCCGGTGACGTGGGTGGTGCGGATCGTCGCGTCGGAGACCTTGGTGATCAGCGCGTTCTGCAGGCCCATGATGAAGCCGAGGGTCGCGACCAGCGGCCACACCCGGGCGCCCCAGGTGACCTGGTCGGCGATACCGCCGACCAGCAGCACGAGCACCGCCTCGGTCAGCAGGACCAGGGCGAAGCGCTGGTCGTGGTGGTGGGGCCTGCGGCGGGCCCAGTTGAACTGGACCGCGCACGTCATGGCGCCGAGGAGGAAGAAGGCGAGGGCGACCACGCCGAGCCAGACGATCCGCCACCCGCCGAGGACCAGGTGGTCGGCGACGCTGGCGGTGATGCCCGTCATGTGCGAGGTGTAGAAGCCGACGGCGACGAACCCGACGGAGTTGAGGACGCCCGCGACCCAGGCGAGGTGGTAGGCCAGGTGCCGGTTGAGCGTGGGGGTGCGGCGCGACGCCGCGAGGACCCACACCTGCCACATCACGAGACCACTGTCACAGGGGCGGGAGTGGTGACCTTCACGGCCACCCACTGTAGTGCGGACGTAGGATGAGACCACGAGAACAGCCCGTCCGCGAAGGAGCGACGATGATTGCCAACGACCGCGAGAGCATCGGCGACGAGATGGGCATCTTCAGCGTGGACGACGAGGATCAGCTGTCTGCCGAGGACACGCTGATGGGCGACGGTGACCCGCTCGACCGTGGGTACGCCCCGCCGGACCGGCTGCAGGGGTCGGTCGCCTTCGGCATCACGGCCGAGGAGCAGCTGCGCGAGGAGACCATCGACCAGCGGGTCCGCCAGGAGGTGGCCGACCCCTACTCCGCGTACGGCGCCCCCGACAACGAGTCGGGCATGGACGAGAAGGACGACGGCATGGTGGGGGGCGACGACCCCGACGCGATCCGCGCCGACCTGGACCACTACGGTGGCGACGACCGTCGCGTGGGTCGTCTGATCGGTCCCGACGAGGGGCGCTACCAGGACCGCGAGGCACGGATGGTCGCCCGCGAGGGGCGCGCGACCAGCTGGGACTCTCCGGAGGAGTCGGCGATGCACTTCGTGGACGACGACGCCGACGAGACCCTGACCGAGGTGGAGTGGGACCCCTCGGACGCGCCGGCTCCCGACGAGGACGAGTGACTGCTTCACGGCAGTGACGGTTCCTCCGCGTGGGTCAGTCCCGCGCGTGCTCGGGAAGGTCGTCCAGCGCCTCGCGGATCACCTGGAACGACACGCCGGACCCGTAGCCCTTCCTGGCGAGGAAGCCTGCCAGGCGCCGGGTCTGGACGTCCCGGTCCAGGCCGCGCATCGTCCGCAGTCGACGGACGACCAGGGCGCGGGCCTGGTCCTTCTCCCGCTCCGGGTCGATCTCCTCGAGGGCGGCATCGACGACCTCGTCCGCCACCCCCCTGTCGCGCAGCTCACGACGCAGCGCCACGGCCGCGAGGCCCTTGGTCTCCTGACGGGAGCGGACGAACATCTCGGCGAAGGCCTCGTCGTCGACGAGGCCGACCTCCCCCATCCGGTCGAGCACGCTGGCAGCCACCTCGGGGGCGCACCCACGGTCGCGCAGCTTGTCCTCGAGCTGCCGACGCGTGCGCGGACCCATCGCGAGCTGCCGCAGCACGATCCGACGAGCGACGGACGCAGGGTCAGCACTGCTCTCTGCGGTCCCCGGCCCCGCTGACCGCGGCGCGGCCGCGCTGGCGGCGGACTCCGCCTCCGCCAGCACCTGCCGTGCCGCAGACAGCCGGTCTGCCTCGGCCATCAGAAGTCGACCGAGACCTCACCGGTGACGGGGTCGACCCCGTCCGGAAGGTCGTCCGCGCCGGGCAGGACAGCCCCGGCGACCGGCACACCGATCCCGAGCTTGGCCTTGATGTTGCGGTCGATGGTGTCGGCGATGTCGGGGTTGTCCTTGAGGAACTGACGGGCGTTCTCCTTGCCCTGCCCCATCTGCTCACCCTCGTAGGTGTACCAGGCACCGGCCTTGCGCACGAAGCCGTGGTCCACCCCCATGTCGATCAGACCGCCCTCCCGGGAGATGCCCTGCCCGTAGAGGATGTCGAACTCTGCCTGCTTGAAGGGGGGCGCCACCTTGTTCTTGACGACCTTGGCGCGGGTCCGGTTGCCGACCGCGTCCGTGCCGTCCTTCAGGGTCTCGATCCGGCGGACGTCGATGCGCACCGAGGCGTAGAACTTCAGCGCCTTGCCACCGGTCGTCGTCTCCGGCGAGCCGAACATCACGCCGATCTTCTCGCGGAGCTGGTTGATGAAGATCGCGGTGGTGCCGGTGTTGCTCAGGGCACCGGTGATCTTGCGCAGCGCCTGGGACATCAGCCGGGCCTGCAGGCCGACGTGGCTGTCCCCCATCTCCCCCTCGATCTCGGCCCGGGGCACCAGGGCGGCGACCGAGTCGATGACGATGATGTCCAGGGCCCCCGAGCGGATCAGCATGTCCGCGATCTCCAGCGCCTGCTCACCGGTGTCCGGCTGGCTCACGAGCAGGGCGTCGGTGTCGACGCCGAGCGCCTTGGCGTAGTCAGGGTCGAGGGCGTGCTCGGCGTCGATGAAGGCGGCGATGCCGCCGGCCTTCTGCGCGCTCGCGACCGCGTGCAGCGCCACGGTGGTCTTTCCGCTGGACTCCGGGCCGTAGATCTCCACCACCCGGCCCCGCGGCAGCCCACCGACCCCGAGGGCGACGTCCAGGGCGATCGACCCGGTGGGGATGACCTTGATCGGGGGGCGGGTCTCGTCACCCAGCCGCATGACCGAGCCCTTGCCGTGCTGCTTCTCGATCTGCGCCATCACAGAGTCGAGCGCCCGCTGCCTGTCGCTGCCGGCTACCGCGGCTGCACCGTTGCGTGCGCCGCCAGGTGCGATCTTCGTGGCCATGTCATGCTCCTTCGTCCTCGTGGTGGGCGCGCCTACCTTCGACCGACCTCCGGCCGCCGCCTCCTCGTGGAGGCCCTGGTCCGGGTCTGAGTCAGACGCTAGGCGCCCCCACCGACAGACCCGGCCGTCCACGACATACCTGTGGACGTCGGGTGCCTGCGGCGGCACCGTGTGGACAACGGTAATCGAAAGTTTGTACGACACAAGCATCCCCGACCCGGCGTGTCGCGGCACCCTGGCGCGGCCTAGCCTGAAGGGGTGAGCACGACCGCGCCCCCGGTCCAGCGACGTCCTGCGCGTCGTCGTCGTTCGCCCGGCTGGGTGCCCCACCAGCACGGCGCCTGGGCGATGCTCGCCACTCCCCTGCTGGTCGGCGCGCTCGCCTCGGGCCCCCGACCCGCGCACCTGCTCCTCGCGGCCTTCTGGTTCGCCGGCTACCTCGCGTTCTTCGCGACGGGGCTGTGGCTGAAGGCGCGGCGCAGGAGCCGCTACCTGGCGCCCGTTCGTGCCTACCTGCTGCTCGCGGCAGGGCTGGGGCTCGCGCTGCTCACCGTCTCACCGGGCCTGCTGCGCTGGACCCCGCTGTTCATCCTGCCGCTGGGGGTCGGCCTGGTCGCCTCGGCGACCCGCCACGAACGGGCCCTGGTCAGCGGGCTGGCCACCAGTGCCGGGTCCAGCCTCATGACCCTGGTCGCCTACGACCTGGGGGGCACCCAGGACCGGACGCGCGCCTGGCTGCTGACCGCCGTGCTCGCCTGCTACTTCGTCGGCACCGTGTTCTACGTCAAGAGCGCGATCCGCGAGCGAGACAACACCTCCTTCCTCGTCGTCTCGGTGACCTACCACCTCCTCGTCGCCGCGCTGGCTCTCCTCCTCCCCGCACCAGCAGGGCCGGTCCTCGCGACGACCGGGTTCGCGCTCGCGGCCCGTGCGGCCCTGCTCCCCCGGCTCGGCTGGAGCCCGGCCCGCCTGGGCGTCGGAGAGATCGGCTGGACGCTCGTGGTGGCGAGCGCGGCTCTGCTGCTGGTCTGAGCGGACCGAAGAACGCTTCCCCTGCGTCAAGGCAGGGCGTGCGGGAGCACTACACTGGTGCGACCCCGGGACGCCCGACGCCGCCGTCAGCGCACCACCCCACGCCCCCAGGAACCCTCCCCAGGAAGTCCCATGGCTCTGCTCGTGATGAAGTTCGGCGGATCGTCCGTCTCCGACGCCGAGGCGATGCGCCGCGTCGCCGGCCGCGTCGTCTCCTCCCACCAGGCCGGCAACCAGGTCGCCGTCGTGGTCTCCGCGATGGGCGACACGACGGACGAGCTGCTCGACCTCGCCGCCCAGGTCTCACCCGGCGTCCCGCCGCAGCGGGAGATGGACATGCTGCTCTCGGCCGGCGAGCGGATCTCCATGGCTCTCCTCGCGATGGCCATCGAGAAGCTCGGGGTCCCGGCCAAGAGCTTCACCGGGGCCCAGGCCGGCATGCGCACCGACACCGCCCACGGGCGCGCCCGGCTCCTCGACGTCCAGCCCGCCCGCGTCCGGCTCGCCCTCGACGAGGGCCGTGTGGCGATCGTCGCCGGTTTCCAGGGCATCAGCACCGACGACGACATCACGACGCTGGGCCGCGGTGGCTCGGACACCACCGCCGTCGCCCTCGCTGCCGCCCTCGACGCGGACGTCTGCGAGATCTACACCGACGTCGACGGCCTCTACACCGCCGACCCCCGCATCGTGCCCAGCGCCCGACCCGTCACCCGCCTCACCATCGAGGAGACCCTCGAGATGGCGGCGCACGGCGCCAAGATCCTGCACCTGCGCGCGGTGGAGTACGCGCGCCGGTTCCACGTGCCGCTCCACGTCCGCAGCAGCTTCTCCGACAAGGAGGGCACGTGGATCCTGGTCGGCCGACCCCTCACGGAGGACACCATGGAAGAACCCATCATCTCCGGCATCGCCCACGACAGGTCGTTGGGCAAGGTCACCGCCGTCGGCATCCCGGACCGTCCGGGGGCTGCCGCCGCGGTGGTCGGTGCCGTGTCGCGGGCGGGCGTGTCGGTCGACATGATCGTCCAGAACGTCTCGACGTCCGACGCCGCCACGTCGGACATCTCGTTCACCATCCCGGAGACGGACGGGCAGACCACGGTGGCCGCCGTGCGGGGGCTGCAGGCCGAGATGGGGTTCAGCGACGTGCTCTACACCAGCCATGTCGGCAAGCTCTCCCTCGTCGGTGCCGGGATGCGGTCCAACCCCTCGGTCGCTGCGCGCCTCTTCTCCGCACTCGCCGAGGCCGGCGTCAACATCGAGATGATCAGCACCTCCGAGATCCGGATCTCCGTGATCTGCGACCAGGCCGACCTCGAGGCCGGCGTGCGTGCGGTGCACACGGCGTTCGACCTGGACGCCGAGGCCGAGGCCGTGGTCTACGGCGGGACGGGCCGGTGAGCAGGAAGCCGCAGCACAGGACGCACCTGCACGTCGCCCTGGTCGGCGCGACGGGGCAGGTGGGCGCGGTGATGCGCCGACTGCTCTCCGAGCGCGGCTTCCCCGTCGCCTCGGTGCGCTACCTCGCCTCCTCCCGCTCGGCCGGCACCACGCTGGCCTGGGACGGGTCGCCCAACGGCATCGCCGGGTATGACGAAGCGCGCCAGATCGTGGTCGAGGACGTCGCGACGGCGGACCTCTCGGGCATCGACGTCGCGCTCTTCTCCGCCGGCGGCAGCGCGTCCAGGACGCACGCCCCCCGCTTCGCCGAGGCTGGCGCCGTGGTCGTCGACAACTCCTCCGCGTGGCGGATGGACGACGCCGTGCCGCTGGTCGTCAGCGAGGTCAACCCGGACGACCTGCAGCAGGCGGTCGGCGGGGGTGGCCGGCGGATCGTCGCCAATCCCAACTGCACGACCATGGCCGCGATGCCGGTGCTGCGCCCCCTCCACGCGGAGGCCGGGCTGGAGCGCCTGCGCGTCGCCACCTACCAGGCCGTGTCCGGCTCCGGGCTCGCCGGGGTGGAGGAGCTCGGGGGCCAGGTCCGTGCCGGGGTGGCCGCCGACGCCCCGATCGAGGGGCTCACCCACGACGGCGCCTCCGTGGTGCTGCCCGGGCCGAAGGCCTACGTGGCCCCCATCGCGTTCAACGTCGTCGCCCTCGCCGGTGACCTCGTCGAGGACGGGGAGACCTCCGAGGAGGTCAAGCTGCGCACCGAGTCGCGCAAGATCCTCGGGATCCCCGCCCTCGCCGTCTCGGGCACCTGCGTGCGCGTCCCGGTCTTCACCGGTCACAGCCTGGCGATCCATGCGGAGTTCGCCCGGGCGATCACGCCTGCACGGGCCACCACGCTGCTCGCGGAGGCCCCCGGCGTCGAGCTGGCCGACGTTCCGACCCCCCTGGCAGCCGCCGGCCAGGACCCGTCCTACGTCGGGCGGATCCGCACCGACCAGTCGGTGCCGGACGGACGCGGTCTGGTGATGTTCGTGTCGAACGACAACCTGCGCAAGGGCGCGGCCCTCAACGCCGTCCAGATCGCCGAGGTCATGCTGGAGCGCGGTCTGCTCTGAGCCCGCAGGGAGTGTGGCGTCCAGGCCCTGCTCAGGAGAGCGCGCTGCGGATCTCCGCGATGACCGCCTGCTCCTCCGCGGCCACCCCGTCCGCGGCAGCGGCGACCTGGTCGGCCGCGGCCAGGACGACGTCGCGGTATCCGTCGGCCTGCGCCGGCACCTTCGCCCGCAGCACGTCCATCGCCTGGCCGAGCTCGGCCAAGATGGTGGCGCGGACCTCCTCCTTGCTGCCCCGCGGCGGGGTGGGCAGGCCGCCCTCCCTCAGCAGCTCCTTGACGCCCTCGGGCGCCTGCTGCAGTGCCTGGGAGCCGGCCATCGACTCCTTGAACATCGCGAAGAACCCGGGGTCCGCCTGGGACACCAGGGCGATCGCGCCGAACGCGGAGCGGCGGACGAGGGTCTGCTCGTCCTCGGTGAGGTCTGGGGCGGGAGTCTGATCGGTCATCCCCCGAGTGTGCCCCTGTGCTCCCCGCCGCGCACCCCGAGCGCAGCCGGACCCGCCGGGTGCGACAGCCGAGGCGTCTCCCCGTGTCAGCGCCGACGCCGCGGGGGCTCGATGTACTGGTGCTCCGGCGGCACGTCGAGGTCCTGGCAGATCGCCTCCCAGACCCGCCGGACCGGCTCCCCCTGGGCGATCGCCTCGTCCGCGGTGCGACCCCCCAGCGAGCCCAGCGTGTGCGAGGCGGCGACGAGCGCGGCATACCCCGCCCCGAAGTGGCGCACCATCAGGTCCCGGAACTCGCTCAGCCGCACCGGGCCACCCTAGCCGCCGCCCATCAGGGCGACGACGAGCAGGATCGCGGGCATCGCCAGCAGGGTCGTGGCGAACACGCTGTCCCGCGCGATGCTCTCGCCGCGACCGTAGGCCACCGCGAGGATGTAGACGTTCTGGGCGGTCGGCAGGGATGACATCACGACCGCGGCGAGCACCTCCTGCGGGCCCAGCCCGAGCACCGGGCCCGCGACGAGCCCCGCCACCGCCGGCATCAGGACCAGCTTGAGCAGGACCACCCCGCCCAGCTCGGCCAGGTTGGCCCTGCCGCGCGGCACCGGCGACAGGCGCAGCGAGATGCCGAACGCCAGGAGCATGCCGGGGATCGCCAGTCCACCCACGAGCTCGAGGGGCGCGCGGACGACGTCCGGCAGCTGCACCCCCGTCAGGGCCACGACCAGACCCAGCAGGCTGCCGATCGTCAGCGGGTTGGTGAGGGGTGCGCGCACCAGCCTCCACACCGAGCCGTGCCCGTCCTGGCTGGTGTCCAGCGCCGCCAGCCACGCCGGCTGCAGGACCAGCAGCTGCATCAGGATGATGGGCGCCGACCACGACGCGTCCCCCAGGACGTAGATGGCGATCGGCAGCCCGAGGTTGTTGGCGTTGAGGTAGCTGACGCTCATGCCGCCCATCAGGGCGTGGGTCATGCTGCGTCGCAGCACGAGCCGGGCGAGCAGGAGGTATGCCGAGGCCGTCACCACCACGGCCACGGCGGTGGCGACGAGGAAGCCCGAGAAGAGGACGCGCACGTCCGCGTCGGCGACGACGAGGAAGAGCAGGGCCGGCGAGCCGACCCAGAAGGTCAGCTTCGCGAGCATCTGCTGCTCGGGCCGGCCGAACAGCCCGGTGTGGGCCAGCAGCCAGCCGACCGCGACGACCGCCGCGATCAGCCAGAAACCCATCAGCACGGCAGTCACGACGGACCATTATCCCGACCTCCCGCACGGCCGGGGCGCAGCGGCTCCACGCGCTGCTAGCCTCCCTGGAATGCGCGACCCGCGGTCGTCCGACGACCACCACCCCGACGACGACTACGTCACCGGCGACGGCGGCGTCACGGCGGAGGTGCTCGACCTTCGGCCGGTGACACCCCGGACCGTGGCCTCCCTCTACGAGACCCGGCCGGGCCTGAACCCCACCCAGGCGATCCGGACCTTCCTCGAGGCCGTCAACCTGCAGGAGCGGCGCGGTCACCTGCGCGTCGTCGACGACCTCATCGGGCTGCAGCGGCGCGTCGGCGACACCATCGAGCACTACAAGGACAAGCTGCTCAACGCCGAGGCCCGCAGCGGGTCGACCGAGTCGGCCAAGTTCGGCATCGGGCACTTCCACGGCCAGCGCGCGGTGGTCTACGTCGTCGACTGGTCCTTCTTCGCCGGGTCCCTCGGGGAGGTCGCGGGCGAGAAGTTCGTCCAGGCCGCCGAGCTTGCCGAGAGGGAGAGGCTGCCGCTGGTCAGCATGGGCGCCTCCTCGGGCGTGCGCCAGCACGAGAACGTGCTGGGCCTGATCCAGATGCAGCGGATGGCCGCGGCCGCCAACAAGTTCCAGCACACCACCAACCGGCCCTACATCTCGGTGCTGGCAGGGCAGGTGTGGGGCGGGATGTCGGCGAGCGCGGTCCCGAGCGCCGACCTCATCGTCGCGCTGGAGGGGACCGACTACGGCTTCGCCGGCCGCCGGGTCATCGAGACCTTCGAGGGGCGGGCGGTGCCGCGCGGCCTGCAGAGCGCCGAGGCCAACTACCTGGACCGCAACGTGGACGTGCTCCTCAAGGACGTCGACGAGCTGATCACCTTCCTGGGTCGCGTCATCGCCTCCGGTCGCTCCGGGCACCGGCTGCGGCTCGGGCGGCACGACGGCGAGGACCGCCGGCGGGCCACGTCGCGGCCCCTGACCCGTGGGGTCGAGGGGTTCTCCGCCGCGCTGTGGGACCGTCAGCTCGTCGAGCACACGCTGCAGGTGGAACGGGACCGGCGCGACCGCCCGGACGCCTCGCGGCGCGAGGCGCTGATGGCCCGCTACAACGAGATCGCCGTCGGGGCCAACCGGCTGGACACGGAGTTCTTCCTGCAGAACGTCTTCGACACCGCCGTCCCGTTCTACAACCACGTGCAGTTCGAGGAGGAGAAGCGCTACCCCGGGATCGTGGCCGCGGTGGGCACCATCGCCGGCCAGTCCTTCATGGTGGTCGGCGACCAGCCCAGCTACCGCATCTCGGGCAGCTACGTCGGCAAGTCCCCGGCGAACCCCAGCCCGGAGGACTTCGAGTATGCCGTGCGCATGATGGACGCCGCGGAGCGCTGGGAGCTGCCGATCGTCTTCCTCACCGACACCCTCGGTGCGCTGCCGACGATGGCCGCCGAGCGGCGTGGACAGTCGAGGGCGATCGCGCGCAGCATCAAGAAGGCGGCCTCCCACCCCTATCCCACGATCTCGGTCATCACCGGGGCGATGGGCAGCGGCGGCGGTCTGGCAACCACCCCGTTCGGCCGCGAGACCGTCATGCTCGACAGCGCCCTGGGCTTCGTGTCCGAGCCTCGGTCCACGGCCACGATCCTCTACAACGAGGCCAACCCGACGGTGGAGCAGGTGGCGATGACCCTGGAGACCATGCGCGCCTCCTCCGACGACCTCCGGCACCAGGGGCTGGTCGACACCGTGGTCCACGACGGCCAGGACCCCTACGCCACCGCCCACGCCCTGCGCGTGGCGATCGTCGACGGGTACAACGCCCAGCACGGGCTGAGCCCGCGTCGTCTGCGGCAGAAGGCCGACGACCGGCTGCGGCCCCGGACCCTCGGCAAGCTCGCCGCCGAGCACCACGACTGACCTCAGCGGGTCGGACCCCCACCGCCGCCGCCCTCGCCCTCCTCGGGAACGTCGGGCAGCTCGGCCCGCTCACGCCATACGGTGCGCATCGCCTCGAGGGCGGCCTCGACCGCCGGGCGACGGGCGCTGGCCTCGCGGTGCACGGCGTGGATGCGCCGGGTCGGTGCCTCCACGAGCGGCAGCGCCACCAGACCGGCCGGCAGCGCGTCCCGACCCAGCCGGGGCAGCAGGCAGAGCCCGAACCCCTGGGTGACGAGCGAGAGCCGGGGGGCGGACGCCTCCACGGTCGCCCCGATCCGGTGCGGCAGCCGGCGGGTGGAGAGGGCTCCGCGCAGCCAGTCGCTGTAGACGCCCGGCGAGTCGTCGATCCACACGTGGCCGCCCAGGTCGTCCAGGTCGACCCCGTCCGGACCCGCCTGGAGGTCGGAGGTGGCCGGGGCGATGAGGTCGACGGGGTCGAGTCCGAGCAGGTGGGCCTGCAGGCCCGCCCGGATCGAGACCTGCCGGTCGGTCCAGTCGTGCACGACCGCGACGTCCACCTCGCCACGGCGCAGGGCGTGCAGCGCAGCCTCGGGGGACAGCTCGCGCACCGTCAGCACCAGGTGGGGGTGGCGTTCCTGCAGCACCGTGACGGCCGGAGCCACCAGCCCGAGCAGCGCGGTCGGGAAGGCGGCGAGCACGAGCGGGCCCGACACCTCCTCCTGGAGGGTCTCCAGCTCGGCCCTGGCCCGCTCGTCGAGCTCGACCATCTGCTCCGCCACCCGGACCAGGACCGCGGCGGCGTCCGTGGGGACCAGGCCGCGGCCCTGCCGGACCATGACGGGCTGGCCCACCTGCTGCTGGAGCCGGCCCAGCTGCTGGCTGACGGCCGAGGGCGTCAGGTGCAGCCGGTCGGCGGCCGCGAGCACCGTCCCCTCCTCGACCACCGCCTGGAGGGTGCGCAGGTGCTCCGGGTTGAACATGGGTCCGATTGTGGCAGCCCTGCGGGGCGCACGGTCGCTCCGGCGCGGGGGCCGAGGAGCCCGAGGACGCTCAGCTGGTCCAGGCGCGCCAGAGCGCGGCGTACTCCCCGCCCCGCTCCATCAGCTCGTCGTGGCTGCCCAGCTCGACGATGCGCCCGTCCTGGACGACGGCGATCCGGTCGGCGTCGTGCGCCGTGTGCAGGCGGTGGGCGATGGCCACCACGGTGCGCCCGGTGAGCAACGCGTTCATCGACCCCTCCAGGTGCCGCGCCGTGCGCGGGTCGATGAGGCTGGTCGCCTCGTCGAGGACCAGGGTGTGCGGGTCGGCGAGGATCAGCCGGGCCAGGGCGATCTGCTGGGCCTGGGCAGGGGTGAGCACCTGGTGCCCCGACCCGAGGACCGTGTCGAGCCGGGCGGGCAGGGCGCGCAGCCACTCGCCGGCATCCACGGTCTCCAGCGCACGCCACACCTCCGCGTCGTCCGCGCCGTCGCGAGCGAGCACCACGTTGTCGCGGACCGTGCCCCGGAACACGTGGTGCTCCTGGGTGACGAGGGCGACCTCGGTGCGCAGGACGTCGAGCGGCAGCTCGACCAGCTCGACACCCCCGACGGCGACGGAGCCGCTGCGGGGTGCGTGGATGCCGGCGAGCAGCCGACCGAGCGTGGACTTGCCCGACCCCGAGGGTCCGACCACGGCCAGCCGCTCGCCGGGCCGAAGGCCGACGTCGATGCCGTGGAGCACGTCGTGGCCCTCCCGGTAGGCGTAGCGCAGGTCCCGGCCGACCATGTCCCGACCCTGCGGAAGCGCGTCACGGGGGACCCGGTCGGCCGGCACCTCGGCGATGCCGAGCAGACGGGTCGTGGAGGCGATCCCGACCTGGAGGCTGTCGATCATGCCGACGAGCCGGTCGAACGGACCGTAGAAGGTCTCGATGTAGAGCATGGCGGCGGTGATCTGACCCAGGGTGACCCAGCCGCGCAGGTAGAGCCAGGCGCCGACGACGAGCGTGATCACCCGGGGCAGCGAGAACGCCATGTCCATCACCGCGAACAGCACGTTGCGCAGCGTCAGGCCGTAGCGCTCGGCCTGCGCCGACACCTCGATGTCGTCCGCCCCCGCAGACCGACGGCGGTCCTGCAGCCCCAGCGCCTCGACGGTCCGCGCGCCCTCCACCGTCTCGGTGAGGGTGCTGTTGATCTGCGAGTAGGTCGCACCCTCCAGCAGGTAGGCCGCGGGCGCGTCGCGCAGGTAGCGACGGACCTGCCACAGCGACAGCGACGCCGTCACCAGCGTCGGCACCGCCAGCGCCCACGAGTTGACGACCATCGCCACCACCGTGAGCAGCACGGTCACCAGCCCGATGATGAACTCGGGCAGCGCCCGCCGGACGGCGAAGCTCATCGCCCCGACGTCGCGGGTCACGCGGGTGACGAGGTCACCCGTGCTCGCCGACTCGACCCGCCCCAGGGGCAGCCGGAGCACGGCCCGGATGACGTGCTCGCGCGCCTCCGCGAGGACCCCGTGGCCCAGCCGGACGGCCAGCCACTTGGCCAGGTAGGTCAGCAGCGTCTGGGCGACGAGCACGGCCGTGACCACCGCGACGAAGGTCGTCACGGTGCCGGACGCCGGTCGTCCGTCGGCCGCCACCACGCTGTCGACCAGGCGCCCCAGCAGCATCGGCAGGGCCAGGCCGGCAGCGGCCGCGAGCGCGTTGGCGCCGGTGACGATGACGACCATGCCGAGCCGGCGCCGCAGGAGCCCGGTGAGGTAGCCCACCACGGTGGCCGAGGCGGCGACCGGCAGCCCGCGCTCGGGGTCGAGCGCGGACGCGAGGTGGTCCTGGGCACGCTGCCGCCGCAGGGCGTGACGCTCCCAGAGCATCCGGTGCCGCTGGCGCAGCCCGACGCTGCCCGGCGCGGGCGGGCGCAGCCCGGGCGGCACCGGGTCGTGGGTCGCAGCTCCCGTCCGCCAGGTGCGGGCGGAGTCGGCGCGGAGCCGTTCGTCGAGCTGGGCGCTCACGAGCTCACCTCCTCGACGACGTGGACGCCGTCGGGCGTCGGATGGGTCACGGAAGGGGGGATGGGGTGCCCCTGGGCCGAGTCGCTGCGGCTCCCGTCCTCGGCCGCCCGGTCGAGGGCCTCCACCAGGTGCGGGTCGACGAGGTCGCCGCGCAGGACGGTGGAGCGGTAGTCGGCGTGGCTGCGGCTCAGCTCGGCGTGCGTGCCCGTCGCCACCACTCGGCCGCCCTCCAGGTAGGCGACCTCGTCGGCGTGGTGGAGCAGCAGCGGAGAGGCCGTGACGACCACGGTCGTGCGACCGGCCCGGTGCCCGGGCAGCCGGTCCGCGATCCGCGCCTCGGTGTGGGCGTCGACGGCCGACGTGGGCTCGACCAGGACGAGGACGGGAGGGTCGGCGGCCAGCGCCCGGGTCAGGACGAGCCGCTGCCGCTGCCCGCCGGACAGGCCGCGACCGCGCTCGTCGAGCACGCCCTGCCAGCCCCCGGGCAGGATGTCGTAGACGTCCTCGGCTGCAGCGGCGTAGAGGGCGGCCTCGGCCTGCTCGCGGGTCAGGCGACCCCGCGGGTCGACGGCGTCCTGCAGGGTGCCGGCGAAGACGTAGGACCCAGCGTCGCTGACCAGCACCGTCTCGCGCACCTGCGCGAGCGGCACCGTCGACAGGTCGACCCCGCCCAGGGTCACGCCCCAGGGTCGTCCGGCGCGGTGTCGGTCGCGCTCGGCGAGCTCGGCCCTGGCTTGCTCGCGACGGACCATGGCCCGGCGCTCGGCCCTCCCGGCGAGCTCCTCCGCGTCCTGGGACAGGGCGTCCTCGGCGGGCAGGTAGCGACCCAGCCGGTCGGCGAGCGCGGCGCTGTCGTCGGGGACGGCGCTCACGACCATCGTGAGACGGCCAGGACGCACCCGCAGCCCCGAGACCTCGTCGAGGAGCTCGCCGGCGGCGTCCAGGGAGCCGGGACGGCGCTCCGGCCACGGGTCGGGGCTGCCCAGCACCCCGATCGCCTTGCGGGCCGAGACGAGGGACCGCGTCATCTGCTGCGCGGCCTCGAAGAAGACCCGGATCGGCTGCACGAGGAAGATCGCGTAGCCCAGGAAGGTGATCAGCTCGCCGATCTGCAGCCGACCCGCGCGTACCTCCTGCACCCCGAGCGCCATCAGGACGACGACGAAGATCCCGGACAGGAGCACGCCGACGGCCTCGACGAGGGCGGCCCACGCACCTGCGCGGACGCCGGCGACGCGGACCCGCTGCGACTGGCTGGCGTAGTTCTCGCCGAAGATGCGCTCGCCGCCGATGCCCCTCAGGATGCGCAGCCCGGCCACGATGTCGGTGGCCATCGAGGTCAGCTCGGAGTCGCGGGTACGCTCGCGCGTCTGCGCCGCGGACAGGGGACGCAGCAGCGGCATGGAGGTGAGGACCAGCAGCGGCGCAACGAGCAGGACGACCAGGCCGAGCGGTGCGGAGATCTGCAGCACGATGGCGGCCACGACGGCGTAGGCCACCAGGTTGCCGATCACGCGCGAGGTGATCTCGACGAAGTGGCCGAACTGGTCGCCGTCGCTGCCGCTGACGCTCAGGACCTCCCCGGTCGGGCTGCGCCGGGGCAGCACGTGGCCCAGCAGGGTGGCCTGGTGGGTCACGAGGCCCGTGTTGCCGTAGGAGGCGACGAGCCAGGAGCGGACCACCACCGTGTGGTAGAAGACGCCGCTGCCGCCGCCCGCCAGGGTGACGATCAGCAGCACGGCCGACCACAGGACGATGCGCTCGGCGTCGCCCCCGACGATCCCCTCGTCGATGGCGCGACCGAAGATCCACGGGGTCAGGGCCGTGGGCATCATCCACAGGACGCTCAGGAGCGAGCCTGCGACGATCAGGTCGCCCTGCTGACGCAGCATCCACCACAGGAAGCGGACGGGCGTGCGCGTGTCGGGCGCCTCGGCGGATCCGGGCGTCCGGGCGGTGGTGGGGGGTGGGAAGTCGCGCATGGCGTGGTTCAGGATAGGCCGCCGCACCGACCTTCCTCCACGGGTTTTGGGCAGCCCTGGTCCGCCACCGGGTGCGGACGCCGGCCCTGGTGGTGAGAGGATGAACCCCGACCCCGATCCTGGCGCACTGGAGGAACCGTGAGCACTCGGCAGGACCTCGCCTGGTGGCAGAAGCTGCTCGTCGCGCTGAAGCTGTGGCGGCCCCCGCACCGCACGCTGCACCACGAGGTGCGCGACATGGAGCGCCCACCGGTGCCGCGCGTCACCGGTGCCTACGGCAACCGGGTCGACCTGGGCAAGCGCCGCCGCATCGTCCCGCAGTCCGGGGACCCGCGCACCTGAGCACACCCACCCGTCGCCGGGGATCCCCGAGACGCTGCCACGGGCGCGCCCGGCCGGGTCTGTCGGTGCCCGGTGGCACAGTGGACCGGTGACCACCGAGGACGTCCTCCAGCGCTTCTCCCCGCCGACGCGCGCCTGGTTCGACGCGTCCTTCCCGGGGCCGACCCCGGCGCAGACCGGTGCCTGGTCCGCGATCAGCTCGGGCGACCACACCCTCGTGGTGGCACCCACCGGCTCGGGCAAGACCCTGTCGGCCTTCCTCTGGGCGCTCGACCGGATCACCAGCTCCCCGCGACCGGCCAGGACCGACGAGCAGCCCCCGGGGCGCTGCCGCGTCGTCTACGTCTCCCCTCTCAAGGCGCTCGCCGTGGACGTCGAGCGCAACCTGCGCTCGCCGCTCGTCGGCATCGGGCACGCCGCCACCCGTCTCGGTCTGGCGTCGCCCTCGGTGGGGGTCGCCGTCCGGTCCGGCGACACGCCGGCCGCCGAGCGTCGGGCTTTCGCCAAGGACGGCGCCGACGTCCTCATCACCACGCCCGAGTCGCTCTTCCTGCTGCTCACCTCCCAGGCCCGCGCAGCCCTGAGCGGGGTGGAGACCGTCATCGTCGACGAGGTGCACGCGGTCGCGGGCACCAAGCGCGGCGCGCACCTGGCCGTCACGCTCGACCGGCTCGACGCTCTCCTGGAGCGGCCGGCTCAGCGCATCGGCCTGTCGGCCACCGTGCGACCGGTCGAGGAGGTGGCGCGCTTCCTCGCAGGCGGTCGCCCGGTCACGACCGTGCAGCCGCCGTCCACCAAGGCCTGGGAGCTGTCGGTCGTCGTGCCGGTCCCCGACATGGCCGACCCCGGGGCGGGCGAGCTGCCCGGGCCCCGGACGGGGGCGGCGGTCGCGCACCGCGAGCCTGCCCACGAGGATGGTCCCGACGACGACTGGGCGGTCGGCGTCGGCCCGGTGCTCCCGGACCTCGACGGCGAGGGACACGGCATACCTGCCGGCGCCCCCGACGCGGACGCCTGGGCACCCTCCACCCCGCCGGAGGAGCGGGCGTCCATCTGGCCGCACGTGGAGCGACGCATCGTCGACCTCGTCGCGGACCACACCTCCACCCTCGTGTTCACCAACTCGCGCAGGGTGGCCGAGCGGCTCACCGCCCGGCTCAACGAGGTCTGGGAGGACCGGCACCCCGACCGGGACGAGGCCGTCGACGGCGGGCTCCCGGCGACTCCCACGCACCACGTCCGACCGTCGGTGCAGCGCACGCCCGCCCAGGTGATGGCCCAGTCGGGCGCCTCGCGCGGCGCACCCCCGGTCCTGGCCCGCGCGCACCACGGGTCGGTGAGCAAGGAGCAGCGGGCCGTCATCGAGGACGCCCTCAAGACCGGGCAGCTGCCTGCCGTCGTGGCGACCAGCAGCCTGGAGCTCGGCATCGACATGGGCGCCGTCGACCTCGTCGTCCAGGTCGCCAGCCCGCCCAGCGTCGCCTCCGGCCTGCAGCGGGTCGGGCGTGCCGGGCACCAGGTGGGGGCCGTCAGCCGCGGGGTCTTCTTCCCGACCCACCGCGCCGACCTCGTGCAGACGGCTGTCGTGGTCGAGCGCATGCGGGCGGGCTCCATCGAGCGGCTCTCGGTCCTGGCGAACCCGCTCGACGTGCTCGCCCAGCACGTGGTGGCGATGCTGGCGATGGACGAGTGGTCGGTCCCCGACCTCTTCGACCTGGTGCGCCGTTCAGCGCCCTACGCCGCCCTGCCCCGCAGCCTGTTCGAGGCGACGCTCGACATGCTCGCGGGCCGCTACCCGGGCGAGGACTTCGCCGACCTGCGCCCGCGCATCGTGTGGGACCGCGTCACCGACACCCTCACCGCCCGGCGCGGTGCCCAGCTGCTCGCGGTCACCTCGGGCGGGACGATCCCCGACCGGGGCATGTATGCCGTGATGCTCGCCACGGGCGAGGGCCCGGGGCGCCGGGTCGGCGAGCTCGACGAGGAGATGGTCTACGAGTCCCGCGTCGGCGACGTCTTCACCCTGGGCACGACCAGCTGGCGGATCGAGGACATCACCCACGACCAGGTGCTCGTCACCCCGGCACCCGGCCAGATCGGACGGCTGCCGTTCTGGAAGGGCGAGTCGCAGGGACGGCCGGCCGAGCTCGGTGGGGCCGTCGGCGAACTCGTGCGTCGCACCGTCGCGGCGTCGCCGGACGACGCGCGCACGACGCTGGTGGACCGTGGGCTCGACGCCTGGGCCGCCGACAACCTGCTCACCTACCTCCGGGACCAGCAGCAGGCGACCGGGCACCTGCCCGACGACCGGACGATCGTGGTGGAGCGCTTCCGCGACGAGATCGGCGACTGGCGGGTCGTCGTGCACTCGCCCTGGGGGACGCCGGTGCACGCTCCGTGGGCGCTGTGCCTGGCCGCCCGGATGCGCGAGCGCTACGGCACCGACGTGCAGGCGATGGCCGCCGACGACGGGATCGTCCTGCGACTGCCTGACCTGGGCGCCTGGGAGGAGGACGGCGCGGCGGCCCCGGACGAGGCGGGCCGCGCCGCGCGCCTGGACGCCGAGATCGCCGAGCTGCTGACCCTGGACCCCGACGAGGTGGCCGACCTGGTCACCACCGAGATCGGCGGCTCGGCACTCTTCGCCTCCCGCTTCCGCGAGTGCGCGGCGCGGGCGCTGCTGCTGCCTCGCCGCAACCCCGGCAAGCGCCAGCCGCTGTGGCAGCAGCGGCAGCGGTCGGCGCAGCTGCTCGAGGTCGCCGCCCGCTACCCCACCTTCCCGATCGTCCTCGAGGCCGTGCGGGAGTGCGTCCAGGACGTCTACGACGTCGACGCGCTCGTCGACCTGATGCGCAGGATCGCCGCCCGCGACCTGCGCGTGGTCACCGTCGCCAGCACCTCCCCCTCGCCCTTCGCCCGGTCGCTCCTCATGGGCTACATCGCCCAGTTCCTCTACGAGGGCGACTCCCCCCTCGCCGAGCGCCGGGCGGCGGCACTGTCGCTCGACCCCTCCCTGCTGGCCGAGCTGCTCGGCCGCGGTGAGGGCGCCTCGCTGCGGGACCTCCTCGACCCCCGGGTGGTGGCCCGCGCGCACGACGAGCTGCAGCGGCTCGTCCCCGAGCGGGCCGCCCGCGACCCCGAGGAGCTCGTCGACCTGCTGAGGGTGCTCGGCCCGCTGTCGACCGACGAGGTCGTCGCGCGCACCCAGGAGGACGTCCGCGACCGGGCGCCGGGCTGGCTGGCCGCGCTGGTCGAGGCCCGCCGGGTGATCGAGGTGCGGATCGCCGGCGACCAGCGCTGGGCCGACGCCCAGGACGCGGCACGGCTGCGCGACGCCCTCGGGTCCGCCATCCCCGTCGGGGTGCCCGCCGCCTACCTCGAGGGCGGGGACGACCCGCTCGGCGACCTCGTCGTGCGCTACGCCCGGACCCACACGCCCTTTCCGGTCGGTGACCTGGCCGGGCGGCTGGGCCTGGGCACGGCCGTGGTCCGGGACGCGCTGCGCCGGCTCGTCTCCTCCGGTCGGGTGGTGCAGGGTGCGCTCGTGCCGGAGGGCACCGGCGACGACGACGTCTGCGACGCCGAGGTGCTGCGCCTGCTGCGTCGGCGCTCCCTCGCCGCCCTGCGGCGGGAGGTCGAGCCGGTCACCCAGGACACCTACGCCCGCTTCCTGCCGCGCTGGCAGTCGATCGGAGAGCTGCGCGGGCTGGACGGCGTGGTGCGCGCCGTCGAGCAGCTCGCCGGTGCCCGCGTGCCCGCCTCCGCCGTCGAGTCGCTGGTGCTGCCGGCCCGCGTGCAGGGCTACTCCCCCGCCCAGCTGGACGAGCTGATGACGGCCGGCGAGGTGCTCTGGCAGGGTCACGGGTCGCTGCCCGGCGACGACGGCTGGGTGTCGCTGCACCTGGCGGACACGGCCCACCTGACGATGACGGCACCGGACGTCGAGCCGGCGGCCCCCGCCCAGGAGGTTCTGGAGCTGCTCGAGCGGGTGCCCGGCGGCGCGTACTTCTTCCGGGCGCTGTCCGACGCCGTCGGGGCGACCGACGACCTGGCGCTGCTGAGGACCGTGTGGGAGCTGGTCTGGGCCGGTCGCGTGACGGCCGACACCTTCGCCCCGGTGCGCGCGCTGCTCGCCGGTGGCCGCACCGCCCACAAGGCCCGCCGGGCCCCCGCGAGGACCGGCCGCTGGTCACGCACCTCCGTGGCCCTGTCCTCCCGGTCCGCCCGCCCCTCCCTGCCGGTCCGGTCCGGGCCTCCCGGCGGGGTCGGCCGGTGGTCGCTGCTGCCGCCCGTCGAGACGGACACCACGGTGCGGGCGCTGGCGACCGCCGAGCAGCTGCTGGACCGCTACGGCGTGCTCACGCGGGGGTCCGTCGTCGCGGAGGGGATCCCGGGCGGTTTCGCCGGGGTCTACCGGGTGCTGGCCGGTGCGGAGGAGGCCGGGCGGGTCCGGCGTGGGTATGTCGTGGAGGGCCTCGGAGCGGCGCAGTTCGGCACCGCTGGAGCCATCGACCGGCTGCGGGCCCTGGACGGCCAGCTGGACAAGCCGGGCCGGGAGCCCGAGGTCGTGCTCCTGGCGGCGACCGACCCCGCCAGCCCCTACGGCGCGTCGGTCCCGTGGCCCGGAGGGCGTGGCGGCACCGACCCGGAAGCCGCGACCCACCGGCCGGGGCGCAAGGCCGGTGCCATGGTGGTGCTCGTCGACGGATCGCTCGTGCTCTATCTCGAACGGGGCGGGCGTAGCGCCCTCACCTTCGACCCGCCCGCGCACGGACCGCCCGAGCGGGTCTGGCCGGCGGTGGCCGCCTCGCTCGTCGGCGCTGTGCGCTCCGGCTCCCTGCGTGGGATCACCGTGGGCAGGATCGACGGCGCGACCGCGGTCGGGTCGGGCGCACCGCTGGCCGGCGCGCTCGTGGAGGCGGGGTTCCACACCGCCCCCCAGGGACTGCGGCTGCGCCGGTGAGCAACCGACAGCGCTCCAGGAGCGCAGGGACGCGCGCGTGACTCGTCGAACCGGGAGCGCCCTCACCGCCGCGCTGGCGGCGGTCGGGGCTGCTGCCCTCTGGGGGACGACCGGCACGGCGCAGGCGCTCGGCCCGGACGCGTCCGGGCCTGCGGCGGTGGGAGCGCTCCGGGTGGTTGTGGGCGCCGCCGTCCTGGTCCTGCTGACCTGGCGCGACCAGGTCCGATGGTCGTCGGGCGAGGAGGCGCCGGTGTCCCGGCCCGGCCTCGTCACCAGACGCCGGGACCTCGCTCTCCTGCTGGTCGGCGGGCTCGCGGTCGCCGCCTACCAGGTCTCGTTCTTCCTGGCCGTGGCCAGGACCGGCGTCGCGGTCGGCACGGTCGTCGCCCTCGGCGTCGCCCCCCTGGCCACCGGGCTGCTCGGGCTGCTGCTCGGCGAGCGCCCAGGCCTGCCCTGGGGGCTCGCCACCGCCGGTGCCGTCACCGGCGTGGTCCTGCTCGTGGCGGGCGACGGCGGGTTCGGCGTCGACGGGCTGGGCGTCGCGGCCGCCGTGGGTGCCGGGGTCTCCTACGCCGGCTACACCGTCGCCGCCCGCTCGCTGCTGGTCCGCGGCGCCCCCGGCATGGCGGTGATGGCCGGCATCTTCGTCGTGGGCGCGGTCGTGCTCGCCCCGGTCCTCTTTGTCGCGGACCTCCGCTGGCTGACCTCCACCAGCGGTCTCGTCATGGTGCTGTGGCTGGGCGTCGTGGCCACGGGGGTGTCCTACGTGCTCTTCCAGCACGGGCTGGGCGGTCTGCCGGCCGGCACCGTGGCCACGCTCTCGCTCGCCGAGCCGGTCACCGCCACGCTGCTCGGCGTCCTCGTCCTGGGAGAGCATCTCTCACCGCTCACGGCCGTCGGGATCGGCGTCGTCGTGCTCAGCCTCCTGCTGATGACCGTGCGCCGCCGGACCCGCCCGGCCGTCCCAGAGCCCGTGTGAGCACCGTCGGGATGATGGAGACTTCAGACGTGCCCGACCCGACCGCGGCGGACGGGCCGCGCCGTGCCTGAGGGCGACGCCGTCTGGAGGACGGCACGACGGTTGCACCAGGGGCTCGCCGGGGACCGCCTGGAGGGCTCGGACGTGCGGGTCCCCGCGCACGCCACCGCAGACCTCTCGGGTCGGCGCACGATCGAGGTCGTGCCGCGCGGCAAGCACCTCCTGCACCGGCTCGAGGGCGACCTCACCGTCCACAGCCACCTGCGCATGGAGGGGTCGTGGCGGGTGCACCCGGTCGGCCGGCGGCATGCCCTCGGCGCCCGGCACACGGTCCGTGCCCTGCTGTGGACCTCGGCACGGGTGGCCGTCGGCGACTCCCTCGGGATGCTCGACCTGGTCCGCACCAGCGAGGAGCACCGCGTGGTCGGCCACCTCGGTCCCGACCTGCTCGACCCCGGCTACGACGTCCAGGTCGCCCTGGCCAACGTGCTCGCCGACCCGGAGCGCACCATCACCGAAGCCTGCCTGGACCAGCGCAACGTCGCCGGGATGGGGACGATCTTCACCGCCGAGCCGCTGTTCGTGCTCGGCCTCCACCCGTGGGCACCGGTCGGGGAGGTCGGCGCCGACCGGGTCGAGGAGATGCTCTCCACCGCCCGCCGGATGCTCGTCCTCAGCTGCCGGACCGGCCGCACCACGATCACCGGCCGCGCCGACGTCACCGCGGACGACGCCTGGGTGCACGGGCGGGTCGGCCTGCCGTGCAAGCGGTGCGGCACGCCCGTGCGGCTGGCCCCGATCGGCCGCCAGCCGCAGGAGCGCGTGATGTTCTACTGCCCGACCTGTCAGGGCGGGCTCGCGCCGACCGACGACGGGGCCCGCCAGACGCCGCTGGGGCACGCCCGGCGGCGCTACGAGTAGCAGCGCCCTGCGGGTGGCTCAGCCCGTGACGACGGGCAGACCCGCCGTCTGCCACGCACCGATGCCGCCACCCAGGTGCGCCACGTCGCTGAAACCCTCGTCCAGCATGGTGGCCATCGCCTGGCCGGACCGGTTGCCCGACTGGCAGTAGAGCGCGTAGCGCGCGTCGGGGTCGAGCTCGCTCAGCCGGCTCGCGAAGTCGGCGGACTGCAGGTCGAGGTTGACCGCGTCGGCCAGGTGGCCGGCGGCGAACTCCCCCGGGGTCCGCACGTCGACGACCACGGTGCCGGGCTCGCCCACCCGCTCGGAGAAGGCCTGCGCGTCCAGCTCGGCGCCGTTGCCGGACGCGCCGTCCGGGGACCCGCCCCCGGAGGAAGCGTCGTCCGCACCGCACGCGGCGAGCAGCGCCAGGGCGGGGGTGAGCAGGACGAGGCGGCGGGGAACGGTTCTCATGCGCCCAGCATACCGCGGGGGGTATGCAGCGCGCGTGCACCGCCGTCCCGCGCGGGACGGCATACTGGGTCCCCGTGCCAGACGATCGCTTCCTCCCCGCACCCCCGGTCCGCCTCACCCACCCCGAGTGGAGCAAGGACGCCGTGGTCTACCAGGTCAACCAGCGTCACTTCACCCCCGAGGGCACCTTCGCCGCGGCGCAGGAGCACCTGCCCCGCCTGCGGGACCTGGGGATCGACATCGTCTGGCTGATGCCGGTCAACCCGATCGGCGAGGAGAACCGCAAGGGTGTGCTGGGCTCGCAGTACGCGGTCCGCGACTACCTGGCGGTCAACCCCGAGTTCGGCACCCTGGACGACCTGCGGGCCTTCGTCGCCGCCGCGCACGACCTGGGGATGCGGGTCATCGTCGACTGGGTGCCCAACCACACCGCGTGGGACAACCCGCTGACCCGCGAGCACCCCGAGTGGTACCGCAAGGACTTCAAGGGCGACTTCATGCCCACCCCCTGGTGGGACTGGGACGACGTCATCGACCTCGACTACGACCAGCCCGGCCTGCGCCGCTACATGACCGAGGCGATGGCCTACTGGGTCCGCGAGGCCGACATCGACGGATACCGCTGCGACGTGGCCGGCTACGTCCCCGTCGACTTCTGGGAGACCGCGCGGGCCGAGCTCGAGACGATCAAGCCGGTCTTCCTCCTCGCCGAGTGGGAGAACCGCGACCTGCACACTGCGGCCTTCGACGCCACCTACGCGTGGTCCTGGAACGACACGATGCACAAGATCGCGCACGGCCGGGCCACGCCCTTCGATCTCAAGGTCTACTACGCCTGGAACGAGCGGGCCTGGCCGGCCGACGTGATGCGGATGATGTTCGTCTCCAACCACGACAAGAACTCGTGGGAGGGGACGGAGTACGAGCAGTTCGGGCCGATGCTCGACGCTGCCGTCGTCCTGTCGGTGGTCAGCGAGGGGATCCCGCTGATCTACAACGGCCAGGAGGCGGGCAACGACCGGCGGCTCACGTTCTTCGACAAGGACGAGATCGAGTGGCGCGAGGACCCGCAGGGCGAGCTCTACCGACAGCTCTTCGCCC
This sequence comes from Ornithinimicrobium jinqii, assembly GCF_045032595.1. Taxonomy (NCBI): domain Bacteria; kingdom Bacillati; phylum Actinomycetota; class Actinomycetes; order Micrococcales; family Ornithinimicrobiaceae; genus Ornithinimicrobium; species Ornithinimicrobium jinqii. Next base: position 51,863 of record NZ_JBJFZS010000018.1, read on the forward strand.
TCAAGAAGGCGCACCCCGCGCTGTGGAACGCCGCCTGGGGCGCCCGGATGACGCGCGTCGTCAACGACGACGAGACCCGCGTCATCAGCTTCGTGCGCGTCCACGAGACCCGGAACGCGGTCGTGGCAGCCTTCAACCTGTCGGACAGCCCGGCGCGGGTGAGGCTCGGTCTCGCCCCGGGGCAGGACCTGAGCTTCGTCGACGCCTGGAGCGGGGAGCCCCTGGGATATGCCGAGGGCTCGGTCTGGGAGCTTCCGGCCTGGGGCTACCGGGTCGGGGTCACCCCGCTGGACTGAGACTGCGGGCCGTCGGCCGTGGGCCGTCCACGGTCGGCGTGGCGTGGACCGCTCAGGCCGCGGAGACGACCTGGTCCCGGCGGACCCGGACCTGGCCGTGGCGCAGGGGGCGCGCCAGGCCCTCGTTGAGGACCGCGGTCATCTGCGTCTCGGCGGCTTCGGCGAGGTTGAGCCGGTCGGCCACGTCCGAGAGCATCTGGGACAGGGGCAGGTCGAGGGCCCGGCAGATGGAGGCGAGCAGCTCGGAGGAGGCTTCCTTCTCGCCGCGCTCGATCTCTGAGAGGTAGCCCAGCGAGCAGGCGGCCTCGGCGCTGACCTCGCGCAGGGTGCGACCCTGGCCCTGGCGCGTCTCGCGCAGGACGTCACCCAGCTCACGACGCAGCAGCATCATGTCTCATCCCTCCTCCGTGGTCGTCGACGACGAGATCTCTACCGTACCTGCAGGCACCGACAGCCGCCCAACGACGTCCACGAGCAGTGCCAGCACCGCGGCGACCGTCTGCCGGCGGATCTCCTCCCGGGACCCGTCCAGCTGCAACGCCCGGTGGGCCCGGTCGTGTTCCCCGACGACCGCGACGTGGACGGTGCCCACGGCGTACCCCTCGCTGGTCTCGGGACCCGCGACCCCGGTCGTGCTCACCGCCCAGTCCGCGGCCAGCAGCCGCCGGGCTCCGGCCGCCATCGCGAGCGCGCACTCCTCCGAGACGGCGCCGTGCTCGCGCAGCACCCCCGCCGGGACCCCGAGCACGTGCTTCTTGACGTCGGTGGCGTAGGACACCACCCCGCCCCGCAGGACCGCGCTCGCGCCGGGGACGTCCGTGAGCGAGGCAGCCACGAGACCTCCGGTCACCGACTCGGCCGTGGCGAGCGTCCAGCCGCGGCCGGCCAGCAGTTGCACGGCCTCGGCCGCTGCGCTCACGACGCGGGGCGCGGCCGGAACGCCTGCACGAGGTAGTCCACCCCGGTGAGGACGGTGACGACGACGGCGGCGTACATGACCCACAGACCCGCGGTGGCGACGATCCCGCCCAGCGGGGCGAGCAGGAGGGTGATCCCGACGGCCTGCAGCACGGTCTTGAGCTTGCCGCCCTTGCTCGCCGGGATGACGCCCCGGCGGATGACGACGAACCGCATGAGCGTGATCCCGATCTCGCGGACCAGGACGACCACGGTGATCCACCACGGCAGGACGTCGACGAGCGAGAGCCCCACCAGCGCGGTCCCGTTCAGCGCCTTGTCCGCGATCGGGTCCATGAGCTTGCCGAAGTCGGTGATGAGCCCGTCGCGCCTGGCCAGGAACCCGTCGACCCAGTCGGTGGCGATCGCGACGACGAAGACGCCCGTGGCCCACCAGCGCCAGTCGGTCTCCTGCCCGTCGTGGGCGAGCAGCAGCCAGCCGAACACCGGGACCATGAGGATGCGCAGGACCGTGAGCGCGTTGGGGACGTTCCAGGCCGAGGCCTGCGGGGCGACCGGTGCCGTCGCGATGTCCGGCCCGTCCGGGTCGTGGGGGCCGATCACGGCGTCGCCCCCCCACCGACCACGGCCACGAGGTCCACGCCCTCGCTCGCCACCACCCGCGCCTGCACCAGGGAGCCCGGCGCCAGGTCCGGCACCGTGCCGTCAGGAGCCACGAGGTAGGTCACCCCGTCCACGTCCGGCCCCTGCTGGCCCGCCCGGCCCGCGAGGCGGCCGTCGTCCTCGTCGACGGCCTCCACGAGCACCTCCACCGTCGTGCCGATCCGGTCCTCGGCGCGCTGCGCCGTCAGCTCCTCGACGAGCGCCGAGACCCGTTCGACCCGCGAGCGGATGGTCGCCTCGTCGAGCTTGCCGTCGTAGCCCTCGGCCTCCGTCCCGTCCTCGTCGGAGTAGCCGAACACCCCGACCACGTCCAGCCGCGCAGCCTCGAGGAAGGCGGTGAGCTCGACCAGGTCCTCCTCCGTCTCCCCCGGGAAGCCGACGATGACGTTGGTGCGGATCCCGGCGTCCGGCACCCGCGTGCGCACCTGGTCGAGCAGGCCGAGGAAAGACTCCCGGTCCCCGAAACGGCGCATCCGGCGCAGCAGCGGCCCGGAGGCGTGCTGGAAGGAGATGTCGAAGTAGGGCGCGACCCCGGGGGTCGAGGCCATCGCGTCGAGGAGGTCCGGGCGGATCTCGGCGGGCTGCAGGTAGGACACCCGCACCCGCTCGATGCCCTCGACGGCGGCCAGCTCGGGCAGCAGCGCGTCGACGAGCCGGAGGTCGCCGAGGTCCTTGCCGTAGGAGGTGGTGTTCTCGCTGACGAGGAAGACCTCCTTCACCCCGCGCTCGGCCAGCCACCGCGCCTCGGTCAGGACGTCCTCCGGCGGACGCGACACGAACGCTCCGCGGAACATGGGGATGGCGCAGAAGGCGCACCGCCGGTCGCACCCGGAAGCCAGTTTCAGGGGAGCCCACGGCCGGTCGTCCAGCCGGGCGCGGACCACGCGCGGGCCGCTCGCGGGAGAGACCTCGGACAGCGGGGCGAGGCCGTCAGGGGCGCTCCCGGCCGTGCCGGTCGCGCGCTCCCCGGGCTGCTGGTGCCCCGGCAGGGCCACCCCGGTCGCTGCGGTGCGCCGTGCCGCGGGGGCGAGCGGGAGCAGCCGTCGGCGGTCGCGGGGGGCGTGGGAGGTCGGGCGCTCGCCGGCCAGGATCCGCTGCAGGTGGCCGGACATGTCGGCGTAGGAGTCGAAGCCCAGCACGGCGTCGGCCTCCGGGAGCTCGGCGGCCAGCTGCTGTCCGTACCGCTCGGCCATGCAGCCGACGGCGACGACCTTCTGGGTCCGGCCGGTGCGCTTGAGGTCGTTGGCCTCCAGCAGCGCGTCGATCGAGTCCTTCTTGGCCTGCTCGACGAAGCCGCAGGTGTTGACGACCGCGACGTCGGCCTCCCCCGCGTCGTCGACGAGGGTCCAGCCCTCGGCCGCGAGCCGGCCGGCCAGCTCCTCGGAGTCGACCTCGTTGCGGGTGCACCCGAGGGTGACGACGGCGACGGAGCGGGACGGAAGCATGGTGCCGAGTCTAGGCGGCGATGCCTGCGTCCCCGTCCGTCCGTCGGAGGAGAGGCGGCGCGCCGGCCGGCCCCGGCTCGCTCAGTAGCGCTCCCGGTCCCCGCGGTCCGTGAGGGCCCAGGCGTCCTGGGACTCCTCGTCGTCCTCGTGCACGACCAGGGACCGCGCCACCGGGTCGTTGTCGTAGCGGCTGTTGCCCCCCGCGGGTGTGGCATACCCGGGGCCGGTGTCCTCGTCGACCACCTCGGCGGCGTCGGCGTCGAAGGGTGCAGAGTCGACCTCGGGCTCCGGACGTGGCGGCACGTCGTCGCCGCGCAGCAGCGACAGGGTGTCGTCGAGGTCGTCCGACCGGACAAGCACCTCGCGAGCCTTGGACCCCTCGGACGGACCGACGATGCCGCGGGACTCCATGAGGTCCATGAGACGGCCGGCCTTGGCGAAGCCCACGCGCAGCTTGCGCTGGAGCATCGAGGTCGAGCCGAACTGGGTGGTGATGACCTGCTCCGCGGCCTGCAGCAGCAGCTCGAGGTCGTCGCCGATGTCCTCGTCCACGTGCTTCTTGACCGGCGCGGCGACGACCTCCTCGACGTACTTCGGCGTCAGCTGCTTGGTCACGTGGACCACCGCGTCGTGGATCTCGGACTCCGAGACCCACGCGCCCTGCACCCGCATCGGCTTGCTGGCACCCATCGGCAGGAAGAGCGCGTCCCCCTGGCCGATGAGCTTCTCCGCGCCGGGCTGGTCGAGCACGACGCGGCTGTCCGCGAGAGAGGAGGTGGCGAACGCCATCCGGCTGGGCACGTTGGCCTTGATGAGGCCGGTGACGACGTCGACGGACGGTCGCTGCGTGGCGAGCACCAGGTGGATGCCGGCGGCGCGCGCGAGCTGGGTGATGCGCACCACCGACTCCTCGACGTCGCGGGGGGCGACCATCATCAGGTCGGCCAGTTCGTCGACGACGACGAGGAGGTAGGGGTAGGGCGTCAGGACCCGTTCGGAGCCCGGCGGCGGGGTGATCTTGCCGGCTCGGATGGCCTTGTTGAAGTCGTCGATGTGCTTGTAGCCGAAGGCGGACAGGTCGTCGTAGCGCTGGTCCATCTCCTTGACGACCCACGCCAGGGCCTCCGCGGCCTTCTTGGGGTTGGTGATGATCGGCGTGATGAGGTGCGGGATGCCCTCGTAGGCCGTCAGCTCCACCCGCTTCGGGTCGACGAGGATCATCCGGACCTCGTCCGGGGTGGAGCGCATGAGGATCGAGGTGATCATCGAGTTGACGAAGCTCGACTTGCCGGAGCCGGTGGCGCCCGCGACGAGCAGGTGGGGCATCTTGGCGAGGTTGGCGATGACGTAGCCGCCCTCGACGTCCTTGCCCACGCCCATCACCATCGGGTGGGTGTTGTTGCGGGCCGCCTGGCTGCGCAGGACGTCGCCGAGGTTGACGTTCTCCCGGTCGGTGTTCGGGATCTCCACGCCGACCGCGGACCGGCCGGGGATCGGGGAGAGGATGCGCACGTCCGCGGAGGCCACGGCATACGCGATGTTCTTGGACAGGGCCGTGATCCGCTCGACCTTGACGCCCGAGCCTAGCTCGACCTCGTAGCGGGTCACGGTCGGGCCGCGCATGAAACCGGTGACCTGAGCGTCGATGTTGAAGTCCTCGAGGACCCCGGTGAGGGCGTCGACGATCCGGTCGTTGGCCGCCGAGCGCTCCTTGTGGGGCGCGCCCGCCTTGAGCAGCGACGGGTCGGGCAGCGCGTAGGTGACGTCGCCCGCCAGCTGCAGCTGCTCCACCCGCTGCGGCGGGGGGTTGGTCGGCGGGGCCTCCAGCGGGGTCTTGGCCGACGCCACCGCCGGGCGCTTCTCGCCGGGGCGCACCGTGGGGATCTCCTCGGTGCTCTCCCCGTGGCCGGCGGTCCGCTCGTCCGCGCGCGCAGCGGTGCGGTCCGGCGCCCGGTCGGCACGCGAGGAGGCCCGCCCGGCACGGGAGGCCTCACCTTTGGCGTCGACGTCGAAGGGCGCGTCGGTGCCCGCACCCTCGGGGTCGGTGCGCTGCTCCGCGGCGGACCTGGCTCCGGCACGCAGCGAGCGGGCGTTCCTGCCCTTGGTCCGCTCGACGACGGCCGCCTGCTCGAAGGCGATGTCGCCGTCGCGCTCGTCCAGGTCGGCACGGGAGCGCCGCTGGCGCCCCCGGGGCAGGACCTCGCCGGTCTCGGGATCGACGTGGTCGAAGCGGGCCGAGTCGAAGAGCTGCTGCTCGATCTCGCGCAGCCGGTCGGGGATGCGGTGGACGGGCGTGCGGGTGAGCACGAGCAGGCCGAAGACTGCGAGCAGGCCCAGCACCACGTAGGCGCCGATCGCCGTGATCGCCGCCGACAGCATCGAGGAGGCGATGAAGCCGAGGATGCCGCCGGAGCGCTGGAGGGCGGCCGCGCCCTCGGCGTAGTCCGGAGCCCCGGTGGCCAGGTGGGTGATGCCGGCCGCCGCCAGCAGCAGGGCCGTCATCCCGATCGTCATCCGGTGGGTGCCCTGGGAGTCCTGCGGTCGACGGAAGACCCGGACGGCGAAGAGGACGAGCACGAGCGGCAGGACGAGCGCCACCCGCCCGAAGGTGCCGGCGACCACCGCATGGACGGCGTCGCCGAACAGCCCGTCCAGCTGCCACCACTCACGCAGCGCGACGACGACGGCGAGCGCGAGGAGCACGAAGCCGACGCCGTCGCGACGGTGCTCGGGCTCGAGGTCCTTCGCGGCCTTGCCGACGGCGCGGGCGGTGCCACCGGTGGCCTCGGCGACGCCCCGGGCGGCCTTGGCCGGCAACGACTCACCACCGGACCCGCCGCTGCGCGACGGCGACGGCGCACGGGTCGCGGACCGCCCGGACGGGCGCGCCGACGAGACGCGGGTGGTGGCTCCACGGGAGCCGCCACCGCGAGGACGGCTGGACGAGGTTGCAGACTTGGCCACGGTCGCACCGTACGCCACATCCCCAGCAGCACCACGCGTTACACGCGGTCGCGACGTACATCGGGCACGGGGGGCGCTGGTCAGCCGGGAGCGGCGAGAGTAGTCTCCGGAAGAACGACGACACCAAGGGGAGACCATGTCCGACCACCAGCTTCCGTCGGGGGGCGGACCCGGTCCTGACGACGTCGGGCCGCCGCTGCCGGCCTACCGACCGCCCACCTACCGGCCGCCGGCCGCCCCAGCGGACCCGGCCTCCGACCCCGCACTGCGGGCGAGCGCGCTGAAGCGGCTCAAGGACAGGGCCGACTTCCGGGTCCACCTCACCGTCTACGTGGCCGTCATCGGCTTCCTCACCGCCATCTGGCTGGTCACCGGCGCGGGCAACTTCTGGCCCATCTGGCCGGCCATGGGGTGGGGGCTGGGCCTCGGGCTGCACTTCGCCTCCCTGGGCTGGGACAAGCCGCCGACCGAGGATGAGATCGTCCGCGAGGCCCGCAAGCTCCAGGAGCGAGGCTCCCGGACCACGCGGCCCGAGGACGACCGCTGAGGGAACGAGGGGCCGGCCAGGCCCGGCGACCGACCGTCAGGCGTCGATCACCACCGGGATGATCATCGGGCGGCGCCGCAGCGTGCTGCCGACGAACGACCCGACCGTCCGTCGGATGACCTGCTGCAGCTGGTAGCTGTCGATCACGCCGTTCGCCTGGGCCTCCTCCAGCGCGGTGACCAGCCGGGGACGGACGCGCTCGAAGGCCTCCTGCCCCTCGGCGAAGCCGCGGGTCTGGATCTCGGGCCCGGCGGCGATCGCGCCGCTCGAAGCGTCGCGCACGACGATCACCGTGACGAAACCCTCGTCGCGCAGGATCCGCCGATCCTTGAGCATCGTCTCGTCCGTCGCCCCCACGAGCATGCCGTCGACGTAGACGTAGCCGCAGTCGACCGCCCCGGCGATCCGGGCCACCCCGTCGACCAGGTCGACGACCACGCCGTCCTCGGCCAGCATCACCCGCTCCCGTGGCACCCCGGTCTGGACCGCGAGGTGGCCGTTCGCGACCAGGTGCCGCCACTCCCCGTGCACCGGCATCACGTTGCGCGGGCGCAGGATGTTGTAGCAGTAGAGGAGCTCGCCGGCACTGGCGTGCCCGGAGACGTGCACGAGCGCGTTGCCCTTGTGCACGACGGTGGCTCCCAGCCTCGTCAGCCCGTCGATGACCCGGTAGACGGCGTTCTCGTTGCCGGGGATGAGCGAGGAGGCCAGCAGGACCGTGTCGCCCTCCCCCACGTCGATCTTGTGGTCACGGTTGGCCATCCGCGACAGGGCCGCCATCGGCTCCCCCTGCGACCCCGTGCAGATGAGCACCTGCTGGTCGTCGGGCAGCCGGGTCAGCCGGCCCAGGTCGACGAGCACACCGTCGGGGACCTTGAGGTAGCCCAGCTCGGCGGCGATGCCCATGTTGCGCAGCATCGAGCGGCCGACCATGGCGACCTTGCGCCCGGACTCCTCCGCGGCGTCCAGCACCTGCTGCACACGGTGCACGTGCGAGGAGAAGCAGGCGACGATGATGCGCCGGCGCGCCTTGTGGAAGACCCGCTCGATCGCCGGGGAGATCTCGCGCTCGGGCGTGGTGAAGCCCGGCACGTCGGCGTTCGTCGAGTCCACCATGAACAGGTCGACCCCCTCCTCGCCGATCCGGGCGAAGGCCCGCAGGTCGGTGATGCGGTCGTCGAGCGGGATCTGGTCCATCTTGAAGTCGCCGGTGTGCAGGATGGTGCCGCCCGAGGTGCGCACGAAGACCGCGAGCGCATCGGGGATCGAGTGGTTGACCGCGATGAACTCGCAGTCGAAGGGGCCCAGCACCTCGCGCTGCCCCTCGTGCACGCCGAGCGTGAGCGGGGTGATGCGGTGCTCCTTGAGCTTGGCCTCGACGAGCGCGAGCGTCAGCTGCGAGCCGACCAGGGGGATGTCGTTCTTCAGACGCAGCAGGTACGGGACCGCGCCGATGTGGTCCTCGTGCCCGTGCGTCAGGACGATCGCGACGACGTCGTCGAGCCGGTCCTCGATGGGGCCGAAGTCGGGCAGGATGAGGTCCACGCCGGGGTGGTGCTCCTCCGGGAAGAGCACGCCGCAGTCGATGACCAGCAGCTTCCCGAGGTGCTCGACGACCGCCATGTTGCGCCCGATCTCGCCCAGCCCGCCGAGCGGGATGACGCGGACGCCCCCGTCCGCGAGGGGGCCGGGGGCGGTCAGCTCGGGGTGCGGGTGACTCATGCAGGCAGGATAACGCCGCCGGATCGGGCCTCCTGGGCGCGCCGACTACGCTGCGGGTATGCAGCTCTACCTGGACCTCGTGCGCCGCATCCGGACCGAGGGGGTGGAGAAGAGCGACCGGACCGGGACCGGCACCCTGTCGGTCTTCGGCCACCAGATGCGCTTCGACCTCACGCAGGGGTTTCCCGCCCTGACGACCAAGCGGCTGCACCTGCGCTCGGTCGTCGGCGAGCTGCTGTGGTTCCTCCGCGGCGACACCAACGTGGCCTGGTTGCACGAGCGCAAGATCTCCATCTGGGACGAGTGGGCGGACGAGAACGGGGACCTGGGCCCCGTCTACGGGCACCAGTGGCGGTCGTGGCCGACCCCGTCCGGGGACTCGATCGACCAGATCGACCGGGTCGTCCGCTCGCTGCGCACCAACCCCGACTCGCGCCGGCACATCGTCTCGGCCTGGAACGTGGCCGAGGTCGACCAGATGGCCCTGCCGCCGTGCCACACGCTGTTCCAGTTCTACGTCGCGCCCCCCGCCTCCGACGACCCCGACCGGCGGGGGTGGCTGTCCTGCCAGCTCTACCAGCGCAGCGCCGACACCTTCCTCGGGGTGCCGTTCAACATCGCCAGCTACGCCCTCCTGACGCACATGGTCGCCCAGGTGACCGACCTGCGGCCCAAGGACTTCGTGCACACCCTCGGGGACGCGCACCTCTACCTCAACCACCTCGACCAGGCAGACGAGCAGCTCCGGCGCCCGCCCGGACCGCTGCCGACGCTCTGGCTCAACCCGGACGTCCGGGAGCTGGACGCCTTCGAGCTCGAGGACGTCGAGGTCCGCGACTACGTCGCGGCCCCGACGATCAAGGCCCCGATCGCGGTATGACGTCGCGCTTCCAGGTGGTCCCCGCCGCCTACGTGGCGCTCGTGCGGGACGGCGTCACCGGGCCGGAGGTGCTGCTGCAGCTGCGCCGCGGCACGGGTTACCTGGACGGGCGCTGGGCGCACGGCGCCGCCGGGCACGTCGAGCTCGGCGAGAGCGTGCTGCAGGCGGCGGCGCGGGAGGCGGAGGAGGAGCTCGGTGTCGTCGTGGACCCCACGGACCTGCAGCACGTGGCCACCGGTCACCGCACCATCGCGGTGCACCAGCCGGTCGAGGAGCGGATCGACCTCTTCCTCACCGCTCGCTCGTGGGCGGGCGAGCCCACCGTCCTGGAGCCGGAGAAGGTGGCCGAGCTGCGCTGGTGGCCCCTCGCCGCGCTGCCCCCCGACGTCGTGCCCCACGAGGGCGGCGCGCTCGACGCGCTCGCCCGAGCCGCGGCACACCCCCCGATGTCCGGGCCGCCGCCCGTGCTCCTGACGCGAGGGTTCGACCAGACCCTCACGCTCGTGGCCGCCGTGGGCCGCAACGGGGTCATCGGCGACGGCGCACGGATGCCCTGGCACCTGCCGGCGGACCTGCGGTTCTTCAAGGAGACGACGACGGGCGGCATCCTGCTCATGGGGCGCGGCACCTGGGACTCCATCGGCCGGGCCCTGCCAGGCCGCCGCACGATCGTGGTGACCCGTCGGCGCGACTGGTCCGCTCCCGGCGCCGAGGTCGCACACTCGATCGAGGAGGCCCTGGCTCTCGCGGGCGACGGCGAGGTGTTCGTCGCCGGAGGCGGAGAGGTCTACGCCCAGACCATCCACCACGCCACCCGTCTCGTCCTCACCGAGGTCGCGCTGGAGCCGGAGGGCGCCACCCGCTTCCCCCACGTGGACCCCGCGCAGTGGCGCGAGGTCTCGCGCCTGCCCGGCGAGGGGGACGTCGTCGCCTGGGTGACCTGGGAGCGACGACGCACGACGTAGGGTCGGACGGGTGCAGCCCAGCGACCTTCCCTCGATCCGCACCGTCTCCTCCCCCACCGTCCACCCGGACGGCCGGGACGTCGTCTTCGTCGTCACCCGGCCCGACGTCGAGGAGAACCGCTACCGCTCCAGCCTCTGGCGGCTGGACCTGACCACGCCGGACGCCGAGCCGGTACGGCTCACGTACGGCACCCGCGACAGCTCACCGCTCTACTCCCCCGACGGCCGCCGGTTGCTGTTCCTGCGCGCAGGCGAGGACGGACCGGCGCAGCTGCACGTCATGGCCGCCGACGGCGGGGACGCGCGCCGGCTCACCGACCACCGCCTCGGCGCCAGCGGCCCGGCCTGGTCCCCGGACGGTCGACGCGTCGTCCACGCGGCCAGGGTCCCGGAGCAGGGCCGCTACGGCACCGACGACGACGTCAAGCCCGACCAGGAGGCCCCCCGTCTCATCGAGCACAGCAGGTACCTCGCCGACGGGCTCGGCTACACCCTGGACCGTCCGTCGAAGCTCTTCCTTCTCGACCTCGGAGCCCTGCCCCACGGTGACGACCCGGACGCCGACGCCCTGCCGGAGAGCCGCCAGCTCACCCGCGGAGGCGGCGACGACGGCTCCCCCGCCTTCCTCGACGGTGGGGAGCGGGTGGCGTTCGTCGCGGCCCGCTCAGCACGAGGGGCGTGGCGGCCGGACACCCTCGTCAGCGACGTGTGCTCGGTCGACCTGGACGGCAAGCACTTCCGCCGCCACACCGACGGCACGGGTTCGGTCGGGGTGCTGCACGTGCTGCCCGACGGTCAGGGCGTCTACGGGGTGGGTGACCTGGGCCGCAGCCGGCAGGACTTCGTCGCCCGGAGCGCGCGGCTGTGCCGCCTCGCCGACGACCGTCCGCTGACCGATCCCACCACCGACCACCCGGCCTGCGCTCCCGCCCTGCTCGCCGACGGCACGGTGGTGGCAGCGGTCGAGCACCGTGGTGACACGGTCGTGCGCGTCGTCCCGGACGGCGAGGTGCTGCTCGACGGGCACGTCACCGTGACAGACGTGGCTGCCGGCGGGGACGTCGTCGTCGTGGCCGCCGGGACGCGCACGTCGTACTCCGAGCTGTTCGTGGGCCGCCGCGGCGAGCGGCTGGTCCAGCGCACAGACCTGGGCCGCCACCTCACCGGCACCGCCGCGCCGATCGAGCCGGAGGAGCTGGAGACCGCAGCCCCCGACGGCTACCCCGTGCACGGCTGGCTCGTCCGGCCCCGCTCCGAGGCCGCGGCCGCCGAGGGCCACCCCGTGGTGCTCCTGATCCACGGGGGCCCCTTCACCCAGTACACCGGCAACCTCTTCGACGAGGCGCAGGTGCTCGCCGGCGCCGGGTATGCCGTGGTGATGGGCAACCCGCGCGGCGGCTCCGGGTACGGCGAGGCGCACGGGCGGGCGGTCAAGGAGGCCATCGGCACGGTCGACGTCGCCGACCTCACCGCGCTCCTCGACCACGCGCTCACCCTGCCCGGGCTCGACGGCACGCGGGTGGGTGTGCAGGGCGGGTCCTACGGCGGGCTCATGACGACGTGGGTGGTCGGGCACACCGACCGCTTCACCGCCGCGATCAGCGAGCGGGCCGTCAACGCGTGGGACTCCTTCGCCGGGACCAGCGACATCGGCTGGTTCTTCGCCGACGAGTACGCCGGCGACCACCAGCACGAGCAGGCGCCGCTCACCTGGGCCGACCGGATCACCACGCCGACCCTCGTCATCCACTCCGAGCGCGACCTCCGGTGCCCGCTGGAGCAGGGTCAGCGGCTGTTCGCGCGACTGCGGCGCAACGGGGTGCCCACCAAGCTGCTGATCTTCCCCGGCGAGGGGCACGAGCTCTCCCGCGCGGGCCAGCCTCGGCACCGGGTGCAGCGCTTCGAGCACATCCTCGACTGGTGGGCCGAGCACCTGGGCTGAGCACCTGGGCCGAGCACCTGGGCTGAGCACCTGGGCCGAGCACCTGGCCCGAGCGTCAGCGGACGGAGCCGGCCGGGTCCGGTCCGGGCCTCCGGAGCGAGGGTCCCGGGTCGGGCCTCAGGAGCTCGCGGAGCCCGGCGGCGGCGTCGATGGTGACCACGTCGGAGCCGGACTGGATTCCCTCGCGGCGCAGCGCCTCCAGCACCGCGGCGATGACCGCGTGCGTGGCCGCCTTGGTCTCCAGCTGCTGCGAGCCGGACCAGAAGCGCAGCTCCATCTCGACCGTCGCCGTGCCGATCGTCGTCAGGAAGGCCTCAGGCTCGGGCTGGTCGAGGACCGCCGACAGGTCGCCGATCGCCTCGACGGCGACGCGGCGTGCTCGTTCGAGGTCCGCGTCGTCGGCCAGCTCGACCAGCACCGAGCTGCGGACGTGCTCGAACCCGGTCTGGACGGTGACGACCTCGGAGTGCAGGGTGCCGTTGGGCACGATGACGAGGCGACCGTCGAAGGTGCGCACGGAGGTGGACGTCAGACCCATCTGCACGACTGTCCCGCGGTGCCCCTCGACGGCGATCTGGTCCCCCTTCTGGAAGCGGTCGCGGGCGAGCAGCACGATCCCGGCGAACATGTTGCCCAGCACCGTCTGGAAGGCGATGCCGGCCGCGATCGAGATCACGCCGACGCCGCCGAGGATGTTCACCGGCTTCACGCTCGGGAAGACGATGGTCAGCAGCGCCGCGACCCCCAGCAGCACGAACATCCAGCCGACCAGGCGACCGAAGACACGCGCGGAACCCTCGCTGCGACCGCGCCAGCGCATGGTGGACGAGACCAGCGCGCGGGCCACCCGCCCCAGGAGAAGGGCGACCACGAGCACACCCAGGCCCAGGCCCAGCCCGCGCAGCGTCACCTGCGGGAGGCTGAGGGTCTCGAGAGCGCCCGTCAGCACCGGTCCGACGACCGGCCTGGACCTGCGTCCACTGGAGTGCTCGATCCCGACAGCCCGCTCATGGACGGCCATCCTGCCAGCAGTGCCCGGGAGCGGCGCACCGGACGCGTCCAGGCCCCATGGTGCGTGCCGCACCGGTTCCGGTGACACTGTGCGCATGGCACCTGTCGCGGACCGTGAGCCGACGCCTGCGGACCAGGGCGCCGGGGCGGTCGAGCCGCGCCAGATCCCCCTGCGCGGGTGGCTGCAGATCCTCCGCCGTGTCGTCGGCCGGGTGGGGGGCGACAACTTCTCGCTCTACAGCGCCGCCGTCGCCTTCTTCGCGGTGCTCTCCGTGGCGCCGGTGCTGCTCACCGCCCTGTCCGTGTACGGCGCGGTCAACACCCCGGCCCAGGCGATGGAGCACCTGTCCGGCGTGGTCGAGGTGATGCCGCCCGCCCTCGGTGGCGTCCTGGCCGACCAGCTGGTGTCGATCACGGCAGCCTCCACCCAGCTGCTGACCTTCCGGGGCCTGGTGGCCCTCGTCGTGGCCCTCGGCACCGCGATGACGGCCATGTCCTTCCTCATCGAGGCGCTGACCGTCGCCTACCGGGAGGAGGAGACCCGCGGCCTGCGGCGCCGCACCGTCCTGGCCCTGGCGTTCGTGCTGGGCGGTGCGGTGGTCCTGGGTGCGGTGATCACCGGCAGCGCCCTGGTCTCCCGGGCCCTCGCCGAGACGCCCGGGGCGTTGCGTCTTCTGGTCCTCGCGGCCGTGTGGATCGGTCTCGCCGCGGTGATGGCACTGAGCCTGGCGCTGCTGTACCGGTTCGCGCCGGACCGCCGTGGCAGGGCGAGGTGGCGCTGGATCCGCGGGGGCGCCACCGCGACGACCGCGGTGTGGCTCGGTGCCTCGGCGGGTCTCTTCGCCTACGTGCAGAACATCGGCACCTACGAGCGCACCTACGGCTCGCTCGCCGGGGTGGCGATCAGCATGTTCTGGCTCTGGCTCACCGTCCTCCTCGTCGTCCTCGGTGCGGCGGTCAACGCCGAGGCGGAACGGCAGACAGCCCGCGACTCGACCGTGGGGGCCGAGCGCCCGGCGGGCCAGCGCGGCGCCGCGGTCGCCGACGACGTCCCGCCCTACCCGGAGGACCTGTCCTAGTCCGAGCGCACCCGGTCGATGGTGTCCTGGACCACGTCCACCGCCTTGGCCAGAAGGGGCCGGTCGTCGCCGCCGGCTGCCCAGGAGGGGTCCTGCGGCAGCGGACCCATCGGGTCGGCGGTGTCCGGGTGGGGGGGAGACTCGCTCCTGGGGTCGGCGAGCGACCGGCGGATCGCCTCGTCGAGCCCGACCAGGGCGTGGCCGGGGGGGAGCAGGTCACGGCGGAAGTCGTCGTCGGCGCAGACCATGTCGTGGTGGAGGCTCTCGACCAGCGCCTGCACGGTCGAGGTCGGAACGTCGGTCAGCGCACCGACGAGGGCCCCCACGAGGTCCGTGGGCAGCAGCGGCACCTGCACCTGCGGGCGGTCCAGGCCCGCGATCACCGCATACCGGTCGAGCAGGTCCGCGTAGGGCAGACGGTCCGACCCGCCGATGTCGTAGCTGCGCGTGGGGACCTCGGCGGTGAGCGCACCCACGAGGGCGGCGATCGCGTCGACGACGGCGATGGGCTGGACGTCGGAGTTCATCCACGTGGGCACCGTCTGGACGGGGATGCGCTCGCTCACCTGCCGGATGATCTCGAACGACGTGGACCCGCTGCCCAGCAGCACCGCCGCGCGCAGGGTGAGCACGGTCGCGGGGGTGGAGCTGAGGATCTCCTCCACCTCGAGACGGGACGTGATGTGCTCGCTCAGCTCCGCCGGCTCCACGGGTGGGACGATCCCGGACAGGTAGACCACCCGGGACGTGCCACGTCTCGTCACCGCTCGGGAGACGTTCTGGGCGGCGCGACGGTCGTTCTCGGCGAAGTCGCTGCCGCCGCCCATGCCGTGGACCAGGTAGTAGACCGCGTCGGCACCGTCGAGCGCAGCGTCGACCTGGTCGGGGTCGGCGATGTCCATCTCGACGGTCTCGACCCGGTCGGACCACCACGGGCCCTGCCGCGTCAGGTCGGTCGTCGTCGTGCGGACCTCGTGACCTTCGTCCAGCAGCCGGGGCACCAACCGTCCGCCGACGTAGCCGGTGGCGCCGGTGACGAGAACCTTCACAGCTCTCCCCGTTCGTTCGTGCGGTCTGACGAGACGTCACGAGTATGACCCACCCCTGCCGCCGCAGCAGGGCGGGTCGCCCGACAGGTGTTCCGCGGAACAGCTGTCAGGTGGCGATGACCTGCACCAGCAGGATCTTGAGGATGAGGCCCAGGGCGAACATCGCCGCATACCCGGCCTCGACCCGCTCGTCGGTGACCCGACCGTTGGCGTAGGCCAGGATCGCCGGTTGACCGACGAACCCGGCGAGCCCTCCGGCTGCCCGTGCCGAGCTGACACCGGCGAGTCGGGCGACCAGCATGAACAGGAGGCCGGCCACCAGGGTGATGGTCACGGCGGCGGTGACCACGCGCAGACCGGTCCAGCTGAACGCCTCGGACGCGAACGCCTGGCCCGAGATCAGTCCCGTGGCACCGAGGAACAGGAGCAGCCCGAGCTGCCGGATGGTGAGGTTGGCGGCCATGGGCAGACCCCAGACCAGCGGACCGGTGCGCTCCAGCCGGCCGAGCACGAGGCCGACGACCAGTGGCCCGGCGGCCGAGCCGAGCGCGAAGCGCACTCCCCCGGGCAGGGGGAGCGCCACCAGACCGACGGCCAGACCGACGGCCAGGCCGACCCCGAGGGTCAGGGCGTCGATCTCGCTGACCTTCCGCTCGGAGTCGCCGAAGAGCTCGGACACCTCGCCCAGCCGTCCACGTGGCACGACTACGCGCACCCGGTCCCCCAGCTCCAGGACGAACTCCTCGGACGCCAGCAGGTCGAGGTCCCCGCGCCGGACCCGGGTGACGATGCCGTCGAGCCGACCCGGCACGTCCAGCTCACCGATGGTGCGCCCCGCGACGCGTGGGTCGGAGACCACGAACCGGCGGTAGTCCACCTCGCTGCGGTCGTGCGCGAGGTGCTGGTCCACGCGGTGGCCCAGGTGCTCACGGGCGCGGGCCACGGCCTCCGCCGGGCCCACCACCACCACGCGGTCACCGACCCGCAGCTCGTCCACCGGGCGTACCACGCGCGCCCTCCCCCCACGCGCCAGGTAGGACAGGCGCACCGAGCCGTCGGTGACCCCGGGCACGTCGACCAGCGGGGTGGGTCGCTCCACCTCCACGGAGATGTCCACCAGACCCCGACGGGCGGCCGAGTCGGGGTCGCGGCGGGCGGCCCACGGTCGGCTCAGGATGAGGCCGACGAGCAGGATCGTCACGACCACCCCCACCGGGTAGGACAGTGAGTAGCCGACCGCCGGCTCGTCGCTGCCCGTGCGTTCGGCGGCCGTGGCCAGGGCGGGGGTCGAGGTGAGAGCACCCGCGAACGTCCCTGCGGACATGGCCGGCGTCAGACCCAGGATCCCGCCGACGACCACGGTCACAGCCGTCATGACGACCAGCACGAGACTCGCACCAGCCATCAGCGGCAGCTGGGTGCGCAGGTCGCGGACGAAGGTGTGGCCCGCCGAGAGGCCGACGGTGTAGACGAACAGCGCCAGACCCAGGGTCTGGACCAGCGCGAGCCCCTCCCCGAGCCGCGGGTCCAGCGCCCCGACGGCCAGCCCGATGAACAGGGCACCCGCAGGGCCGAAGCGCAGCGGGCCGAAGGGGATCGCACCGAGGAGAGTGCCCACCGCGACGACGATCATCATCGTGAGCAGCGGTGAGGAGGCCAGTGCGTCCAGCATGCGGGCAAGCCTCTCACCCACGAGCGTGGGCTCGGCGCAGCACGGCGCCCGCACGCAGGAGCCCGCCTCTGCCACAGTGGTGCGATGGCCCTGCCCATGATGCCGCACCCCCACCTGATCGTGCTCCGCAGCGCGGCCACGGTGGTGCTCAGCTGCCTCATCGCGCAGGCGGGCTGGGCCGCGGCGGTCCTCGGCGGCGAGGCGCAGTTCGCCCGGAACCACGAGGTCGGCGCGTGGGTGACGCTGGCCGCCACCGTCGGGTCAGCGCTTCTCTACGTCCTCCTGCGGACGTCTGCCGGAGCGGTCAACGTGGCCCTGGCGGTCGTGCTCGCCGGTGCGGTGGTCGCCCAGTTCACGCTCGGTCACACCGGGCAGCGGGCGCTGCACATCTTCCTCGGCGTCCTGGTCGCCATGCTCGGGACCGCCCTGACCTCGTGGACGTACCGCCACGCGCTGCCGGAGGACCCGGGCGCCTGACCCGGGCCCACCGGGATCAGACCGGCGGGATGGAGCGGTGCCGGGTGGAGAAGTGCCGGTCGCGGCGGGCGGCGTACCGGAAGCGCCGCACGATCTCCTCGCGCAGGTCTTCCGGCTCCACGACCGCGTCGATGACCAGGTCGGCGGCCAGCCGCTCCAGGTCCACGTCCTCCAGGTACTCCGCCCGCCGTGCGCCGACGAACGCGGCCCGCTCCCCCTCGTCGGCGATCTCGGCGATCTTGTTGGCGTAGACCGCGTTGACCGCCGCCTCCGGACCCATGACCGCGATCCGCGCGGTCGGCAGGGCGATCGTCGCCTCCGGTCCGAAGCCTGGACCGCCCATCGCGTAGAGACCGGCACCGTAGGCCTTGCGCACCACCACGCACAGCTGCGGCACGGTCGCCTCCGAGACGGCCGAGACCATCTTGGCGCCGTGCCGGATGATGCCGCCGCGCTCGACCTCCGAGCCGATCATGAAGCCGGGGACGTCGGCGAGGTAGAGCAGCGGTATGCCGTACGCGTCGCACAGCCAGATGAAGCGCGCGGCCTTGTCGGCCGAGTCGGTGAAGAGCACCCCGCCCTTGATCGCCGAGTTGTTGGCGAGGATCCCCACGGTCTGCCCCTCGACCCGCCCGAGCCCGACCACGAGCTCGGCTGCGAACAGCGGCTTGACCTCGAAGAAGCTGTCGTCGTCGACGAGGCCGTCGATCACCTCGTGGACGTCGAAGGGCACCGACTCGGCCTCCGGGACCGTCGACCGGGTCAGCGGTTGTGCCGGTGGCTCGCCCTCGTAGTGCGGCACCGGGTCGTGCCAGGTCTCGGGCAGGTAGGAGAAGAAGTGCTTGGCCAGCTCGATGGCCTCGGCGTCGTCGGCGGCAAGCAGGTCCCCCACCCCGGAGACCGTGCAGTGCATCCGGGCACCGCCCATCTCCTCCAGGCTCACGGTCTCCCCCACGACCATCTCGGCCATCCGGGGGCTCCCCAGGTACATCGAGGCGTTGCCCTCCACCATGATGATCAGGTCGGTGAAGCTGGGGATGTAGGCCCCGCCGGCCGCGCTCGGCCCGAAGAGGCAGCAGATCTGCGGCACCCGTCCCGACAGCGCGACCTGGTTGTGGAAGATGCGTCCGGCCCCGCGGCGGCCGGGGAAGAGGTCGACCTGGTCGGTGATGCGGGCACCTGCGGAGTCGACGAACCAGAAGAGCGGCAGCTCCTCGCGCAACGCCGCCTCGGTCGCCCGGATGATCTTCTCCACGGTCCGCGCACCCCACGAACCGGCCTTGACGGTCGGGTCGTTGGCCACCACGATCGCCGGGCGCCCGTCGACCTCGCCCCGCCCGGTGACCACGCCGTCGGCGGGCAGGCCGGCGGCGGTCGCGTTGGCGTAGCGCCCGTCCTCCACGAAGGTGCCCTCGTCGAAGAGCAGCGCGATCCGCTCGCGCACGTAGAGCTTGTTCTGGGAGTCGAGCTTGGCGCGCGCCTTCGGCGAGGGCTTCGCCGACTCCTGGTAAGCCGTCTCGAGCCGGGCGCGCAGGTCGCCGACCCGGGGGTCGGGATAGGGGTTGCCCTCGGTGGCGGCGTGCTCCATACCCGTCATGGTGCCAGCCCCGGTCAGGACGGGAGGCCGAGGCCGCGGGCGATGACCATCCGCTGGACCTCGGAGGTGCCCTCGCCGATCTCCAGGATCTTGGCGTCGCGGTAGAACCGGGCCACGGGGTACTCCTCCATGAAACCGTTGCCCCCGAAGACCTGGGTGGCGATCCGGGTCGCGCTGACGGCGGCCTCGGTGGAGTAGAGCTTGGCGATCGCCGCGGCCTGCTTGACCTCGGCCAGCGAGCGGCGACCGGCCTCGCGCTCGTCGTTGAGCCACGCGGCCTTGTAGGTCAGCACGCGCGCGGCCTCGACCATGACCGCGAGGTCGGCGACCTGGAAGGAGATGCCCTGGTTGACCGCGATGGGGCGGCCGAAGGCGATCCGTTCCTTGCTGTAGGCGGTCACCTCCTCGAGCATCCGCTGCGCGCAGCCGACGGCGAGCGCGGA
The DNA here is from genome assembly GCF_045032595.1 of Ornithinimicrobium jinqii. Taxonomy (NCBI): domain Bacteria; kingdom Bacillati; phylum Actinomycetota; class Actinomycetes; order Micrococcales; family Ornithinimicrobiaceae; genus Ornithinimicrobium; species Ornithinimicrobium jinqii. The sequence goes on from NZ_JBJFZS010000018.1 coordinate 71,533, forward strand.
GATCGCGATGCGCCCGTCGTCGAGGGTCTTGAGGAACTGCTTGAAGCCCTCCCCGCGGGCACCCAGCAGGTTGCCCTCGGGCACACGGCAGTCCTCGAAGGTCAGACCGTGGGTGTCGGAGATGTGCCAGCCGAGCTTGCGGTACGCCGGCTCGACCGTGAACCCCTCGGTGCCCGACGGGACCATGATGGCGCTGATCTCCGGGCGCCCCTGGGCAGTCTCGCCGGTCCTGGTGGTGACGGTGACGACCGAGGTGATGTCGGTGCCGGAGTTGGTGATGAAGGCCTTGGCCCCGTTGACCACCCACTGGCCGCCGTCGAGGCGGGCGCGCGTCTTGGTGGCGCCGGCGTCGGACCCGGCCTCGGGCTCCGTGAGACCGAACCCGGCGAGCGAGCGCCCGGCGACGAGGTCGGGCAGGAAGCGCTCCTTCTGCTCCTGCGAGCCGAAGGACAGGATCGGGTTGATGCCCAGGCCCACCCCTGCGGACAGGGTGATGCCGACGGACTGGTCGACCCGGCCCAGCTCCTCGATGGCCAGGCACAGATAGGTGAACCCGCCCTCCTCGAGGCCGGCGCCGCCGAACTCCTCGGGCGCGTTGAGGCCGAACAGCCCGAGGTCGCCCATCTTGGGCACGAGGTCGGTCGGGAAGTGGGCGTCCCGGTCCCACTGCTCGACGTGCGGGGCGACCTCGGCCTCGGCGAAGTCGCGGACGAGTCGACGGAAGTCCTCGTGGTCCTGGGTCAGCTCGAACATCGGTGTCCGGTCCTTAAGGGGGCTGGGGTGGTGCGTGGGTCTGGGTTCGCCCATCGTGCTTGACGTTCACGGAAAGGTCAAGCACGATGGTGGCTCACTTGACGTTAGGACAAGACGTGACCGACGAGGTCGAGCCCACCTGGACCATCGCGCAGATGGCCGACGACTACGACGTGACCCACCGCGCCCTGCGCCACTACGAGCACCTGGGGCTGCTCAGCCCGGAGCGGGACGGGCAGCGCCGGCTCTACCACCGCCGGGAGCGGACCCGGCTGGCGCTCATCCTGCGGGGTCGACGGTTGGGCTTCCCGCTCGAGGAGATCGCCACGATCCTGGGGATGTACGACGACCAGCCGGGCGAGGCCGGTCAGCTGCGCTACCTGCTGAGCCAGATCGACGACCGCCGCGGCGACCTCGAACGCCGCCGTCGCGACATCGAGGACTCGCTGCGCGAGCTCGACGAGCTGGAGCGCCGGTGCGAGGAGGACCTGGCCGAGCTGGTCTGACGCCGCGCCAGACCTCCGCGCTCACGCCATACCCCTGCCATTAGGGTGACCCCATGCCGATCCGCAAGGTCCTCATCGCCAACCGTGGCGAGATCGCCGTCCGCATCGCCCGCGCCTGCAAGGACGCCGGCCTGACGTCGGTCGCCGTCTACGCCGAGCCCGACCGCGATGCCCTCCACGTCAGGGTCGCCGACGAGGCCCACGCCCTCGGCGGCTCGACGCCCGGTGAGTCGTACCTGGTGCAGGAGAAGCTGATCGAGGTCGCCCGGGCCACCGGCGCTGACGCTGTGCACCCCGGTTACGGCTTCCTCGCCGAGAACGCCTCGTTCGCCCAGGCGGTGATCGACGCCGGGCTGACCTGGATCGGCCCCGGGCCCGCGGCCATCGACGCCCTCGGCGACAAGGTCAAGGCCCGTCACATCGCGCTCTCCTCGCAGGCACCGCTCGTCCCCGGCACCGCGGACCCGGTCGACGGCCCCGACGAGGTCGTCGCCTTCGCCGAGGAGCACGGGCTGCCGGTCGCGATCAAGGCGGCCTACGGCGGCGGTGGCCGCGGCCTCAAGGTCGCGCGCACCATGGAGGAGATCCCGCACCTGTTCGAGTCGGCGGTCCGCGAGGCCGTGACCGCCTTCGGCCGCGGTGAGTGCTTCGTGGAGCGCTTCCTCGACCGTCCACGCCACGTCGAGACCCAGTGCCTCGCCGACCAGCACGGCACCGTGGTCGTCGTCTCGACGCGCGACTGCTCGCTGCAGCGCCGTAACCAGAAGCTCGTCGAGGAGGCCCCCGCCCCGTTCCTGACGCCCGCGCAGCGCACCGAGATCGTGCGCGCCAGCAAGGAGATCATGCGGCAGGCGGGCTACGTCGGCGCCGGCACCTGCGAGTTCCTCGTGGGACCGGAGGGCGACATCTCCTTCCTCGAGGTCAACACCCGGCTGCAGGTCGAGCACCCGGTCACCGAGGAGGTCACGGGCATCGACCTCGTGCGCGAGCAGTTCCGCATCGCCGACGGCGAGGAGCTCGGGTACGACGACCCGGTCCCGCACGCGCACTCGATCGAGTTCCGCATCAACGCCGAGGACCCGGGCCGCGACTTCATGCCCGCCCCGGGCACCGCGCTGGTCTTCCGTCCACCCTCGGGACCGGGCGTGCGCGTCGACTCCGGCGTGGTCGAGGGCGACGTCGTGGCGGGCGCCTTCGACTCGATGCTCGCCAAGCTCATCGTCACCGGCCGGACCCGTCGCGAGGCGATCGAGCGCTCCCGCCGGGCCCTCGCGGAGTTCGCCGTGGAGGGTATGCCGACCGCGCTCACCTTCCACCGTGCCGTGGTCTCCGACCCCGCGTTCGCCCCGGAGGGCGACGAGCCGTTCACCGTGCACACCCGGTGGATCGAGACCGAGTTCGACAACCGGATCGCCGCCTACTCCGGCCCGACGGCCGAGGCGCCGGGCGAGGACGGCGAGCGCCAGCGGGTCGTCGTCGAGGTCGGCGGCCAGCGCCTCGAGGTGTCGCTGCCCGCCGGGCTCGCGCTCGGCGGGACCAACGGCGGCAGCGGCGGCGCAGCGGGCCGGAAGAAGGCGCCCAAGCGCTCCCGCGGGGCCGGTGGCGCTGCCGCCGCGTCGGGCGACGCGGTGACCGCCCCGATGCAGGGCACGATCGTGAAGATCTCCGTCGAGGAGGGTCAGCAGGTCAGTGCCGGCGACGTCGTGGTCGTGCTCGAGGCGATGAAGATGGAGCAGCCGATCAAGGCGCACAAGGACGGCACCGTCACGGGCCTGACGGCGACCGTCGGCGAGACCGTCCCCAACGGCGCGGTGGTCTGCGAGCTCAAGGACTGACCGGGCCCACCGCGCGTCCGGTGGGTCAGTCGGCGATCTCGTGGAGCTGACGGGCAGCCTCGGCCAGCGACCCGCTCATCGACGGGTACACCGTGAACGTCGAGGAGAACTGGTCGACGTTGAGCCGGTTCGCCACGGCCAGGGCGATCGGGAAGATCAGCTCGCTCGCGCGGGGGGCCACGACCACGCCGCCGACGATCGTGTGGCTGCCGCTGCGGGCGAAGAGCTTGACGAACCCGTCCTGCACGTTCTGCATCTTGGCGCGCGGGTTCTTGGTCAGCGGCAGCATCACCGACCGGGCGTCGACGCGCCCCTCGTCGATGTCGGCCTGGCTCACGCCGACGGTGGCGATCTCGGGGTCGGTGAAGATGTTCGAGCTCACCTTGCCCAGGGACAGGGGCGCCACGGCGTCGCCGAGGGCGTGGGCGACCGCGATCCGCCCCTGCATCGCCGCGACCGAGGCCAGCGGGAACACCCCGGTGCAGTCACCGGCGGCGTAGACCCCGGCCACGCTGGTGCGCGAGACCCGGTCGACCTCGATGTGGCCGGACCGGCTCACGCGCACCCCCGCCTCCTCCAGCCCCATGTCGGTCGTGTTCGGTATGGAGCCCACGGCCAGGAGGGCGTGGGACCCGGTCACCTCGCGACCGTCCTCGAGGGTGACCACGACCCCGTTCCCGTCCCTGCGCACCCCCCCGGCCCGCGAGCGGTTGAGCACCGCCATGCCGCGGCGCCGGAAGACCTCCTCCACGACGTTGGCCGCGTCGGCGTCCTCGCCGGGCAGCACCCGGTCGCGGGAAGAGATGAGCGTGACGGCGCACCCGAGCCCGAGATAGCTGTGGGCCAGCTCGGCACCGGTCACGCCGGAGCCGATGACGATGAGGTGCTCCGGCAGCTCGGTGAGGTCCCAGATCTGCTGCCAGGTCAGGATCCGCTCGCCGTCCGGCACCGCCGTGTCCATCACCCGTGGGCGCGCACCGGTGGCGACCAGGATGAGGTCGGCCTCGAGGACGAGACTCTCCCCGGAGTCACGGTCCGCACCGTGCGGGGCGGGCTCCTCGCCCGACGCGACCGCCCCGACCCCCTGCACGACCTCGACCTGGCCGCCCCCCAGCAGCCGTCCCGCCCCCTGCACGATCTCCACGCCCGCCGACTCCAGCCGCTCGACGATGTCGCGGCTCTGGGCCTGCGCGAGCTCCATGATCCGGGCGTTGACGTCGGCGATGTGGGCGGTGACGCCCTGGTCGCCCCGCACCTCGTCCCCGTCGAAGTGGACGCCGATCCGTCGAGCCGCGCTGAAACGCTCCATGAAGTCCGCGGTGGCGATGAGCGCCTTGCTGGGCACGCAGTCGGTCAGCACCGCCGCACCCCCCATCCCCGACCGCTCGACGACCGTCACCTCCGCGCCGAGCTGGGCCGCGCCCAGCGCAGCCTCGTATCCCCCGGGACCCCCACCGATGACGACGACCGACCTGTTCGCAGCACTCACGGCCCCTATCCAACCACCGTTAGGGTGTGCCGGTGAGCACGGACCTCCTCGACCCCAGCACGGACCCCCGACAGGTCGCCGAGGCAGCCGCCGCGGTGATCGCCGAGCGCACCGGCGCCCCCCGCCACGACATCGCCCTCGTCCTGGGCAGCGGCTGGAAGCCGGCCGCCGACCTCCTCGGCGAGGCGGACGCGGAGATCGAGAACACCGACGTCCCCGGGTTCACCGCCGCCGCCGTCGAGGGTCACACCGGCACCATGCGCTCGATCCCGCTCGCGGACGGTCGCCGGGTGCTCGTCTACGGCACCCGCACCCACTTCTACGAGGGCCGGGGCGTCCGCTCGGTCGTGCACGCGGTCCGCACCGCGGCCGCCGCCGGGTGCTCGACGATCGTGCTGACCAACGGCTGCGGCGGTCTGCGCCCCGAGTGGCGCCCCGGCACGCCCGTCCTCATCAGCGACCACCTCAACCTCACGGCCGCCTCGCCGTTGGAGGGGGCGACCTTCGTCGACCTCACCGACCTCTACGCACCGCGGCTGCGCGAGCTCGCCCGGCAGGTCGACCCGACCCTCGACGAGGGCGTCTACGTGCAGTTCCGCGGCCCCCACTACGAGACGCCCGCCGAGGTCCGGATGGCCAGGATCCTCGGCGGCGACCTCGTCGGCATGTCCACGACGCTGGAGGCGATCGCCGCCCGCGAGGCCGGGATGGAGGTCCTCGGCATCTCCCTGGTCACCAACCACGCCGCCGGCATCAGCCCCACCCCCCTGGACCACCAGGAGGTCATCAGGGCCGGCCGCGCCGCCGCCGCGCGCTGCGGCGACCTGCTGGCCCGCATCGTCGCCAAGATCTGACCGAGGACCACCCGCACCCCCAGGAGCACACGGTATGCCGCACGCGCCCGCCCCCGAGACGTCCGCCCTCCTCGAGCAGGCCCGTGCCTGGCTCGCGGACGACCCTGACGAGGTCACCCGTGCCGAGCTCGCCGGTCTGGTCGAGCGGACCGAGGCCGGTGACGAGCAGTCCCGCGCGGACCTGGCCCACCGCTTCGTCGGCCTCCTGGAGTTCGGCACCGCCGGGCTCCGGGGCGCCCTGGGCGCCGGCCCCAACCGGATGAACCGCAGCGTCGTGATCCGCACCGCAGCCGGGCTCACGGCCTACCTGCGGGACCGCCTCGAGGCGGCGGGCGACCGCACCCCCGGCCCGGCGGTCGTCGTCGGCTTCGACGCCCGCCACAACTCCGACGTCTTCGCCCGGGACACCGCGGCGGTCGTGGAGGCGGCCGGCGGTCGCGCGATGGTGCTGCCGCACCCCCTGCCCACGCCGGTGCTGGCGTTCGCGGTCAGGCACCTGGGCGCCGACGCCGGCGTGATGGTCACCGCCAGCCACAACCCGCCGGAGGACAACGGCTACAAGGTCTACCTCGGCGACGGTTCGCAGATCGTGCCGCCCGTGGACGACGACATCTGTGCGCAGATCGCGCGTGTGACCTCGGTGGCCCAGGTGCCGATGACCCAGGACGGCTGGGTCACCCTCGACGACAGCGTCGTCGAGGCCTACCTGGACGCCGCCGTCGCGGTCCTCGACCCGGACGGCCCGCGCGACCTGTCGGTCGTGCACACCGCCCTCCACGGGGTCGGGTCGGAGGTCGTCCGGCAGGCGTTCGAGCGGGCCGGCTTCCCCACCCCGGCGGCCGTCGCCAGCCAGTCCGAGCCCGACCCGGACTTCCCGACCGTCGCCTTCCCCAACCCGGAGGAGGCCGGGGCGATCGACGCCGCGCTCGAGCTCGCCGCCCAGCTGCACCCGGACCTCGTCGTCGCCAACGACCCCGACGCCGACCGGTGCGCCCTCGCCGTCCAGGACCACGGGACCTGGCGGATGCTGCGCGGCGACGAGGTCGGCGCCCTGCTGGGCCACCACGTCATCGCGCGGGGCCGCGCGGGCGGCGAGCGGCCGGTGCTCGCACGCTCCATCGTGTCCTCCCGCCTGCTCGGGGCGATGGCGGAGGCGGCCGGCCTGCGCGCCGAGGAGACGCTGACCGGCTTCAAGTGGATCGGTCGCGTCGAGGGGCTGGCCTACGGCTACGAGGAGGCGCTCGGCTACTGCGTCGACCCGGCCAGGGTGCCCGACAAGGACGGGGTGACGGCGGCGCTCATGGCCGCCGAGCTCGCCGCCACGCTCAAGACCCAGGGCCGCACGCTGCTGGACCTCCTCGACGACCTGGCCCTCGCGCACGGCGTCCACCAGACCGACGCCTTCTCGGTGCGCGTCCCCGACCTTGCCCTCATCCCGCCGGTGATGGCCCGCCTGCGCCAGCGGCCCCCGACAGGGCTCGGCGGCGTCGAGGTGGTCGCCGCCGAGGACCTGGCCGAGGGGGTGCAGGGACTTCCCCCGACCGAGGGTCTGCGATACCTGCTCGCCGACCGCACGCGTGTCGTCGTCCGGCCCAGCGGCACCGAGCCCAAGCTCAAGGTCTACCTCGAGGCCATCGTGCCCGTCGACGGCCCCGACGGGCTGCCCGCCGCCCGCGAGGAGGCCTCGCGCCGCCTGGCCGCCACCCGCGCAGGTATGGAGCAGCTCACCCGGGTCTGAGCGTCCACCCGGGCGCGTCCGCTCGTGCCCTCGGGGTCAGCCGAGGAGCGCCACGACGCCCAGCGCGAGGGCGAGACCCAGGGCGGTCACCGCCGACCACGCGACCCGCTGGACCACGGCCGCGGTGCCGGCACCGTCGTCACGCAGCTCACCACCGTCGAGCCGGAAGCGCTGGAGGGTGCGCAGCACGACGTCGGCGACGCCCTGCGCGGTCACCCCGGCGGACCCGCGGCGGCGGGTCGTCTCGGCGAAGTCGTCGAGGCTCCGACGCCGCACCCGGTCCCTGCGGACCGGCACGGCCCACGCACTGTGCCGGTGGCCCTCGCGGTCGTGCAGCTCGAGCGCCCACTGGTGGGTGACCTCCTCGACCACGGCCAGCGGCACCACCGAGTCCGTCACCACGTTGGCCAGCACCACGCCGTCGTCGTAGACCCGCACGTGCGGTCGCAGGAAGAGCGCCCAAGCCCCCGACCCCAGACCCACGACCAGCGCGAGCGGCCACGCCAGCCCCGCGCCCACGTGCCGACCGGCCACGACGTCGACGACCGTCAGGGTCGCCAGCAGGGCGGCACCCGCCACCAGCACCCAGCCGATGATGCGGGCGGGCAGGGTGCGGTAGACCCCGACGAGGTCGCCGGACAGGGGGCTCGGAGCAGGCTTCACGCTGCCAGAGTCTACGGTCGGGCCGCGTCCTAGACTGGGCGGTCATGGACGACGCCGATCTCCCCCGGGCCCGGGTCCTCGTGCTCGCCGGTCCGAGCGGGGCCGGCAAGTCGCGCCTGGCCCGTCGGCTGCACTCCCGCCACGGGTGGCCCCTGGTGGAGCTGGACGACTTCTACCACGAGCTGTCGCACGCCGACCTGCCGATGAGCCCGCTCGGCCTGGTCGACTGGGACGACGTCCGCTCCTGGAACCTCCCGGCGGCGCTCGCCGCCCTGGAGCAGCTGTGCGTGGAGGGGCGCGCGGACGTGCCCGTCTACGACATCTCGACCTCCAGCGTGACCGGGCACCGGGTGCTGGAGCGCGGCGACCACCCGCTCGTGGTCGCGGAGGGCATCTTCGCCGCCCACGCCGTGGCCGGCCTGCGCGCGCGGGGGCTGCTCGCGCACGCCTGGTGCGTGCGCAACCGCCCCTGGCTGACCTTCGGTCGTCGGTTGGTCCGCGACCTCGCGGAGCGCCGCAAGCCCCCGCTGACGCTGTGGCGCCGGGGCCTGCTCCTGCGCCGCGCAGAGCCGGGTATCGTGGCGGCCCAGCAGGCCCTGGGGGCAGAGCCGGTGACCGCCCACGAGGCGGAGCGCCGGGTCGAGGAGCTGGTGCAGCCCGGCGCCCAGGACAGACGCACGACACGAGGGGTCGGGGGATGACGCAACCACCACCACCGGGGTATGGGGCACCGCCCCCCGGTCCCGGTCCGCAACCCGGGTGGGAACCACCGCCCGGGTCGGGTCCGCCCGCCTGGCAGCACCTCCCGCCGGAGCAGCTGGCACGGATGCACCAGCCGGGGGTCGTGCCGCTGCGCCCCCTCACGGTCGGCGACATCTTCAACGGGGCGCTGCAGACGATGCGGCGCAACCCGCAGGCCACGATCGGGGCGGCCCTCGTCGTGCTGGTCGTGCTGCTGGTGCCCTCGCTGCTGGCCTCCCTGGCCGTCACCCGCTGGGCCGGGCTGGCGGTGGAGGACCAGCAGGTCGCCGCGCTCGGCATCAACGGCCTCTCCAACGCGCTGGCCTCCGTCGCGCTGACCGGCATGATCGTCTACGTGGTCAGCGAGGCCGTGCTCGGCGACAAGGTCGACCTCGCCGAGACCTGGACCGCCGTCCGGGGCCGCCTGCCCGCGCTCGTGGGCAACCTGCTGCTCATCGTCCTGCTCCTCGTCCTCGCCGCCGCCGTCTTCGTGCTGGGTGTGGTCGCGCTCGCCCTGGGCGCCCCGGCGATCGGCGACGGCTGGTTGGTGGCGCTCGTCGTGCTCGCCACCCTGGGCCTGGTCGTCGCGCTCGTCTGGGCGGCGTGCCGGGTCGGGCTGGCACCGTGCGCGGTGGTGCTGGAGCGGGCCGGCCCCTGGCGTGCCATCCGGCGCGTCTGGTCCCTCACCTCGGGCTGGCAGGCCTGGCGCATCGTCGGCATCACGCTGCTCGCGGGGGTCCTCACCGGCATCTTCACCACCGCGGTGCAGGTCCCGGTCTCCTTCGTGACCATGGGGGTCATGGGCAGCCTGAGCGAGGGCCTCTCGCCCGTCGCCCCCGCCGTGCTCGTCGTCGACCACGTCGTCCAGCTGGTCGTGTCCACACTCGTCATCCCGTTCACGGCCGGCGTCACCGCGCTGCTCTACCTCGACCAGCGCATCCGCCGGGAGGGCCTGGACCTCGCGCTGGGACGGGCGGCCCAGGCCCGCGCGGCCGGGCGAGCCCGCTGACCACCCTGATGCTGCTCTCCGTCGGCGTCCCGGTCGACCCCGACCGCGACCAGGCCCGCGCCTGGCTGGAGGAGGAGCTCGCCCGTCCCGGCTACCAGCTGCGCGAGTCGTTCGTCGTCGGGGCGTGGACGTGGGTCCAGGACCGCCTGCCGTCCCTCGGCCCGGTCGGGGCGCTGCCGGCGTGGACGACGTGGGTCGTCCTCGGCGTGGTGCTCGGTGCCGTCCTGGCGGTGCTGACCTTTGCCCAGCGCGACCGCTGGCGACGGGCAGCGCTGACCGCGCGCAGCACCGGGTCGGTCCTGGACGAGGAGGGCCTGCGGGCCGAGGACTACCGCACGCGTGCCACCGCGGCACTGGTGGCCGGTGACCACGACGCCGCCCTGCTCGACGGCTACCGGGCGATCGCGGCCGGAGCGGTCGAGCGGACGCTGCTCGACGACCGCCCGGGTCGCACCGCCCACGAGGTCGCGCTCGCGCTGGAGCCCGTCTTCCCCGTCGACGCGGCGCCGCTCGCGGCAGCGGCGGACCGCTTCGACGCGGTCCGCTACGGCGACGGCCGGGCCCGCCCCGAGGACGCCCGGCAGGTCCTCGACCTCGGCGGACGGCTGACGGCCACCCGGCCCACCCTCCACCGCGCCGGCACCGCGCCCGGCACCGTGGTGGCGCCGTGACCACGACGCCGTCCCGGCGGCGCCTCCGGCGTTGGGTCCCCCCGCTCCTGCTCCTGCTCGCCGCCGCCGTGGTCGCCCTCCTGCTGTCCGCGCGGCCCCCTGGCGAGCCGCTCGGCCCCGACGACCCTGGGCGGGAGGGTGCCCGTGCCCTGGTCCAGGTGCTCGAGCAGCAGGGCGTCGACGTCCGCGTGGTCGAGGGCCTGACCGCCCTGCCCGACACGGTCGGGCCGGGCACGACGGTGCTCCTGGCGAGCACGGCATACCTGGGTCCGGAGGGCGGTGCGGACCTGGTCGCGCGCACCCGCTCGGCGGACGGGCTGGTCGTGGTCGCCCCCGACGCCGAGAGCTCCCCCGGGGCCGCGCTCGGGCTCGACCTCGACGTGACCTGGGGGTCGGGCCAGCAGCTGACCGGCGCCTGCGACGACCCCCGGGTCCGCGAGGGCGACGTGCTCTCCGGCTGGGACGTGGTGCTCCAGGCGGACGGCGTGGACCGCCGCTCGGTCGGGGCCTGCTTCCCGCCGACGCCCGGGCACAACGCCGGCGGGGCCCGCGACGCGGCGATGCTGACGTTCCCCGCCACCGCGGGACGGGCCCAGACCACGGTCCTCGGCTTCGGTCGGGCACTGACGAACGCCGAGATCACCGACGACGCGCACGCCGCCCTGGCCCTGCGCCTGCTCGGGCAGAGCCCGACGCTCCTGTGGGTCGTCCCGGTGCCCGCCGACGCCGGTCTCGACGCCTCCCTCGGCCTGTGGGACGTGCTGCCCCGCAACCTCACCGCGTCGGTCGTCCTGCTGGGCGCGACCGTCCTGGTGCTGGCCCTGTGGCAGGGCCGCCGCCTCGGTCCGGTGGTCGTCGAGCCGCTGCCGGCGGTCGTGCCCGCGGCCGAGACCACGCGCAGCCGCGGCCGGCTCTACCGCCAGGCACGCGACCGCGACCACGCCCTCGCCGCCCTGCAGGCCGGGGCACGGCACCGGCTCGCCCCGCGCCTGGGGCTCCCGCACCGCACGGACCCGCAGGCCCTGGCGCGGGCGGTCGCGGCGGCGACCGACCGCCCGGTCACCGAGACCACCCGCCTGCTCACCGACCCCGCCGCCCCGGACGACCACGCGCTCGTCACCACCGCCCGGGAGCTGCGCTCCCTCGAGGAAGGACTCCAGCCATGACCGACCCCTCCCGCGAACCGGTGCGCGACGCCCGACCGCCCGGCGACGCCGAGCGAGCGCGTGCCGCGCTCCACGCCGTCCGCGAGGAGGTCGCCAAGGCAGTCGTCGGCCAGGAGCAGGCCGTCTCCGGGCTCGTCGTGGCGCTGCTCGCGCGCGGGCACATCCTGCTCGAGGGCGTGCCGGGGACCGCCAAGACCCTCCTGGTGCGGACCGTCGCAGCGGCGCTGGACATCGACGCCAAGCGCGTGCAGTTCACCCCCGACCTCATGCCCGGCGACGTGACCGGATCGATGGTCTACGACGCTGGCCGAAGCGACTTCGCCTTCCGCCCCGGGCCGGTCTTCACCAACCTGCTGCTCGCCGACGAGATCAACCGGACCCCGCCCAAGACGCAGGCCGCCCTGCTCGAGGCCATGGAGGAGCGGCAGGTCACGGTCGACGGCACCAGCCACCAGCTGCCGGCGCCGTTCCTCGTCGCTGCGACCCAGAACCCGGTCGAGTACGAGGGCACCTACCCCCTCCCCGAGGCCCAGCTCGACCGCTTCCTCATGAAGGTGCTGCTGCCGCTGCCCCCGCGCGAGGACGAGGTGGAGGTCATCGGCCGGCACGCCGCCGGCTTCGACCCGCGCGACCTGGCCGCAGCGGGGGTGCGCGCGGTCGCCTCCGCGGACGACCTCGCCGCCGGGTCGGCAGCGGTCCGCACCGTCCAGGTCTCCCCCGAGGTCATCGGGTATGTCGTGGACCTGGCCCGCGCGACCCGCACCTCCCCCTCCCTGCAGCTGGGGGTGAGCCCGCGCGGGGCGACGGCCCTGATGACGACCGCCCGCGCCTGGGCCTGGCTCTCCGGCCGCGACTTCGTCACCCCCGACGACGTCAAGGCGCTGGCCCAGGCCACCCTCACCCACCGCCTCGAGCTGCGGCCGGAGGCCGAGCTGGAGGGGGTCACGACCGCGTCGGTCCTGGACTCGGTGCTGGCCGCCGTGCCGGTCCCCCGCTGAGCGCCTCCGATGGTCCTGCGCGGTCCCGTCGTCGCCCTGGTGCTGCTGGGGCTGGTTCCCGCCGCGCTGTGGCCGGGACGCGCGGGGCAGGTCGCTGCGCTGTGGCTGCTGGGGATCGCGCTGCTGGTCCTCGTCGACGTGCTGCTGACGCCGTCCCCGCGGACGGTGGGGGTCACCCGCGCGACGGTGCCGCAGGTGCGGCTGCACGAGACCACGACCACGACGCTCACCCTGCACAACCCCGGGGTGCGCCACCTGCGCGGGATGCTGCGCGACGCGTGGGTGCCGTCCGCGGGCGCCGCGCGCGACCGGCATACCCTCGACCTGCCCGCCGGGGAGCGGCGCACGGTGACGACGACGCTCACCCCCACGCGGCGCGGTGACCGACCGGCGGCGGGCACCACGGTCCGCACCCACGGCCCCCTCGGCCTCGCGGGCCGCCAGGTCACCACCCTCGTGCCGGGTGCTGTCCGCTCGCTGCCGCCGTTCCGGTCCCGGCGCCACCTGCCCGGCAAGCTGTCCCAGCTGCGCCAGCTCGACGGGCGCTCGGCCGTGCGGACGCGCGGGCAGGGCACGGAGTTCGACTCGCTCCGGGACTACGTCGAGGGCGACGACGTGAGGTCCATCGACTGGCGGGCCACCGCCCGGCGCCAGCACGTCGTGGTGCGCACCTGGCAGCCGGAGCGCGACAGGCGGGTGATCCTGGTCCTCGACACCTCGCGGACCAGCGCCGCCCGGGTCGGGGACGAGCCCCGGCTGGACGCCGCCATGGACGCCGCGCTGCTGCTGGCGGCGCTCGCGTCACGGGCCGGCGACCGCGTCGACCTGCTCGCCGGCGACCGCACGGTGCGGGCCCGGGTGGGGTCGGGGTCCGGCAGCGGGCCGGGCGGCTCGGCCCTGCTGCACCGGCTCGTGACCGCCATGGCTCCCCTGGTGCCTGCTCTGCTCGAGGCCGACTGGCCGCTGCTCGCTGGCGCGGTCACCGGCCTGACCCGGCGCCGCTCCCTGGTCGTGCTGCTGACGGCGCTGGAGCCCGCGGCCGTCGAGGAGGGGCTGCTGCCCGTGCTGCCCACCCTCACCGCCCACCACCGGGTGGTGGTGGCCTCCGTCGCCGACCCCGCGCTGCGCGACCTGCAGCAGGACCTGGGCACCGTCGGGGCGGTCTACGACGCGGCGGCCGCCGAGCGCACCGAGACCCTGCGGCAGCGCACCTCGACCGCGCTCGCCCAGCTCGGCGTCACCGTCGTGCACGCGCTGCCCGAGGAGCTGCCGGTGGCGCTCGTGGACCACTACCTGCTGCTCAAGAGCCGAGGGCTGCTCTGAGGCCGGGGCCCGGGTTACCCTGGCTCACGTGCTCCAGCCCGCCCGCCACCCGCTGACCCGCCCGTGACCGGCGACGGGACCGACCCGACCAGCACGCGCCACCCCCGCCCCGTCGACCTCACCCGCTTCGCGTGGCTCTCGATCGCCGCTGCGCTGGTCACGATCGGGCTCAAGGGTTCGGCGTGGTTGCTCACCGGATCCGTCGGCCTGCTCTCGGACGCGGCCGAGTCGCTCGTCAACCTGGTCGCTGCCGTCGTGGCCCTCGTCGCCCTCCGCGTCGCACTGCGGCCGCCGGACACGAAGCACAACTACGGGCACAGCAAGGCGGAGTACTTCTCCGCGGCGCTCGAGGGCCTGATGATCTTCGTCGCCGCGGCCCTCATCCTGATGACCTCGGTGCAGCGATTCCTCGACCCGCAACCGCTGCAGAACCTCGGCACCGGCCTGGCCATCTCGGTGGTCGCCTCCCTGATCAACGGAGGCGTCGCCTGGGTCCTCCTGCGGGCCGGCAGGAAGCACCGCTCGATCACCCTCACCGCCGACGGCAAGCACCTGCTCACCGACGTGTGGACCTCCGTCGGCGTCGTCGGGGGCGTGCTGCTGGTCTGGGTGACCGGGTGGGAACGGCTGGACCCGATCGTCGCCTTCGCGGTGGGCGTCAACATCCTGGTCACCGGATGGGGCCTGATCCGCAGCTCCACCGCCGGGCTGATGGACGTCAGCCTGCCCAAGGAGGACAACGCGCGGCTGCAGGAGATCCTGGACGGCTACGTCTCCGAGGAGATCCAGTTCCACGCCGTGCGGACCCGCGAGTCGGGCAACCGCCGGTTCATGGAGATGCACCTGCTCGTGCCCGGGGAGTGGTCGGTCAAGCGCGGCCACGACCTCGCCGAGGACATCACCGACCACCTGCTCCAGGCCTACCCCGACCTGCGGGTCAACTGCCACCTCGAGCCCATCGAGGACCCCCGGTCCTACGAGGACATGGGGATCTGAGCAGCCTGCTGCTCAGCACCCACGTCGCCGGTCGCGCCGCGCAGCACGGCCCGACGGCCCAGGGTGAAGACGTAGACGAGGAACAGCAGCAGCGCCGCCACCCCGATCCCCACGCGGGCCCAGGTCGGCAGCGACGACGGCGTGACGAACCCCTCGATCACGCCGGAGAGCAGCAGCACGAAGACCAGCCCGATGGCCACTCCGGCTGCGGTACGGCCCTCGGCGGCGAGGTTGGCCAGCCGGGCCCGGGGTCCGGGCGCCACCCAGGCCCAGAAGAGGCGCAGCCCGACGCCGGCCGCCACGAAGATCGCCAGCAGCTCGAGCAGTCCGTGCGGGGTGATCAACCCCCAGAAGACGTCGCCGCGGCCGTTCAGGTGCATGAGCGACCCGATGACGGCGACGTTCGCGATGTTCTGCCACAGCAGCCACACGACCGGGAACCCGAGCACCCCCATCCCGATGCACCGCGCCGCCACCCAGGCGTTGTTCACCCACACCAGCGTGGAGAAGCTGCTGGCGGTGTTCTCGGTGTAGTAGGACTCGAACTGCACGTTGACCAGCAGCTGCACCTCCTCGGGGGTGAGCAGCGTGTTCTCCACCACCGGGTGCGCGTAGAGCCACCACCCCAGCACCAGACCGACGACGACGTTGAGCACCGCGGTGACCCCCCACCACCACCGCAGCCGGTAGAGCGCCGCCGGGAAGTCCTCGGCGAAGAAGCGGCC
This sequence comes from Ornithinimicrobium jinqii, assembly GCF_045032595.1. NCBI lineage: Bacteria > Bacillati > Actinomycetota > Actinomycetes > Micrococcales > Ornithinimicrobiaceae > Ornithinimicrobium > Ornithinimicrobium jinqii. The sequence goes on from NZ_JBJFZS010000018.1 coordinate 87,000, forward strand.
GATGCCGGCCCAAGAGAAGGTCGGCACCCGTGAGGCCCGCGCCCGGGCGCGGGCGACGAGCGTGGAGAGGTGGGTGACGACGGTCGCGTCGGGGGCGCTGGAGCGCACCACGGAGAGGTCGGTCGCGGCCCGCTGGTAGCCGTCGAGGAGCTCGTCGGCCTCCGCACCGCTCAGCCGCGACCGCCGCGAGAGGGCGTCCAGCCGCGCCCACGCCGCCCGCCGCCGTCCCACCAGCGCGTCGAGGTCCACGGGCACACTGTATGCGGCCCCGCCCCACCGGACGCACGGTGCGGCGACGGGTTCCCCACCGCACGCGTGGTGCACCGGCCGCGCTCACTAGGGTGAGGCCCATGGCGGCCCGGGGCATCTTCGACACCGAGCGCTTCGTCACGGGCGAGGCGGTCGAGGTCGAGCTGCCGGCGGCCAGCCTGCCGCTGCGGATGGTCTCCGGTCTGATCGACCTCGTCGTGGTCGCGGTCGGTGTGCTCCTCCTGGTCTGGCTGCTCCCCTTCGACCCGACGGCGGCAGACGCCGCGCTCGGCCAGGCCTTCGGCATCGTCGTCGTGGCGATGGTGATGGCGGGTGTGCCGATCGCCCTGGAGACGCTCCTGCACGGACGCACCGTCGGCAAGATCGTCATGGGGTTGCGCACCGTGCGGGACGACACCGGCCCGATCGGGCTGCGCCACGCGACGATCCGGGCGCTGGCCGGGACGGTCGAGCTGTGGATGACGCTGGGCGGCCTGGCGCTCATCGTGGCGATGACGAACGAGCGTGCCCGGCGGATCGGGGACCTCCTCGCGGGGACGTACGTCGTGCGCGACCGGGTCCGTCTACGGCTGACCTCGGCGCCGCCGGCCTCGCCCCAGCTGGCCGGCTGGGCCGGCAGCACGGACCTCGGCGTCCTGCCCGACGGGCTGGTCGTGGCGGTGCGCCAGTTCCTCCTCCGGGCGGGCGACCTCTCGCCCGAGGCCCGGGCACGGACCGCCGCCGAGCTCGTCGGTGCCGTGCTGCCGCACGTGGCTCCAGCGCCACCGCCCGGAAGCCACCCCGAGGACGTGCTGGCCGCGGTGCTGGGAGAGCGCCGTCGTCGCGACGAGGTCAGGCTGGCCCGGGCGGACGAGCTGCGGGCGCGACTGCTGCCCGAGGTGTGAGGCTGCCCCTCCACCGCCTGGGCGGGCCGCGCCCAGACCCGCGCACCCTCGCCCGCGCACCCTCGCCCCGCGTGCACGAGGCACGCTGCGGCAGGTGCGCAGTGGCGCACGTCGTGCAGCGTGCGGTCTGCACCAGCAGACCCCCTGCCGGGCGGCCAGGCTTCCCGGGTGTTCCGCGGAACACCTGCCGCCGTCGGTGTCCCGCAGAACACCTCTCGACCTCACCTGAGCCGCACCGCGCCCCCCAGAGCGGTCACTCCCCGTCGTAGGCCGGCTTGAGCACGTCCTCGATGATCGCCAGCCGCTGGTCGAAGGGCAGGAAGGCCGACTTCATCGCGTTGACGGCGACGCGCCGAAGGTCCCGGTGCGTCCAGCCCGCCCGCTCGACGAGGAGCTCGGCCTCGCGCGTCATCGACGTCGCGCTCATCAGCCGGTTGTCGGTGTTCAGGGTGACGCGGAAGTGCAGGTCCTTGAGCAGCGTGATCGGATGGGCCTCGACGGAGGCGGCCGCGCCGGTCTGCACGTTGCTGCTCGGGCACATCTCCAGCGGGATGCGCCGGTCGCGCACGTAGGCCGCGAGCGGCCCGAGCACGAACGCACCGGGGTCGGTCGCACCGCGCGCGATCGCCGCCGGCAGGTCCGCCCGGACCGGCACCCCGCCGAGGGTGATGTCGTCCACGATCCGCACGCCGTGACCGAGCCGGTCGGCGCCGCACCGCTGGATCGCCTCCCAGATGCTGGGCAGGCCGAACGCCTCGCCGGCGTGGATGGTGAAGTGCTCGTTCTCCTGACGGAGGTACTCGAACGCGGCCAGGTGCCGGGTCGGCGGGAAGCCGTCCTCGGCCCCGGCGATGTCGAAGCCGCAGACCTCCTCGTCGCGGTGCCGCACCATGAGCTCGGCGATCTCCAGGGACCGGGCGGCGTGGCGCATCGCGGTGAGGATCGCGCGCACCCGGATCGTGCTCCCGCCGCCGGCCGCCTCCTCCTCCCCCTGCCGGAACCCCGCGTTGACCGCCCGGACGACCTCGTCGAGCGTCAGCCCCTGCTCCAGGTGCTGCTCGGGGGCGTAGCGGACCTCGGCGTAGACCACGCCGTCGGCCGCGAGGTCGAGGACACACTCGCGCGCGACCCGGCTCAGCGCCTCGACCGTCTGCATGACCCCCACGGTGTGCGCGAACGTCTCCAGGTAGCGCACGAGCGAGCCGGAGTCTGCGGCCTCGGCGAACCACGCGGAGAGCGCGTCCACCTCCTGGGCCGGGAGCGCTCCATACCCCTGGCCGCGGGCGAGGTCCAGGACGGTGGCCGGGCGCACGCCACCGTCGAGATGGTCGTGCAGCAGGACCTTGGGCAGCGACGCGAGGGACCGCTCAGGCATCGCGGTGCACCGCCTGCGGGGTGAAGGCCGGTGAGCAGACCGCGAGGTAGTCTGCGCCGGACGCCCCGACGGAGTAGCGGACCCACTCGCCCGCGCGGGTCAGGATGCACTCGCCGGCCGTGACGCTCGTCCTGCCCCCCTCGTGCTCGACCACGATCTCGCCGGCCAGCACGTAGGTGATCTCGTCGAAGTCCGGACGCTGCCCCGGTTCGTCCCACCCCGGTGGAGCGGTCATCCGCGCGACGGAGACACCCTCGTGGCCCGTGCTCGCGGCCCCGACCAGCTCCAGGATGAGCTTGTCGGAGGTGTCGGGGACGCGCACCGGCTGCAGCATCGTTGGCATGACCTCATCCTAGGGAGGGCCCGGCCGGGCCGGGTCGGACACCTACGATGAGGGGTATGCCGCAGACCCTCGCCCCCGGTCAGACCCTCACCGTCCAGGACGTCGCCGACCTCATCGACCACGCCCTGCTCAAGCCCGAGCTCACGCCCGCCGAGGTGGAGCGGGCCTGCCGCGAGCTCGCCGAGCAGGAGATCTGGTCGGTGTGCGTGCGCCCCAGCGACGTCGCCATGGCCCGTGCGGCGGTCGAGGGGCACTCCACGCGGGTGTGCACCGTCATCGGCTTCCCCCACGGGACCACGACGACCTCGACCAAGGTGGCCGAGGCGAAGCAGGCGCTCGCCGACGGCGCCACCGAGCTCGACATGGTCCTCAACATCGGCTGCCTGCGCGGCGGGGACGCCGACCTCGTGCGCGAGGACATCGCCGCCGTCGTCGAGGTGGGCCATGCTGCCGGGGCGCTGGTCAAGGTCATCTTCGAGACCGCGCTCCTCGACGACGCTCAGAAGGTGGCGGCGTGCCGGGCCAGCCAGGAGGCCGGGGCCGACTTCGTCAAGACCTCCACCGGGTTCGCCGGCGGCGGCGCGACGCTGCCGGACGTGCGGCTGATGCGGGCCAGCACCGGCCCCGACGTGCAGGTCAAGGCCTCAGGCGGGGTGCGGGACATCGACACGCTGCTGGCGATGGTGGCCGAGGGCGTCACCCGCATCGGCACCTCCTCGACCGAGGCTCTGCTCGCCGGCGCCCGGGAGCGCGAGGCGGCCGGCACCCTCGTGGTGCCGGAGCCCGGTGCCGACGTGACGGACCCCGACGGTCAGGACTACTGAGCGCGTCGTGGGCCGTGGTGGCGACACCACGGGCGGGCTCGAGGGGGAGCGAGAAGGCCTTCAGGCGATCCGGTCGATGACGATCGGGGTGGGCACCACCTCGTCTGCGGTCCCGATCCCCCACGCACCGTCGAGGGCCTCGACCGCACGCGCGAAGCGCTCGGGCGTGTCGGTGTGCAGGGTCAGCAGCGGCTGACCTGCGCGGACCTGTTCCCCCGGACGGGCGTGGATCTCGACGCCGGCCCCGGCCTGCACGGGGTCCTCCTTGCGGGCACGGCCCGCACCGAGGCGCCACGCCGAGACCCCGACCGCCAGCGCGTCGAGACGGGTGAGCACGCCGTCCGCGTCGGCCACCACCTGGTGGGTCTCCTGGGCGGTCGGCAGCGGCGCGTCGGGGTCGCCGCCCTGGGCGGAGATCATCCGCCGCCAGACATCCATGGCGCGGCCGTCGGCGAGGGCGTCCGCGGGGTCGACGTCCGTGACCCCGGCTCCCTGGAGCATCTCGCGGGCCAGAGCGAGGGTGAGCTCGACGACGTCCTCCGGTCCCCCGCCGGCGAGGACCTCCACCGACTCGCGCACCTCGAGCCCGTTCCCGGCCGTGCGCCCGAGCGGGGTGGACATGTCGGTCAGGAGCGCGACGGTGCGGACGCCGGCGTCGGTGCCGAGCGCGACCATCGTCTCGGCCAGCTCGCGGGCGTCCGTCTCTGTCTTCATGAACGCGCCGGACCCCACCTTGACGTCGAGGACGAGCACCCCGGTGCCCTCGGCGATCTTCTTGCTCATGATCGAGGACGCGATGAGCGGGATCGCCTCGACGGTGCCGGTCACGTCGCGCAACGCGTAGAGGCGCTTGTCGGCCGGCGCGAGGCCCGAGCCCGCCGCGCAGACGACCGCGCCGACGTGCTCGAGCTGCTCGAGCATCGCCTCGTTCGACAGCGACGCGCACCAGCCCGGGATCGCCTCGAGCTTGTCGAGCGTGCCGCCGGTGTGTCCCAGCCCGCGGCCGGACAGCTGGGGCACGGCGACGCCGCAGGCGGCGACGAGCGGCGCCAGCGGCAGCGTGATCTTGTCCCCCACACCGCCGGTGGAGTGCTTGTCCGCGGTGGGCCGGGACAACGCGGAGAAGTCCATCCGCTCACCGCTGGCGATCATCGCCGCCGTCCAGTCGGAGATCTCGCGCCGGGACATGCCGTTGAGCAGGATCGCCATCGCCAGCGCCGACATCTGCTCGTCGGCGACCACCTCTCGGGTGTAGGCGTCCACCACCCAGGCGATCTGCTCGGAGGACAGCTCGGACCGGTCGCGCTTGGTGCGGATGACGTCGACGGCGTCGAAGGACTCACTCATGTCGACCAGTCTCGCCCATCGCCCGGCACGCCTGGACGAGCCGCGCCACCGCGGGCCCAGGAGGTCGCTCCCCGGCGGCCTCGTCGGCCAGTCGACCCACGGTGCCCAGCCCCGCCGCGAAGGTGGCGCCACCGGTGCCGGGCGTGCCCAGCCCGGACTCCCGCATCCCCTTGAGCCGCGCCACCTCCCCGCGGATGTCCGCCACCACCCGCTGCACCTCGGCGTCGTGGCCGTGCCGGGCTGCAAGGTCGAGGTCACGTGCGCAGCTGGCGAGCTGGAGCCGCGCCATCGAGACGGCCGGGTCCTCGGGAGCACCGCCGAACGGCGTGGACACCGGCGCGGCCATCGAGGGGTATGGCGTGGGCGGGGGCGGCGGCGTCGAGCTCACCGGCCCGCCGGCCCCCGGGTAGCGGGGGATGTCGATCGTCGGCATCGGACCGCCCTCGTCGTGGACGGGCGCGTCCACCCGAGCAGGCCCGGTCCCACTGCCACGAGAACGGTTCCGCTGTCCCAGGACTCTCAGCACGATGAACCCGACGAACAGCGCCGGGACGACGGGAAAGTCGTTGTCGCTGAGGATGGACAGGAGAAGCAGCCCGCCGACGAACCACAGCCAGGGCGGGAGCGAGGGACGTGTCATCGTGGACCTCCGGAACGGTGTGACATGCTCGGGGACGTGCTCATCGCTGCCATCATGGACCTCGTCATACCTCCTGCGACCGACCTGCTGCGCCGCACGCGCACCAGGGCTGGGACGCACGGTGAGCAGCCCATGTTCCCCACCATCATCGCGGTCCGCAACGAGCGTGTGGTCGCCGCCGTCGTCACGCCGCGGATGGCGGCCACCCTGTCCTGCGCGCAGACCCTCGCCGTGGGTCTGGACGCCGACGCCCTGGTCGTGGTGGCCCAGGTCCAGCTGCAGGGCCGGCCGGCGCTGACCTACTCGGTGATGACCCGCGAGCGCCAGGCCAAGTTCTTCATCCAGCCGGTCGCCCTGCGCGACGACGAGCTCGTCAGCGACCGCCCGCTGGACGCGGGCGAACCTCAGGACGCCACCCTCCTCCGCGCCCTCGCCGAGGCCATGGGCCAGCGTCCGGTCGACGTGACCCGGGTCGCGCGGACCGACCGCGGCGGGACCTTCGGCGAGCAGACCTTCCTCCCGGCCGAGCAGGGGCGGGTCGTGGTCGACGCGGGCACGATGACGACGCTGCACGAGAGCGTCCGGGGCATCGCCGGCCAGGCTCTCTACCTGCCACGCAGCCCCGAGGCCGGCAGACTGGCCCTCGGGGCGGGGCTGCCCCGTCAGGCGCTGGTCACCGGGGCCGACTGGACCGCCGCCGTCGACACCACCGGCAAGGACGTCTGACCCCCGCACGCCCCGCGCTCGCGCCGTTCAGCTCTCGACGGCCGCCAGGTCCTCGGGACCGAACGCCTGCGGCAGCACCTCGTCCATCGGCAGCACGCCGCGCGGCGTCTGCAGCAGGCACGCAGCCCCGCCGTGCTCCCAGATCAGCTGGCGGCAGCGGCCGCAGGGCGTGATGACCCGGCCGTCGCGGTCCACGCAGACGACGGCGAGCAGCCGCCCTCCACCCCCGGCGACCAGGTCCGAGACCATGCCGCACTCGGCGCAGAGTGTCACGCCGTAGCCGGCGTTCTCGACGTTGCACCCGCGCACGACCCTCCCGTCGTCGACGAGGCCGGCGGCGCCGACCGGGAAGCGGGAGTAGGGCACGTAGGCCCGGGCGCTGACCTCCACGGCCGCGCCGTGCAGGGCGTCCCAGTCCACCTCGTGGGGCGTCACGGCATACCTTCTTCAGCTCTTGGTGTAGGGGATGCCCTCGGCCGCGGGAGGTCGGACCTTGCCGACGAACCCGGCGACCGCGAGGATCGTGATGAGGTAGGGAAGCATGAGCAGCAGCTCGGAGGGCACCCCGCTGCCGATGCTCGACAGCACGTTGCCCAGGTTCTTGGAGAAGCCGAAGAGCAGCGCAGCGAGCACGGCGCCCTTGGGGTTCCACTTGCCCAGGATCATGGCTGCCAGCGCGATGAAGCCGTTGCCGGCGGACATCTCGCGGCCGAAGGCCAGCCCGGAGCCGACGGTGAAGAACGCCCCGCCCAGCCCGGCGACCGCGCCGCCGAGGATGGTGTTCCACACGCGGGTGCGGTTGACCCTGATGCCCACCGTGTCCGCCGCCTTGGGGTGCTCCCCCACCGCGCGGGTGCGCAGGCCCCACCGGCTGCGGAAGAGCATGAACTGCAGCGCGACCACGAGCACGTACATGAGGTAGACGAGGACGGTCTGGTTGAACAGCACGGGGCCGAGCACCGGGATCTCCGCCAGGACCGGGATCCGAAGGCGCGGCAGGGGCATGCGGGTGTTCCACAGCGCCTTGTCGTCCGAGAGCACCGTGGAGAAGAAAAATCCGGTCAGGCCGATGATCAAGGTGTTGAGCACGACACCCACGATGATCTGGTTGACGCGGTAGGAGACCGCGAACCACGCGAGCACCGCACCCACCAGCGCCCCTGCGACCGGCGCGGCGACGAGGCCGGCGTAGCCGCTGCCGGCGGCCGACGCGACGACCGCGGCGGCGAAGGCCCCGAAGAGCAGCTGACCCTCGATCGCGATGTTGATGATCCCCGAGCGCTCGCAGATCAGGCCCGACATGGCACCGAAGACGAGCGGCACCGACAGGGCCAGGGCCCCGGCGAGCAGCGAGATCATCGGGATCACCGTCGACCGCCCGGCGCCGACGTAGGTCAGGAAGGCCAGCACGAGCGCCAGCCCCACCACCACGTGCAGCCAGCCGGGCGCCGGACGGCCCTGGCGCATCAGCAGGAACGCCCACACGGTCGCTGCCGCCATCACCAGCGTGAGCACGAGCACGCCGACCAGCGAGGGCACCTCGAAGTTGGGGATCGCGATGAACTCGGCGGACGAGCCCACCTGGTAGGTCGTCCTCGCGTCGGCCGGTGTGTTGAGCACGAACGCGAGCAGTGACGCCAGGGTCGCCAACGCGTAGACGACGGGGATCTTCGGGCCGACCCGGCGCCGGGTCACGGTCGGCCCTGTCGCCGTGGTGGAGCCACCGCCGGGGACGGGCGACGGGGGACGCTCGGTGGTGGCGCTCATGCCGTGACCTCCTCGGTGGTCGGACGGGAGGCCCTGGCCCGGGGCCTCCCGGGGTCGGGCAGCCGGAACACCCCGCGCACCAGCGGCGGCGCGGCGATGAACAGGACGATGAGGGACTGGACGACGAGCACGATGTCGATCGGCGTGGACGTCAGCGACTGCATGAGGAAGCCTCCGGCCTTGAGCGCCCCGAAGAGCAGTCCGGCGAAGAAGGTGCCCCACGGTCGGGAGCGGCCGAGCAGCGCCACCGTGATCGCGTCGAAGCCGTAGGAGGCGGCCACCCCGGCGGTGAGGGAGCGTTCCGTCCCCAGCACCTGGGCGGTGGCGGCCAGGCCGGCCAGCGCCCCGGCGATGACCATCGTGATGACGGTGATCCGACCCACCGACATCCCTGCGGTGCGGGCGGCGGCCGGGTTGGAGCCGACGGCCCGCAGCTCGAAGCCGATCGTGGACCGCTCGATCAACCACCAGACGAAGGCCGTGGCGAGGATCGCGACCACGAACCCCCAGTGCAGCCGGAAGGTGTTGCCGGGGATCAGCCAGTCCGGGACGAGCAACGGGTAGGTCGCGTCCGGGGAGACCGCGGGGCTGCGCTGCCCGGTGCGCCCCGGGTTGAAGCTCGGCTGCTTGAGCATGTAGCTGATGAGGTAGACGGAGATGTAGTTGAGCATGATCGTGACGATCACCTCGTTGGCGCCGAACCTGGCCTTGAGCACGCCGGGGATCCCGGCGTAGACGGCGCCTCCGACGGCACCTCCGAGGATCGCGACCAGCAGGTGGACGACGGGCGGCAGGTCGAGCGCGAAGCCCAGGTACGCGGAGACGATCGCGCCGACGATGATCTGGCCCTGGGCCCCGATGTTGAACAACCCTGCCCGGAAGCCGACGGCGATGCCCAGGCCGGCGAGGATCAGCGGCACGGAGAACACCATCGACTCGGTCAGCGGCTTGATCGCCGCCGCGAAGGAGGCTGCCTGCCAGTCGAAGACGGAGCCCCGGAACATCGCCACGTAGGCCTCGGTCATCGCCGTCCACCCCGCGGACAGGGTGTCGAGGGGCTGGGCGAAGAAGTAGGTCGCCGCTGCCCTCGTGTCCTCGTCGGCGAAGGCGATGAGCAGGCCTCCGATGAGCAGCGCCATCACGAACGCCAGGACCGACATCAGCGCGCTGCCGGACAGGATCTGGTGCAGGACCCCCGGACGCTCGTCGTCGCGGTGCGTGGCCCCGCCCTCGGGCGGGGCGGTCCCGGTCTCCGCCGGCGGCGCCGCGGCGGCCGGTTGCCCCTGGCCGGCGTCGGAGCCCTGGGACTGGCTGGGGTGGTCGGTCACGGCCGCTCCTCCGTGGTCGTGTGCGTGGTCGTCCCGTGCTGCTGCGCGTCGGGTATGCCGTCGCCGTCGAGGTCGGCCTGCCCCAGGACCGAGTGGTGCTCGGCAGCCTGGGTGCGTGCCTCCTCCAGCGGGACACCGGCCATCATCAGCCCGAGCATGTCGCGACTGGTGCCGCTCGAGGCTCCGTCGACGGGCACGTTGTCGACGATGCCGACGATGCGCCCGCGGTACATGACCGCGATCCGGTCTGCCAGCCCGAGCACCTCGTCCAGCTCGGTGGAGACGATGACGCAGGGCGTGCCGCGGTCGCGTTCCGCGACGATCCGCTGGTGGACGAACTCGACCGAGCCGACGTCCAGGCCGCGCGTGGGCTGGGAGGCGACGAGCAGCTGCAGCGAGCGCGACATCTCACGGGCGAGCACCACCTTCTGCGCGTTGCCGCCCGAGAGGGTGGAGATCGGGTCCTGGACGTCCGTGTAGCGGACATCGAACTCCTCGGCCCGCCGGGTCGCGTTGTCGGCGACCTTGGCCGGGCGCATGCTCACGCCGCGCGCGAAGGGCTCGGCGTCGTAGAGGTCCAGCACGAGGTTCTCGGCGATCGTGAAGCTGGAGATGACGCCGTCCGTGGACCGGTCCTCCGGGACGAAGCCGATGCCGGCCCGCAGCCGCTCGCGCACCGACATCCCGGCGATGTCCTTGCCCGCCAGCAGCATCCGTCCCCCGTCGACCTCCTCCAGGCCCAGGATGGCCTCGGCGAGCTCGGTCTGGCCGTTGCCCTGGACCCCGGCGAGGCAGAAGATCTCACCGCTGCGGACCTCGAAGGAGATGTCGTCGACGAGCACGACGCCGGCGGGGCTGATCACCGAGAGCCCGTCGACGACGAACGCGGGGTCACCGGTTCGCGCGGGGTCCTTGGTCACGGTGAGGCTGACCGAGCGGCCGACCATGAGCGAGGCGAGCTCGGTCTCGGTCGAGGTGGGGCTGGCTTCCCCCACGACCTTGCCGCGTCGGATCACCGTGATCCGGTCGGCGATCGCCCGGACCTCGCGCAGCTTGTGGGTGATGAACACGATGGAGGTGCCCGACTCCTTGAGCTCGCGCATGATGCCGATGAGCTCGTCGGTCTCCTGCGGCGTGAGCACGGCGGTGGGCTCGTCCAGGATGAGGACCTTGGCGTCCCGGGCCAGGGCCTTGATGATCTCGACCCGCTGCTGCACGCCGACCGGCAGGTCCTCGACCAGCGCGTCGGGGTCGACGTCGAAGCCGAACCGCCCCGAGATCTCCCGGACCCGGTCGCGGGCCTCCTCGAGGTTGAGGATCCCCGCCGGCCCGGTCGGCTCGTAGCCCAGCGCGACCGACTCTGCCACGGTGAAGACCGGGACCAGCATGAAGTGCTGGTGGACCATGCCGATGCCGGCGGCGACCGCGTCGCCAGGACCCACGAAGCTGACCGGGTGGTCGTCGAGCAGGATCTGCCCGCCGTCGGGGTCGTAGAGCCCGTAGAGGACGTTCATCAGCGTGCTCTTCCCGGCCCCGTTCTCCCCGAGCAGGGCGTGGATCTCGCCCGGCTGGACGACGAGGTCGATGTGGTCGTTGGCGACCAAGGTGCCGAACACCTTGGTGATGCCGCGCAGTTCCAGCTTCATCGCAGGGCGCTCCCGGTCACGGGTCGTGGGTGAGTGGTGTGCACGTCACGGGGGGACAGCGTAGCGGGGGGGGGGGGGGGGGGGGGGGGGGGGGGGGGGGGGGGGGGGGGGAGTGGGGCATGCGAGGAGGGAAAAGAGAGGGGATCCGCCCTTGGTGGGGTCGGCCCGCTCCGTGTACCTGTGCCTCTAGACGCGGTGCGTCACTGGGCGGGGGCGTTCGGCGTCTCGATGACCAGGTCGCCGGAGATGATCGCCTGGGTGTACTCCTCGAGCTTGTCGGAGAGCTCCTGCGGCACCTCGGTGCCCCGGATCTCCGCGAGACCGACGCCCTCGTTCTCGAGGGTGCCGACGTAGGGCTCGTTGGTGAACCCACCCTCGTAGGTCTCCGTGACGGTGTCCTGGACGGCCGGGCCGATCTGCTTCATGACCGAGGTCAGCATGATGTCGGCGTACTCGGACGCGGTCACGTAGCCGTCGGAGTCGACCCAGATGATCTTGACGTTGTCGCTCTCCGAGGCAGCCGCCGCGGCGCCCAGGCCGACGGGACCGGCGACCGGCATGACGATGTCGGCACCCTGCGCGATGAACTGCTCGGTGAGGGTCTGGCCCTGGCTCTGGTTCTCGAAGTCACCCGAGAAGGCGCCCTCCTGGGTCTCCTTGTCCCAGCCGAGGAGCTGCACGTCGGTGCCGTTGTCCTCGTTGTACTTCGCCACACCGTCGGCGAAGCCGTCCATGAAGATCGCCACCGAGGGGATCTGCATGCCGCCGAAGGTGGCGACCGTGCCGGACTCCGTGACACCGGCGGCCAGGTAGCCGGCCAGGTAGCTGGCCTCGGCGGTGTTGAAGAGGATCGGCTTGGCGTTGTCCAGGGTGATCGGCGCGAAGCTCGCGTCGGAGAACGCGGAGTCGATCAACGCGAAGTTGGTGTCCGGGTTCTCGGTGGCCGCGGTCTCGATCGCGTCCTCGAGGAGGAAGCCGACCCCGATCGTCAGGTTGCAGCCCTGCGTGACCAGGTTGTTGACGTTGGTCGCGTAGTCGGCGTCGGACTGGGACTCGACCTCGACAACCTCGATGCTCAGCTCCTCGGCGGCGAGGTCCAGCCCCTCCTTGCCCGACTGGTTGAAGGACTGGTCGTCGAACCCGCCGGAGTCGGAGACCATGCAGGCCTTGAAGTCCTCGGCGCCCGCCGCGCCGGTGGCGTCCGCGCCGTCGCTGGTGGCGGCGCCGGGGGAACCGGTGTCGCTGTCTTCAGGGGCCTCGCCGCACGCGGAGAGTGCCAGGGAGGCGGCCGCACCAAGGGCCGCGAGCTTCAGAACCCGACGCAAGGGGGTACTCCTTCATGAGGTGGGGTGGAACGAGCCGATCCTAGCGCGCCCTACTTCCCGGTAGCCACGCGGCACCGCGAAGGTGACCAAAAGGTGACCGACCTCGTCCCCACGGTCACAGGCACCCCGTCCGCCCCCGTGGTCACGGGGGCGGTGCGCGTGGACCGGCTCAGCTCAGCCCGTCGACCCCGACCGAGGTGACGACGCTGGCCGCCAGGAGCTTGGCAGCGACGAGCACCGCCGACTCGTCCACGACGAGGTCGCCCTGGTGCAGCTCGTGGGTCGGGCCGCCCGGTGTCCGGGTGCCCAGCCGGGCCATCGCCCCCGGCACGTCGGTGAGGTACCAGCCGAGGTCCTCCCCGCCCATCGACTGCTTCGTCGGCACGACCGAGGCCACCCCGAAGAGCGCCATCGCCGCCTTGGACAGGGCGACGACCGCAGCGTTGTCGTTGTCGACCGGGGGCACCCCCCGGACGTACTGCACCTTCGCGCTCACGCCGTAGGGGGCCACGACGGCCTGGACGATCTCGTCGATGAGGGGACCGGTGGCGTCCCACGTCTCCGCGTCGAGCATCCGGATCGTGCCCAGCGCCTCGGCCCGGGTGGGGATGACGTTGGGGGCCGAGCCGGCCCGCACGACGCCCCAGACCAGGGTCGTGCCGGCCCGCGGGTCGACCCGCCGGGAGAGCACGGCCGGGACCTCGGTCACGACCTTGCCCAGGGCGAAGGTGAGGTCCTGGGTCAGGTGCGGCCTGGAGGTGTGCCCGCCCCGCCCGGTGAGCGTGACGTGCACGGAGTCGGACGCGGCGGTGATCGGCCCCACGCGCAGCCCCACGGTGCCCACGTCGATCGAGGGGTCGCAGTGGACGGCGAGCAGACGGTCGACGCCCTCCATGCCGCCGTGCTTCATCACCGCGTGGGCGCCACCGGGGATCGTCTCCTCCGCCGGCTGGAAGACGAGGCGGACACCGATGCCGCCGGCGATCAGCTCGTCCTCGACCGCCCTGAGCGCCAGGCCCGCCCCGAGCACCCCGACCGTGTGCACGTCGTGCCCGCAGGCGTGGCAGGCGCCCGGTGTCCGGGAGGCGAAGGACAAGCCGGTGGCCTCGTCCAGGGGCAGGGCGTCGAGGTCGGCGCGCAGCGCGATCCGCACCCTGGGCTCGGGGGCGCCCAGGTCCGCGATGGCGCCCGTCCCCGGGAGCGAGGTGACCTTCACGCCGGCGCGGGTGAGGACGTCGGTGACCAGGGCGGTCGTGCGCAGCTCCTGCCAGGACAGCTCGGGGTGCGCGTGGACCTCGTGGCGCCACCCCTGCAGCTCCGCGGCCAGGCGGTCGACCTCGGCGTCGATGCGCTGAAGGACGCTGGCGCGCGTCCCCTGCTCGTCGCCGACCCCCCGCGGGGCGCCCCCGGAGGTGGCCGGGGTGCGGCGCGGCTTGCGGGTGGTCTCTGCGGTCACAGGCGTCACTTCACATCGGTCTCGTCGTCGGTGGGTGGCCCGCGCCACGCTCCGGCCGCGGGCCCGACCTCACGGGTAGGCCACGACGGCATCGGGGAGCGACGACGGGCCGAGGTTCCCAGGGTAGCAACCCCCGCTGACTGCTCAGAAGGTCTCGCGGGGGACGTAGCGGCCCCACACCTCCCGCAGGGCGTCGGCCACCTCGCCGCCCGTCGCCCGCGCGCGCAGCGCCTCGCGCATCGGCGGGAGCAGGTTGTCGGTGCCCCGGGCGGCGGCGCGAAGCGCGTCAAGACGCCGTTCGACCTCGCCGCCGTCGCGCTCGGCGCGCAGCCGCGCCAGCCGGTCGGCCTGCTGCGCCTCGATCGCCGGGTCGACGCGGAGCGGCTCGTAGTGCTCCTCCTCGTCGATCGTGAACCGGTTCTGACCCACCACGACCCGCTCGCCGGTGTCGATCTGCAGCGCGTACTCGTAGGCCGAGCGCTCGATCTCGCCCTTCTGGAAACCCTGCTCGATGGCGTGCACCGCTCCCCCGCGCTCGTCGACCGCGCGGATGAGCTCCAGCGCGGCCTCCTCGAGGTCGTCGGTGAGGGCCTCCATCACGTAGGACCCGGCGAAGGGGTCCACGGTCTTGGTGACGTCCGTCTCGAAAGCCAGCACCTGCTGGGTCCGCAGCGCCAGCCGGGCGGCCTTGGCGGTCGGCAGCGCGATCGCCTCGTCGAAGGAGTTGGTGTGCAGCGACTGGGTGCCGCCCAGGACCGCCCCGAGGCCCTGGAGCGCCACCCGGACCAGGTTGATCTCCGGCTGCTGCGCGGTCAGCTGGACCCCGGCCGTCTGGGTGTGGAAGCGCAGCATCAGCGACCTCGGGTCCTGCGCGCCGAACTCCTCCTTCATGATCCGCGCCCAGATCCGGCGGGCCGCCCGGAACTTCGCGACCTCCTCCAGCAGGGTCGTGCGGGCCACGAAGAAGAACGACAGCCGGGGTGCGATGTCGTCGACCGCCAGGCCCGCGTCGATCGCCGCCTGGACGTAGGCCTTGGCGTTGGCGAGCGTGAACGCGACCTCCTGCACGGGCGTCGCGCCCGCCTCTGCCATGTGGTAGCCGGAGATCGAGATCGTGTTCCACCGCGGGATCTCGGTGCGGCAGTAGGCGAAGATGTTGCTGATCAGCCGCAGCGACTGGGCAGGCGGGTAGATGTAGGTGCCGCGGGCGATGTACTCCTTGAGCACGTCGTTCTGGATCGTGCCGGTCAGCTTCGAGGCGGGTATGCCGTTGCCCTCCGCCACGAGCTGGTACATGAGCAGCAGCGAGGCGGCCGGTGCGTTGATCGTCATCGACGTGGAGACCTCGTCGAGGGGCAGCCCGTCGAAGAGGACCTGCATGTCCTCGACCGAGTCGATCGCCACGCCGACCTTGCCGACCTCTCCGGAGGCGAGCGGGTGGTCGGAGTCGTAGCCCATCTGGGTGGGCAGGTCGAAGGCGACCGAGAGGCCGCCGGTGCCGTTGGCGACGAGCTCCTTGTAGCGGGCGTTGGACTCGGCTGCCGTCCCGAACCCGGCGTACTGCCGCATCGTCCACGGCCGGCCGGTGTACATCGTCGGGTACACCCCCCGCGTGAACGGGTAGGAGCCCGGCTTCCCGAGCGCGGTCGTGGGGTCGAAGCCCTGCTGGTCCTCCGGTCCGTAGACCGCCCTCATCGGCAGCCCGGACTCCGTCGTCGCCTCTGACATGGGGTCAAGCCTACTGACCGGCCCCCCGGGCCCCGGCGGCCCCCCGGACGGCGTCGACCGCGTCGCCGACCAGCGTCGGCCCGGCGTAGACGAGGCCGGTGTAGAGCTGCACGAGGCTCGCGCCGACGTCGACCAGGGCGCGGGCGTCGGCACCGGTCATCACCCCGCCCACGCCGATGACCGGCAGGTCGGTGTGCACGGCGACGTGCCGCACCACCTCGCGCGCACGCAGCGTCAGCGGCGCCCCGGACAGCCCGCCGGCCTCCGCCTCGGCCCGCGTCCGTTCACGCGGGGCCACCCCGTTGCGGGACAGCGTGGTGTTGGTGGCGATGACCCCGCCCGCCCCGGCGGCCAGCGCCACGTCCAGCGCCTCGTCGAGGGCGGCGTCGGTGAGGTCCGGCGCGAGCTTGACGAGGACCGGCACGCGGCCGGCAGCGCCGACGACCGCGGAGAGCAGCTCGGCCAGCGGTCCCGCGTCCTGCAGGGAGCGCAGGCCCGGCGTGTTGGGGCTGGAGACGTTCACGGCGAGGTAGTCGGCCAGGCCCTCCAGCGCCGCCACCGAGGTGAGGTAGTCCTGCACGGCGTCCTCGACCGGTGTCACCTTGCTCTTGCCGATGCTCACGCCCACGGGCACCCCGACCAGCCCCGCCTCCCGCGCGGCGCGCAGCCGGCCGGCGAGCGCGTGCACCCCGTCGTTGTTGAACCCCATCCGGTTGATCACCGCGCGGCTCTCCGGCAGCCGGAACAGCCGGGGTCGGGGGTTGCCCGGCTGCGCCAGCGCGGTGACGGTGCCGAGCTCGACGTGGCCGAGGCCGAGCGCCGCCCAGGTCGCCACGCCGCGCCCGTCCTTGTCCATCCCGGCAGCCAGGCCGACCCGGTGCGGGAAGCGCAGCCCGAGCAGCTCGACCGGCTCGGGCGCGCCTGCCGGCCCGACGGCATACCCGCCGAGTCCGGCCAGCACCCGCCCCGGCCAGGTGGCCCCGAGCAGCTCGGCGGCGGCGACGGCGCCGTGGTGCGCGGTCTCGACGTCGGCACGCCACAGGAGGGGACGGGCCACCCGCAGGTATGCCGTGCCTGCCGCCTCGTGCGCGCCGCGCCGGGCCAGGCCGGTGATCGCCCCAAGGAGGGGCTGCGGGGCGCGGGACGCACTCATGGGCGCAACCCTAGACTGGCGGTCATGCCATCAGGGGACAGCGCCGCCGCGGACCAGACGCTGCACGACCTCACCGCCGTGATCCCGGCCGGGGGCGTCGGCAGCCGGCTGTGGCCGCTGTCGCGGGCCTCCTCCCCCAAGTTCCTGCTCGACCTGACCGGCACCGGGCGCTCGCTGCTGCAGTCGACCGCCGACCGGTTGCGCCCGCTCGTCGGCGGCCGGCTCGTGGTGGTCACCGGTGTCCGGCACGCCGACGCGGTGCGGACCCAGCTGCCGGACCTCTCCGAGGCCGACCTGCTGGTCGAGCCGGAGCCGCGCGAGTCGATGCCGGCGATCGGCCTGGCCGCGGCCGTGCTGGAGCGCCGCGACCCCGACGCGGTGCTCGGCTCGTTCGCCGCCGACCACGTGATCGGCGACCTGGACGTCTTCGCGGCCTGCGTCCGTGAAGCGGTCCACGCGGCGCGCGGGGGCTCGCTGGTGACCCTGGGGATCCGACCCACCTACCCTTCTACCGGTTTCGGCTACATCCAGGTGGGCGCCCCCCAGGACGTGCCAGGGGCACCGCACGTGCGCCACGTCGAGGCGTTCGTGGAGAAGCCGGACGCGGAGCGCGCCCGGGCCTACGTCGCGGCCGGGGACCACCTGTGGAACGCCGGCATGTTCGTCGTGCGTGCCACCACCCTCCTGGAGCTGCTCGCCCTGGAGCACCCGGAGATGGTGACCCTCCTGCGCCGGATGGCCGCCGACCGGTCCACGATCGACGCCGGGTGGGGGTCGCTGACCCGCATCGCGATCGACCACGCCGTGGCCGAGCCGGCCGCCGCCGCCGGGCGGGTGTCGGTGGTCCCGGCCGACTTCGCCTGGGACGACGTCGGCGACTTCGCCTCGCTCGCGACCCTCCTGCCGGAGTCCGGGTCGCAGCCAGGACTGCGCGTGCTCGGGGACGAGCGGCTCGTGGTCAACGAGGGCTCGACGGGGATCGTCGCGGCCCACGGCGGCCGGACCGTGGTGGCCCTGGGCCTGGACGACGTCGTCGTGGTGGACACTCCCGACGCGCTGCTGGTGACGACGCGCGAGCGGTGTCAGGACGTCCGTGGCGTGGTGGCCACGCTGCAGCGTCTCGGACGGGAGGACCTGACCTGAACGCGCACGCCCTACCCTCCCCCGCGTCGTCGGCTCCTGCCCACCGCCCGGTCCCTGCCCGCACCCGGGGGCTCCGCGACGCCCTCGGCCACCATCTGGTCACCCGACGCTCACCCGACACACCCCGCGACGTCGCCCACGACACATCCCCGCCCCCGAGGCTGGAGCGCGTGAGGGTCGTCATCGTCACCGAGTCGTTCCTGCCCGCGCTCAACGGTGTCACCACGAGCGTGTGCAAGGTGCTGGAGTGCCTGCGCGCGCTGGGGCACGAGGCGCTCGTCGTCGCGCCGGGCACCAGCCCGTGGAGCCCGACGATGACGCCGGAACGCTACGCCGGCTTCCCCGTGCACTCGGTCACCAGCGTGCCGGTCCGGCAGTTCCGGGTGGGGCTGCCCTCCTACGAGCTGGAGACCGTGCTGCACCGCTTCCGGCCCGACGTCATGCACGTGGCCTCACCCTTCGTGCTGGGCGTGCGCGGGCTGACGGCGGCGCGGGCGCTGGGCATCCCCTCCGTCGCGGTCTACCAGACCGACATGCCGTCCTACATCAAGCAGCACATGGGGCCGGCCGGCGACGTCACGGCGCGCGCGGTGTGGCGCTGGATCCGTCGCATCCACCAGCAGGCCGACCTCACGCTGGCCCCCTCCAGCGCTGCCCTCGCGGACCTCGCCGCGCACGACGTGCCCCGGGTCGCGCTGTGGGGCCGCGGCGTCGACGCCGACCTCTTCGACCCGGCCCGCCGGGCCGACCCCGAGACGGCGGCACTGCGGCGCCGGCTGGCGCCGCACGGCGAGGTGCTGCTCGGCTACGTCGGTCGCCTGGCCCCCGAGAAGGAGCTGCACCGCCTGGCCGAGCTGGCGCGCACACCGGGCACCCGGCTGGTGCTCGTGGGCGAGGGGCCCAGCCGCGAGGCCCTGGAGGCTCTCCTTCCCTCGGCGGCCTTCCTCGGCCGACAGGAGGGGATGGACCTGGCCCGGGCGTATGCCGCTTTCGACGCCTTCGTGCACACCGGCACCCGGGAGACCTTCGGACAGACCCTGCAGGAGGCTGCCGCGGCCGGGCTGCCTGTCGTCGCGCCGGCCCGGGGCGGCCCGCTCGACCTCGTCCAGGTGGGGCGCACCGGCTTCCTCTTCGACCCGGACGTCCCCGGTGCCCTGGCCGCCGCCGTGCAGCCGCTCGTCGTGGGCGCCGACGCCCCGGCGCTGCGCGAGCGGCTCGGTGCGGCCGGTCGCGCGCACGTGGTCGAGCGCTCCTGGCCGGCGCTGGTGGACCAGCTGCTCGACTACTACGCCGAGGCCATCCACGCCACCTCGCGCAGCGCCGCCTGACGCCGCCCGTCAGGAGGGGGCCAGGTCATCCGCCCAGCTGGAACTCCTGGACCACGTTCCAGACCTCGTCGCCGCCGTGCAGGTAGAGGCGGAAGGACGAGGCGGTGAACGTGCAGGTGAACGCCGCGAGGTCGGCGAAGGCGCGGTCCAGGACCTGCGCCGGGTTGTCGTGGGCGACCGTGACGTGCGGGTGGTAGGGGAAGGCCAGCGAGCGCTCCACCGGTCCCGCGCGGACGGCGCCCTCCAGCCGCTCGCAGCTCGAGACGCCCTGCGCCACCTGGACGTAGACGACCTCGGAGACCGGGCGGAACGTGCCCGTGCCGCGCAGCATCACGGAGAACGGTGCGTGGGAGACGGCCACCGCGGCGAGGTGCTGGCGCAGGGGGAGCACCTGCTCGGGCGCGACCGGCGTCGGGGGCATGAGCGTGATGTGGGTCGGGATGTGCGCGGCCCGGTCCTCGCCGTAGTTCTGGCGCAGCCGCTGCAGGTGGCTCCCCCAGGGTTCGGGAACCGGGAGGGCCACCCCCACGACCGGGCCGGCGAGCTCGCCGTTGCCGGGCCGCGCCGAGCCGGGGGATCCGGGGGTCGTCACGCGGCCACACTACCGGGCCGGTGCGGGACGTGGTGCGGCACAGGAACGATGCTCAGCCGTGGGGCACCTTGAAGACCTGGCCCGGGTAGATGAGGTCCGGGTTGTCCAGGTTGTTCAGGCGCGCCATCTCCTGCCAGCTCACGCCCTCCCGCGCGGCGATGCCGGAGAGGGTGTCGCCGGACTTGACGGTGTAGGTCCGGTGAGTCTTCTCGACCTTCTCCTCCGCCCTGTCCGTGTCCGCCTCGGCCTCCTGGCCAGCCTGCTGACCCTCGTCGGCGCGCTGCTGCGCGTCAGCCGTGTCCGTCCCGTCCTGCTCCTTGACCCGGGCCGCGTCCTCGCGAGCGTTGTCGACCCGCTCGGAGTCCGAGGTCGTGAGCGCGTCCTTGACCTTGTCGAAGAATCCCATGCGAATCTCCTTCCGGCGGACAGGGGCGGGGCGGCTTCCGCCCGCGGGTGTCCCTGCCTGCTCCGCCCGAAACCGTAACCCGCTGCTGGGGGATCGGCCACTCGTGCCCGGACGGGCACCGGGTGCCACGGCCGCCCGCCCGGCCGGGTGCTAGCGTGCGAGGCGACGGACCCGGGCGCCACAGGGACGCCGGGACCAGCTGTCACCACCCCCCCGAGCGAAGGGCCACCCTCCCCATGAGCACCCCCGTCAAGGTCGCCGTCACCGGCGCCGCCGGCCAGATCGGCTACAGCCTCCTCTTCCGCATCGCGTCCGGGGAGCTGCTGGGCAAGGACACCCCCGTCGAGCTGCGGCTGCTGGAGATCACGCCGGCCCTCAAGACGCTCGAGGGTGTCGTCATGGAGCTCGACGACTGCGCGTTCCCGACGCTGGCCGGCATCGAGATCGGCGACGACCCCGACGTCGTCTTCGACGGCGTCAACGTGGCTCTGCTCGTCGGTGCCCGCCCGCGCACGAAGGGGATGGAGCGCGGCGACCTCCTGGAGGCCAACGGAGCGATCTTCACCGGTCAGGGTCGTGCCCTCAACAACCACGCGGCCGACGACATCCGCATCACCGTCACCGGGAACCCGGCGAACACCAACGCCCTCATCGCGATGAGCAACGCCCCCGACATCCCGCGCGAGCGCTTCACCGCCCTCACCCGCCTGGACCACAACCGCGCCATCGCCCAGCTCGCGGCCAGGGTCGGCGCGCCCGTCACCGACATCACGCACATGACGATCTGGGGCAACCACTCGGCGACCCAGTACCCCGACCTCTTCCACGCCCAGGTGGCCGGCAGGAGCGCCGCCGAGGCGGTCGGTGACCAGGACTGGCTGGAGAACACCTTCATCCCGACGGTCGCCAAGCGCGGCGCCGCGATCATCGAGGCCCGTGGCTCGTCCTCGGCCGCCTCTGCCGCGTCCGCGACCATCGACCACACGCGCGACTGGCTGCGGGGTTCGGCGGAGGGCGACTGGGTCTCGATGGCGGTGCCCTCGGACGGCTCCTACGGTGTGGCCGAGGGCGTCATCAGCTCCTTCCCGGTGACCACCTCCGGCGGGAGCTACGAGATCGTCCAGGGCCTGGAGATCGACGACTTCTCCCGCAGCCGGATCGACGCCTCGGTCGCCGAGCTCACCGAGGAGCGCGACGCCGTCACCGAGCTCGGCCTCATCGGCTGACCGGACACCCCACGACGACGGGCCCCTCCCGGTCGGGAGGGGCCCGTCGTCGTCAGCCCAGGCGCAGGGTGGAGGCCAGCACCGCGATCGCCCCGCCGAGCAGCGCCAGGGTGAGCACGTCGACCCAGCGTCCCCGCACCGCCAGGCCCCCCGCCCGGCCCTCGGGGACCGTCGCCCGCACCAGGGCCAGCACGCCCATGGTCGCGCCGACGGCATACCCGTAGGCGCGCAGGTTCTCGGTGACCAGCAGCACCCCCGCGACGGCGAGCCCGACCACACCCAGCCACCACAGGCCCAGCGGCTGGCGCAGGGTCGCGGCCCGGCGCTCGGCCTCGGGGTCGTCGGCCAGCGGGCCGTGCGGCTCGGGGGCGGGGCTCACGCGTCCGGGGTGATCCCCGCGGCGCGCTCGGCGGCCTCGACGACGTTGCTCAGCAGCATGGCGCGCGTCATCGGTCCCACGCCGCCAGGGTTGGGCGAGACCCAGCCGGCGACGTCGACCACGCCCGGGTGCACGTCGCCGGCGATCTTGCCGTCCCGACGGGCCACGCCCACGTCGAGGACCGCGGCCCCGGGCCTGACCATGTCGGGGGTGATGAGGTCGGGCACGCCGGCGGCCGCGACCACGACGTCGGCGCGCCTCGTGTGGGCGGCCAGGTCGCGGGTCCCGGTGTGGCACAGGGTGACCGTGGCATTCTCGGACCGCCGGGAGAGGATCAGGCCGAGCGGGCGACCGACGGTGAGCCCGCGGCCGACGACGGTGACCTCCGCGCCCGCCAGCGGCACGTCGTACCGCCGGAGCAGCTCGACGACGCCCACGGGGGTGCACGGGAGCGGAGCCGGGCGCCCCATGACGAGGCAGCCCAGGTTGTAGGGGTGCAGGCCGTCGACGTCCTTGACGGGCAGGACGCGGGAGAGGATCGCGAACTCGTCCAGTCCCGTGGGTTGCTGCACGAGGAAGGCGGTGCAGGCGGGGTCGGCGTTGAGCTCGTCGACCACGGCGAGGACGTCCTCGAGCGCGCTGTCGGCCGGCAGCTCGCGGCGCAGGCTGGAGATCCCGATGTCCGCGCAGTCCTGGTGCTTGGCGCCGACGTACCAGGTGCTGGCGGGGTCGGCCCCGACGAGCACGGTGCCCAGGCCCGGGACCACGCCGAGCTCGGCGAGCCGCGCCACCCGGGTGCGCAGCTCGTCCTTGATCGTGGCGAGCACGCCCCGGCCGTCGAGCACGGTCGCGCTCACGGCAGGTCCCCCTCGGTCTCGAGGGTGATGTCGACCATGAGCTCGCCGGCCAGGTCCTCCAGCGCGCCGCGCAGTGCCGTCAGGTCGGTCTGCTCGGAGGGGCGCAACGTGATGTCCGCCTCGAAGATCTGGCCGCCTGCCATCGGAGCGGGGCCGGTGCGGGTGTCCAGCAGGTCGATGCTCACGCCGTGCGCCGTCAGGACCCCGCTGATGTCGCGGACGATGCCCGGCCGGTCGTTGCCGACCAGCTCGAGACGGTACGACGCACGCGGGAGGACGGGAGCACCGGTGTCGCCGCCTGGACCGCCGGCCGCGCCTCGCGGGCCGGGGGCCTCCCGGACGGTCGTCTCGAGCACCCCGGCGAGCGGCTCGAGGGCGGCGGTGAGCTCCTCGGCCCGGCCCGGCGGGACGTCGACGGTGACGATGCCGGCGAAGACGCCGGCGAGCTCGGCGAGCTGGCTGCGTCCCCAGCTGCCGCCGTGCTCGGCGATGGCGTCGGCGAGGGCGCTCACCAGGCCGGCGCGGTCGTCGCCGACGACGGTGATGACGAGGGTGGTCATGGGAGCGACTCTAGCGACCGGGTCAGTGGGCGAAGTGGCGGGTGCCGGTGAAGTACATCGTCACCCCGGCGGCCTCGGCCGCAGCCACGACCTCGTCGTCGCGGATCGACCCACCGGGGGCGACGACCGCGCGGACCCGGGCGTCGAGCAGGACCTGCAGCCCGTCGGCGAACGGGAAGAACGCGTCCGACGCGGCGACCGAGCCGGCCGCCCGCTCCCCCGCCCGGCTGACGGCGAGGTGGCACGAGTCGACCCGGTTGACCTGCCCCATCCCGATCCCCACACTGGCGCCGTCGTGGGCGAGCAGGATGGCGTTGGACTTGGTGGCGCGCACAGCCCGCCAGGCGAGCTGCAGGTCGACCAGGGTGCTCTCGTCTGCCGCCTCCCCGGACACCAGGCGCCAGCGGGACGCGTCGTCACCGCCGTCCTCGACCTCCGCGTCGACCGTGTCGACGACCTGCATGAGCATCCCGCCGGACACGGGGCGGGTCTCGATGCCGCCGCGCGCGGGCGTGGCGGCGCGGAGCAGGCGGAGGTTCTTCTTGGCGGTGAGCACCGCGAGGGCGTCCTCGTCGAAGCCGGGGGCGACGACGACCTCGGTGAAGATGTCCTTGACCTGCTCGGCCATCGCCAGGGTCACCCGCCGGTTGGTGGCGATGATGCCGCCGAACGCCGACACGGGGTCGCAGGCGTGCGCCTTGCGGTGGGCCTCGGCGACGTCCTTGCCGACCGCGATGCCGCACGGGTTGGCGTGCTTGATGATGGCCACCGTCGGCCGGTCCCCGTGGTCGTGCGCCGCCCGCAGCGCGGCGTCGGCGTCGACGTAGTTGTTGTAGGACATCTCCTTGCCGTGCAGCTGCTCGGCCTGTGCCAGCCCCGGCTCGGCCTGGAACCCGCTGGTGTAGAGGGCGGCGCGCTGGTGCGGGTTCTCGCCGTAGCGCAGCACGGCCTTCTTGTCCCAGGTCGCGCCCACCCAGGCCGGGAAGCCTGTGCCGTCGCTGGTGTCCGCGACGACGTTGCCCATCCAGGAGGCGACGTGCACGTCGTAGGTCGCGGTGTGGACGAAGGCCTGGGCCGCGAGCCGTCGGCGCTGGTCGAGCGTGAAGCCGCCGGCGGCGACCGCCTCGAGCACCTCGGGGTAGGCCGTGGGGCTGGTCACCACCGCGACGCTCAGGTGGTTCTTCGCGGCCGCCCGGACCATGGACGGCCCACCGATGTCGATCTGCTCGACACACTCCGTGGGCTCGGCACCGGACCTGACCGTGTCGACGAACGGGTAGAGGTTGCAGACCACGAGGTCGAAGGGCTCGACACCGAGCTCGGACAGCTGGCGCAGGTGCTCGGCGTTGGTGGTGTCGGCCAGGATGCCTGCGTGCACGCGGGGGTGCAGGGTCTTGACCCGGCCGTCCAGGCACTCGGGGAAGCCGGTGAGCTCCTCGACGCGGGTCACCGGGACACCGGCATCCTCGATGCGGCCGGCGGTGGACCCGGTCGAGACGATCGCGACCCCGGCCGCGTGAAGTCCCTGCGCGAGCTCCGCGAGACCGTTCTTGTCGTAGACCGAGACGAGCGCGCGACGCAGCGGCCGCCGTGCCTCGGTCGTGGTGGCGTCGGGGGTGACGTCGGGGGTGTGGGTCACGGCGGATCGCTCCTGGGGGCACGTCGGGGACGGGTGCACTGCTCGTGCGGGCACCCAGGCGGACGATGCCCACGAACGTCACTCCCCGGTGGTGGACCACCTGCGCCAGTCGTGTTGCGGCCAGTCTAGTGGGGTCTGGCGGAGTGCTCCACGAAGCGCGGCAGCTCCTCGACGAGCATCGTCCGCTCGACCGTCTTGATGCGCTCGTGCAGCGTCTCCTCGGTGTCGCCCTCCACCACCTCGACGGCGCGCTGGGCGACGATCGGTCCGGTGTCGACGCCGGCGTCCACCACGTGCAGGGTGCAGCCGGTGACCCGCACCCCGTGGGTCAGTGCGTCCCGGACGGCCTGCGCGCCGGGGAAGCTGGGCAGCAGGGCGGGGTGGGTGTTGACCACGGTGAACCGCTCGAGCACGCGTGGGCCGAGGATCTTCATGAAGCCCGCCGAGACGACGACTGCGGGGTCGTGCCTCGCGATCGACTCGGCGAGCGCGCGGTCCCAGGTCGTCCGGTCCGGGTGGTCCCCGAGCCGCACCACGAACGTCGGCAGGCCGCGCGCGGTGGCCCTCTCGAGGGCGAGCGTGCCGTCGCGATCGGCACCGACGGCCACGACCTGCAGACCGTAGCGGGGGTCGTCGCACGCCTCGAGCAGCGACTGCAGCAGCGTGCCCGACCCCGAGGCGAGCACGACGACGGGCACGGGGCGTGCTGGTCCGGGGTTCACGTTCGGCAGTCTAGGCACCACCCCACCCCGGCGCCGGACGGCGGCAGGAGGGGGAGGGGGCTCAGCGGCGCAGCGCCCCGCCGCGGGAACCGGTGAGGTGCGCGACGGTGATCATGACGAGCGCACCCGCAGCGATCTCCAGACCGAGCAGCCCGGCGAAGCGCCACGGCTCGACGCCGACCGTGCCGAGCAGCCCCGGCGTCAGCCCTCCCGTGGACAGCCAGCCGAGCAGCAGGGCCACCAGGCTCACCACCGCCGCCCCCAGCAGCCCGATCTGCGCCTTCGTCCACCAGCTCGACAGGCGGGACGTCGAGCCGGCCGCCCGGTGCCCGAGCCACCCACCGGCCACGAGCGGCACCAGAGCCATCGCCCACATACCGGGTGGGAGCGCACCGGGCTCCGGCAGCGCCGCCAGCACGGGGAGCACCGGCAGGTCGCCGGCGGTGGACTCGGACCACCCGACGTGCACCGTGCCGACGGTCACGCCGGACCCGGTCAGCCAGGCCATCGCCCAGAGCATCAGGTTGGGCAGCGCGGCCACCTGGACCAGCGTGAGCACGGCCGTGCCGACCAGCCCGGCGTCGAGCGCCCCGTAGAGGGTCAGCACCCGTTCCCCCCGGATGAGCAGGAGCCCCAGGACGATGAGAAAGCTCACGGCCGTCAGGCCGACGACCACCTCGACGGCGGCCGGCAGGGCACGGCGCACGAGGACAGGGGTCCGGTCGGACACCCAGCGCAGGCCTGCGTCGACCGTCGGGTGCTCGTCGCGCCGGTGCTCCCCCCACCAGACCAGCGCGAGCGCGACCGCGGGCACCAGCACCGCCCCCGGTACGAGGCTGGGCAGGCGCACCGGGGCCAGCCCGAAGCTGGCGGTGTGCGCGAGCAGGAGGCCGGCCACGACGTACCCCAGCACGAAGGCGGCGGCATCCGGGCCACCCAGGGCGTGCCAGGCGCTGCGCCAGCCGCCGATGCTCGGGATCCGGGCCTGCAGCTCGACCCGGTTCATCACCACGTGGGTCCCTGCCCACCAGCAGACGAGGACCGGGACGGCCGTCAGGAGCAGCGGCGCGAAGACGATGTCGGCGTCGGCCGTGGTGACCCCGGCCCGGTGGGCCAGCGCCCAGACGTCCACGGACGCGCCCATCGTCTGCCAGAACGAGGCGGTGCTCCGCTCGTCGGCGACCCAGGCGACGACGAGGGGCAGGGCCACGGCGACGAGCCCCAGCAGCACGCAGACCCCACCGGCCACCGCCGCGATCGTCAGGTCGAGGACGCGCCCGAGGGTCAGCCCGGTCGTGGGTCGCCTTCCGGGGGCGGCGTCCTCGTCCCCGGTGGTGGTCTCCGGTCGTTGCAGCACAGTCATAGCTCCCCCATCGTCGCCTCCGCGCGCAGGCCCGGGAGGGAGGCGCGCCGGGGCGGGCGTGCCGCAGCCAACCACAAGCCGGGGTCCGGGGTGTGCCGACGGGCGGCACCCGACAGGGGTACCGCCCGTCGCAGACCTCGCCCGTCAGGCCATGCCGGCGATGATCTCGCGCATCAGCTCGGCGGTCTCGGACGGCGTCTTGCCCACCTTGACGCCGGCGGCCTCGAGGGCCTCCTTCTTGGCCTGCGCGGTGCCCAAGGAGCCGGACACGATCGCACCCGCGTGACCCATCGTCTTGCCCTCGGGGGCGGTGAAGCCGGCGACGTAGCCGACGACCGGCTTCGTCACGTTCTCCTTGATGTAGGCCGCCGCACGCTCCTCGGCGTCGCCGCCGATCTCGCCGATCATGACGATCGCGTCGGTCTCGGGGTCGTCCTGGAACGCCTGCAGGCAGTCGATGTGGGTGGTGCCGATGATCGGGTCACCACCGATGCCGACGGCCGTGGAGAAGCCGATCTCGCGCAGCTCGTACATCATCTGGTAGGTCAGCGTGCCCGACTTGGACACCAGACCCACACGGCCAGGACCGGCGATGTCGGCCGGGATGATCCCGGCGTTGGACTTCCCGGGGCTGATGAGGCCGGGGCAGTTGGGGCCGACGATGCGGGTCGTGCCCCGGTCCCGGGCGTAGGCCCAGAACTCCGCCGTGTCGCGCACCGTGATGCCCTCGGTGATGACCACGAGCAGCGGCATGCCGGCGTCGACGGCCTCGATCACCGCGTCCTTGGCGAACGTCGGCGGGACGAAGACGACCGACACGTCGGCGCCGGTGGTCGCCATGGCCTCGGCCACGCTGCCGAAGACGGGGACGGTGCTGCCGCCCTCGAACTCGACCTCGGTGCCGGCCTTGCGGGGGTTGACCCCACCGACCACCCGGGTCCCGGAGGCCAGCATCCGCTGGGTGTGCTTCATACCCTCGGAGCCGGTCATGCCCTGGACGATGACCTTGGAGCTGTTGTCGAGGAAGATTGCCATAGAAGTCTCTGGTCCTTTGTCGTTGTCTCGTCGGGGCTTCAGTTGACGGCCAGCTCGGCGGCCACCTCGGCGGCCCTGCGGGCAGCGCCGTCCATGGTCTCCTCGATGGTCACGAGGGGGTGGGCGGCCTCGGCGAGGATCCGCCGACCCTCCTCGACGTTGTTGCCGTCGAGCCGCACGACCAGCGGCTTGGTCTCCTCGTCGCCCAGGATCTCCAGGGCCCTGACGATGCCGTTGGCGACGGCGTCGCAGGAGGTGATGCCGCCGAAGACGTTGACGAAGACCGACTTCACCTGCTCGTCGCCCAGGATGACGTGCAGCCCGTTGGCCATCACCTCGGCCGAGGCGCCACCGCCGATGTCCAGGAAGTTGGCGGGCTTGGCGACCCCGCCGGTGAACTCCTCACCGGCGTAGGCGACGACGTCCAGGGTCGACATGACGAGCCCCGCGCCGTTGCCGATGATCCCGACGTTGCCGTCGAGCTTGACGTAGTTGAGGCCGAGCTCCTTGGCCTGCGCCTCCAGCGGGTCGGTGGAGGCCTTGTCCTCGAGCTCGGCGTGGTGGGGCTGGCGGAAGTCGGCGTTGGCGTCGAGGGTGACCTTGCCGTCCAGGGCCACGATCTCGCCGTCCTCGGTCAGCACCAACGGGTTCACCTCGACGAGCGTGGCGTCCTCGTCCCGGTAGACGGCCCACAGCTTCTGCAGCACGGGGACGATCTTGGCGCCGGTCCCGGCGTCGAAGCCGGCCTCCTGGACGATCTCCTGCGCCTTGGCCTCGTCGATGCCGGTGTTGGCGTCGACCTCCACCTTGGCCAGCGCCTCCGGGCGCTCCACCGCCAGCTGCTCGATGTCCATGCCGCCCTCCTTGGAGCACATGGCCAGCAGCGAACGGTTGGCGCGGTCCAGCAGGACGGAGAAGTAGTACTCCTCGGCGATCCGTGCACCCTGGGCGATCATCACGCGGTGGACGGTGTGGCCCTTGATGTCCATGCCGAGGATCGCCTCCGCGGCCGCCTCCGCGTCCTCGGCGCTCTTGGCCACCTTGACGCCACCGGCCTTGCCACGCCCGCCGGTCTTGACCTGGGCCTTGACAACCGTGACGCCGCCGGACCTCGTCCCGATCCGCTCGGCAGCCGCCCGCGCCTCCTCCGGGGTGTCGGCGGTGGCGCCGGCGAGCACGGGCACGCCGTGCTTCTCGAACATGTCGCGTGCTTGGTACTCGAACAGATCCACGAGTCAGATTCCCATCGGTGTGAGGTGGTGGGTGGTGTGAGGGTGCCGGGCCGACGAAGGCCCTAGTCAGGGGTCGCCAGGTGCTCGTGCACCCAGCGCGTGATGTCGCTCGTGCGGGCGCCGGGGGTGAACACCTCGGCCACACCCATCTCCTTGAGCACCGCGATGTCCTCGGCCGGGATGATCCCGCCCCCGAAGACCACGATGTCGGCGGCGTCCTGCTCGGCGAGCAGGTCGAGGACCCTCTTGAAGAGGGTGAGGTGCGCCCCGGAGAGGACCGACAGGCCCACCGCGTCGGCGTCCTCGGCGAGGGCCGCCGCGACGATCTGCTCGGGCGTCTGGTGAAGACCGGTGTAGATGACCTCGACCCCTGCGTCGCGCAGCGCGCGGGCGACGACCTTGGCTCCCCGGTCGTGGCCGTCGAGGCCGGGCTTGGCCACGACGACGCGCATCGGTGCAGACGACATGGGCCAGAGACTATCGCAACGGAAGGCGGCGCCCGGAGCCGGATGGCGTCTGCGGAGCGCTCACAGCCGCACCAGCGGGGCGACCCTGACGAGCAGGCGCTTCACGCCGACGTCGCCGAAGTCGACGTGCGCCATCGTGTGCCTGCCGGTGCCCTCGACCCGCACGACCGTGCCCAGCCCGAAGGTGTCGTGGCTGACCTTGTCGCCCGCAGAGAGGGCCTCGAGCTCGGCGACCTCCGCCTCGCTGCGCGGCGTCCGCGGGGCGCTCCCCCGCGGGTCGAGCCGGACGACGTCGGGCCGACCGCCGGCACCGCCGCGGGACCCGTACCCGCCCGAGCCGCCGCGAGCGGCATACCCCCCGGACCAGCCCAGGCCCTCCGCCGCCGAGGGCCGACCGGCGAAGCTGGAGCGGTCGGCGTCGGTCCGCTCCCAGGTGAGGAGCTCGGGCGGGATCTCGTCGAGGAAGCGCGAGGCCGGAAACCACTGCGGCGACCCGAACGCCGCCCGGCTGCCGGCACGCGACAGGTGCAGCTGCTCGCGGGCCCGGGTGATGCCGACGTAGGCCAGGCGCCGCTCCTCCTCCAGCTCGGCCGGGTCGTCGAGGCTGCGCTGGTGGGGGAAGGTGCCGTCCTCCAGGCCGGTGAGGAAGACGACCGGGAACTCCAGCCCCTTGGCCGTGTGCAGCGTCATGAGGGTGACGACCCCGGACGACTCGTCGCCCTCGGGGATCTCGTCGGCGTCCGCCACCAGCGAGACCTGCTCGAGGAAGTCGACGAGGCCACCCTCGGGGTAGTTGTCGTCGAACTCGCGGGCGACCGCGACCAGCTCGGCGAGGTTCTCCACCCGGGTCTCGTCCTGCGGGTCGGTGCTGGCGCGCAGCTCGGCGAGGTAGCCGGTGCGGTCCAGGATCGTCTCCAGCAGGTCGCCCACCCCCGTCGCGTCGTCGGCCGCCAGCTGCCCCAGCTCCTCCAGCAGCGCCGTGAAGCCCTGGATCGCCGCGACCGAACGGGTGGCGATGGCCGGGGCGTCCTCGGCCCGGCCCAGCGCAGCCACGAAAGGGATGCGCTCGCGCTCGGCCAGGGCGCCGACCGCGCCGACCGCCCGGTCGCCGATGCCCCGCTTGGGGGTGTTGAGGATGCGGCGCAGGTTGACGTCGTCGGCGGGGTTGGCCAGCACCCGCAGGTAGGCCAGCGCGTCCTTGATCTCGCGACGCTCGTAGAAGCGCGTGCCGCCGACCACCTTGTAGGGCAGGCCGGTGCGCACGAGGACCTCCTCCAGCGCCCGCGACTGGGCGTTGGTGCGGTAGAAGACGGCGACGTCGCCGGGACGCACGCCGCGCTCGTCGCCGAGCTGGTCGATCCGGCGGGCGACGAAGGATGCCTCGTCGTGCTCGCTGTCGGCGACGTAGCCGACGATGGGGTGACCCTCCCCGGCGTCGGTCCACAGCCTCTTCTCGCGGCGCCTGGGGTTGCGGGCGATCACCGCGTTGGCGGCGCGCAGGATCGTCGCGGTGCTGCGGTAGTTCTGCTCGAGCAGGATCGTGCGGGCGTCGGGGTAGTCCTGCTCGAACTCGACGATGTTGCGGATCGTCGCGCCGCGGAAGGCGTAGATCGACTGGTCGGCGTCACCGACGACGCACAGCTCGGCCGGCGGCAGGGCTCGCCCGGCCCCGTCGACGATGTCGCCGACCTCGCCGACGAGCTCGCGGACGAGGGTGTACTGCGCGTGGTTGGTGTCCTGGTACTCGTCCACGAGGACGTGCCGGAAGCGGCGGCGGTAGTGCTCACGGACGTCCGGGAAAGCCTGGAGCAGGTGCACGGTCGTGGAGATGATGTCGTCGAAGTCGAGGGCGTTGGCGGCCCGGAGGCGGCGCTGGTAGAGGGTGTAGGCCTCGGCGACCTTCTGCTCGTAGGGGTTGTTGCCCACCCGGGAGGCGAAGGTCTCCTCGTCGACCAGCTCGTTCTTGGCCGAGGACACCTTGGACAGGAACGCCCGGGCGGGGTAGCGCTTGGGGTCGAGGTCCAGGTCACGGATGACCATGCCCATGAGCCGCTGACTGTCGGCGGCGTCGTAGATGGAGAAGCTGGACCGCAGCCCGGCCGTCGTCGCCTCCCGGCGCAGGATGCGGACGCAGGCGGAGTGGAAGGTGGAGACCCACATCGCCTTGGCCCTCGGGCCGACGAGGGTCGCGACCCGCTCGCGCATCTCGGCGGCCGCCTTGTTCGTGAAGGTGATGGCCAGCACCTGTCCCGGGTGGACGCCGCGCTCCGCGAGCAGGTAGGCGACCCGGTGGGTCAGGACCCGGGTCTTGCCCGAGCCTGCGCCGGCGACGATGAGCAGCGGGCTGCCGGCGTGCGTCACCGCCTCGCGCTGGGGCTCGTTGAGACCGGCGAGGAGCTCGGCGACGCTGCGCCCCTCGTGCTGCGGCCTCCCGGCCCGCGGTGGTGGTGCCTCACCGTCCCCCAGTGCCCACGCGGGGACCCCGCGGTCGTCAACCTCGTCGGCGTGCCCGCTCGCCGACGACGCCGACAGCGGGGGCATCGGCAGGTCGAAGGTGAGGTGGTCGAAGAGGCTGCTCATCGTCCCTCATCCTAGGCGCGCCCGCCGACGCCCCTGGCCCGTCCACAGGAGCCGGCGGCATACCCTGATGCCCGTGACCTCCCCACGCACCGCCCGAGGTGGGCGCCCATGACCGACGGCTCCTCGGCCTACCTCGACCCCCCGACCACGGCCCTGCTCGTGGCCGGCATGGTGATCGCCCTCCTGTGCCTCGTCAGCGGGCTCAACGGCCGCGCACCCGGGCGGGTCACCGTCGGTCTCATGGTGCTGCTGCAGGCCGGCGTGCTCGCCTACGCGGGCCTCTACCTGGTGCGCCAGGTCTCGGGCGCCTCACCGGTGGGGCCCGGCTGGGAGCTGTGGGCCTACCTCGTCACGATCGCCTTCCTGCCGGCCCTGGCCCTCATCTGGGCGCGCGAGGAGCCGACCCGCTGGAGCACCTTCGTGCTCGCGGTCGCGGCCTTCACCGTCGCCGTCATGGGGGCCCGGACGGCGCAGATCTGGCACGGCGTCGGGATGCTGCCGTGAGAGCACCCCGCGCCGACCCGGGCGACCGCCGCCACGGGCCGGGGCGGGTCATCCTGGCGCTCTACCTGATCTTCGTCATCGGGACAGTGTCGAGGTCGGCGGCCCAGATCAGCACGCGCTGGGAGCAGGCCCCGCTCGCCTACGCGCTGTCCGCCCTCGCCGCGAGCGTGTATGTCGTCGCACTGGTCTCCCTCTCGCTGCGTGGGCACCGGGCCTGGTGGGTGAGCGTGGTGGCGCTGAGCGTGGAGCTGGTGGGGGTCCTGGTGGTCGGCACCTGGAGCCTGCTGGCGCCCGAGATGTTCCCGGACGCGACGGTGTGGAGCGCGTTCGGCCGGGGCTACCTCTTCATCCCGCTGGTGCTGCCCGTCGCCGGCCTGTGGTGGCTGCTGTCCGACCGCGGTGCCAGGGCGGCGCGATGACGAGCACCGGTCCCGCACTGCCGGGGCTGGGCTGGCGGGAGGCGGTCCAGTCCCTGGTGGGCCTGTCGCTGGTCGTGCTGCTCATCGCCTACGGGCTGCCGCACCTCATGGACACCTCCTGGGAGGCCATCTGGGCCCAGCTCTCGCGGGTCCGGCTGCACACGGCGCTGGCGATGGGGGCGCTGCTGCTCGCCGGGCTGCTCTGCTACACCTGGGTGCTGATCGGCTCGTTGCCCGAGCTGCGGGTCCCGCAGGCGCTGCGGGTCAACGCGGTCGCCGCGACGGTCGCCAACATCGTGCCGCTGGGCGCGGCGGCCGGGGCCGCCCTGTCCTGGAAGATGCTGCGGTCGTGGGGCTTCGCGAGACGGGCGATCTCGTCGTCGTTCCTGGTCACCGGCCTGTGGAACGTCCTGGCCCGGCTCGTGCTGCCCGTGGTGGGCTGCCTCGTCCTCGTCGTGGCGCCCATCGACGCACCGCGGGTCGTCGTGCAGGGCGCGCTCGTGGCGGGAGCGGTGGGGACCGGGCTGGTCGTCGTCTGCGCGCTCATGATCTTCTCGGACCGGGTGGCTGCGGTGGTGGCGGTGGTGCTGCGGGCCCTCCTGTCCCCCTTCAGCCGCACGGTGCGCGAGGGCGGCGGGATCGCCCACGTCGTCACCGACCAGCGGCACCGGATCGAGGCCGTGGTGCGGAGGGGCTGGCCGCAGATGACGGCGGGGATGGCCGGCCAGTTCGTGTTCCTCTTCGGGCTGTACTGGCTCGCCGCGCGCGTCGTCGGGCTGGACCTGCCGGTGGCCGAGCTGATCTGCGCCTACACCTTCCGCCAGCTGCTCACCGTCGTGGCCGTGACGCCCGGCGGTCTGGGGGTGACCGAGGTCGGGACGGCGGGACTGCTCGTCCTCTTCGGTGGCGACGGTGGAGCCGCGTCGGCCACGGCCCTGCTCTACGCCATCTATGCGCACCTGCTCGTCGTGCCCTTCGGCATCGCGGCGCTGGGGTCGTGGTGGGTCGGTCCCGACCGGCGGGCCGCGGTAAACGACCGGTTGCCCGCCTGACCCGGCGGCGGAGGGTCCGTCAGCCCAGGAGCCGACGGACCTGCCGGTCGTGAGCCTCGAGCGCGACCGTGTCGTCGACGACGCCGGGCGCCCACTCCCCCGTCGCCCGCTCGGCCGCGATCCGCAGGAGGCCGTCGGCGAGCTCGGGGTTGGCGGGGAGCACCGGCCCGTGGAGATAGCTGCCGACGACGTTGGAGACGCGCGCGCCCTCGGTGCCGTCCGCACCGTTGTTGCCGTGACCGTGCCGGACCCGACCGAAGGCGCCCTGGTCCGGCCCGAGCACCGTGGAGCCGGAGTGGTTCTCGTAGCCGACGACCGAGCCGAACTCCGTGTCCAGCACGACCGGTCCGATCATCCGGGTCTCGTTGCCGCGGGTGGTGACGTCGAGGATGCCCAGCCCGGGCAGGCGCGCGCCCTCGACGGTGATGAACGCCTCGCCGAAGAGCTGGTACATCCCGCAGATCATGAGCATCGGCACGCCGTCCTCGGCCAGCCCCCTGAGCCTGTCGGCGTTGGTCGCGAGGTCGTCCTGGACGCGCAGCTGCCCGCTGTCCTGGCCACCGCCGCCGAGGACGAGGTCCGCGCGCGCGGGCCAGGGTCCACCCGGGTGGTGGTCGTGGACGACCGGGGTGTAGCCGTGCCACCTCAGCCGGGCCGCCAGGCAGCGGGTGTTGCCGAGGTCGCCGTAGATGCTCATCTCGCGGGGGTAGAGGTGCACGACGTGCACCTCGCCCTTGTCCGCGGGGACGTCGGCCAGCCCGGTGATCGCGCTGGGCAGCCCGTCGCCGAACTCGGGGGGCAGAGCGCTCATGCCGTGGGGTCCTCTCCGAAGCGGGCCAGGCCGTAGCGGTCGGCGAGGCGCCGCCGCAGGTGCATCATCGCGGTGTAGGTGCAGAAGATGCGGGTGGGCCGGGCGCGGTGGTCCGCCAGGAAGCGGTCGAGCGCGCGGTCCAGGTCCGTCTCCACGTCGGCGACCTCGACACCGTCGTAGCGCAGGCGCAGCGCCATGTCCCAGCCGCGCACGCCGCTGGTCAGCGCCACGCCGCGCTCGCGCAGCGACTCGAAGGACACGTCGTAGAGCCACGACACGTCCCGCCCGTCGGCGTAGTTGTCGTTGATCGCGATCATCGTGTCCACCGGCTCGGTGCCGTAGGTGCCCAGGGCAACCGTGAAGCCGGCCGGGTTCTTCACGAGGACCAGCTCCAGCGGGGCCCCGTCGACGTCGATGACCTCGCCCCGGCCGAACGGCGGGTTGACGGCCGCCAGCGACTGGGCCGCGACCTCGGCGCTGAACTCGTCGCCGAGCAGCTGCCGCGCCATCGTCGTCGCCGCGGTGGCGTTGATCATCGCGGCCAGGCCGCGCTGGCGCAGCGTCACCGGTCCGACGTCGACCCCGCCGGGGAAGCGGACGGTGAGCGCACGTCCGTCGTCGTCGGGAAGCAGGAGACCGTCGTGGTCACCCATCTGGGGCCGTTCGTCCGCGCCCTCGAACCGCACGTCGGCCTCCTGCAGCTCCGGCAACCGGTCCGCGATGCTGGGGTCGACGCCGAACCAGCGCACCTCGACCCCGGGCCGCAGCTGTCCGCGCACCCGCGAGATGAACGAGTCGTCGGCGTTGAGCACGACACCCGTCGTGGTCTGCTCACCGAGCTGGGTCAGCAGGCGGGCGGTGTGGTCGATCTCCGCGAACCTGTCGAGCTGGTCGCGCGCGACGTTGAGCAGCAGCGCGTGCGTCGGCGGCACCTGGGCCGCGAAGTGCAGCGCGTGCGCCTCGTCGAGCTCGACGACCGCCACGTCGGCGTCCAGCCGCCCGCTCAGCCTCACCTCCCCCAGGAGCGAGGAGATGACGCCGCGCGTGAAGTTGGACCCCGTCGGGTTGGTGAACACCCGCCAGCCGTGCGCGCGCAGCAGCGCGACGAGCATCTTGGTGGTCGTGGTCTTGCCGTTGGTGCCCGAGACCACGACGACGCCCCGCGGCAAGGACCCGAGGGTGTGCCGCAGCACCGCGGGGTCGATCTTCTCCGCCACGAGCCCGGGCAGGGCGGACCCGCCGCCGCGCAGACGCGACGCGAGCCGAGCTGCACGCCCCGCGACGAGCGCGGCGGTGGTGCGTGGCCGCATACCCCTCACGCCCGGTCGGACGCGTGGGCAACACACCAGGGTGGCGTCTGGTCCGCAGCGGCCCGCCGGGCGCAGGACCGGAGCGCATCCGGTGTCGGAGGGCGTGTGGACAGGTGACTCTTCATGCTTCTCTCTCCTTGGACGACGCCGTCGCAGCCTACCTGCGGACCGGGTCCGGGCCGCGGCTCGTCGCGCGTCAGACGGGTGGCGGGTCTCGCCGGGCCGGGGACGCCGTGCCGCTCGCGCTGGTCTTGTCCGCGGGTGCGTCCACGTCGGGGGCGAGGTCGGTCTCCGAGCCGACGTGGATTCCCAGGCGGGGCAGGAGCACCCGGTGCACGACCAGCAGCAGCGCGGTGGCGCCCAGCGCCAGGGCGAACACGACCAGCGAGGAGCCCACCCCGCTCATCAGGTCGGGGTCGACGATGACGACGACGGCCAGGGTCAGCATGAGCATGCCGCCGACGAGCTTGAGGATCCGGCCGTGCCGCTCCTGCATCCTGGAGGCGCGCATCGTGACCACGGCTGTGGTGAAGATGGCCAGCTCGTCCAGCTGGTAGATCAGCATGTAGACCAGCAGCAGCACCACGAAGGTCGTGACGGTAGCCTGCTGGGCGCTGAGGAGGTTGGTCCACAGCAGCGGGAAGCCGGCGGTGCAGCCGAACTCCACCAGCGACACCCCGGCCGCCAGGACGACCGTGGCCCCGACCAGCGCCAGGAGGTTGTCGCCCTGCGCCAGCACCCGCCGCATGCCCCGGTAGATGCCGGGCTTCTTGTCGTCGGCGATCGTGAACGAGAGCCCTCGCTTGAACCAGAAGTAGTCCTTGATGCTCACCACGGCGAAGAGGAGCGCGACCGTGGCGACCACCATCCTGATCCACGGCGCGAAGGCCACGACGGTGAAGACCGTGAAGAGGCCGGCGATGAACAGCGCGTAGATGAGGGCTGTGACCGTGATGAAGGTCACCCCGATGATCATCGTCCGGCGGCGGGAGCCCGAGTGGAGCGACAGCGCGATGAGCACGGTCAGCACCCACAGCGAGCAGGGGTTGAAGCCGTCCACGACGGCGATCAGGACGGTGGAGACGAGCAGGGAGCGCTCGCCGAGGTGGACGTCGCCGACCAGCGGCAGGCGCAGCACGTCGGAGGTGTCATCCGCAGGGGCGCACCGGAACGGGTTGTCCGGGTCTCCCTCGCACACCTCTCCCGTGGTGACGGTGCCGGAGGTGCCCTCCGGCAGTCGGACGTCCGCGGGGTCGGGGCAGCCGGTCTCGGCGCAGCGCTGGACCTCCTCCTCGATCTGGACGTCGTGCACACCCTCGCGGAAGCCCACCCAGGCCCGCTCGCCGACGAAGACCACCGGCACGCCGACCGCCGGGACGTGGTACCGCTCCAGCGCATCCTGAAGACGCACCCGGCCGACGTCGTCGTTCCACACCTCGACCGACACCAGGCGCATCCCGGGCGTGCGGGCCTCCAGGTCCTTCAACCACGGCTCGGTCACGGCGCACACGGGGCAGTCCTCGCCGTAGTAGTACTCGACGACCACCTCGACCTCGGCCGGTGAGGGCGTCGCCGCCGCCGGGCCGGTGACGTCGCGCGCGAGCACGGCGACCACCAGCGCCACGACGCCGAGCAGGACCAGCCGGACCACCCGGCTCACGCAGCTCACGCCCCCGTCCTCCCCTCGACCGGGGGGGTCCGCAGGGGAGGAGCCGAGGTGGCCTACTCCCACTCGATCGTGCCCGGCGGCTTGCTCGTGACGTCGAGGACGACGCGGTTGACGTCCTCCACCTCGTTGGTGATGCGCGAGGAGATCCGGGCCAGCACGTCGTAGGGCACCCGGGTCCAGTCGGCCGTCATCGCGTCCTCGCTGGAGACGGGGCGCAGCACGACCGGGTGTCCGTAGGTGCGGCCGTCGCCCTGGACGCCGACGGACCGGACGTCGGCCAGCAGCACGACAGGGCACTGCCAGATGGCGCGGTCAAGACCGGCCGCGCTGAGCTCGGCCCGCGCGATGGCGTCGGCGCGGCGCAGGATCTCCAGCCGCTCGCCGGTGACCTCGCCGACGATCCGGATGCCCAGGCCCGGCCCCGGGAACGGCTGGCGCCACACGATCACCTCGGGCACGCCGAGCTCCAGCCCGACCTGGCGGACCTCGTCCTTGAAGAGGGCCCGCAGCGGCTCGATCAGCTGGA
The DNA here is from genome assembly GCF_045032595.1 of Ornithinimicrobium jinqii. NCBI lineage: Bacteria > Bacillati > Actinomycetota > Actinomycetes > Micrococcales > Ornithinimicrobiaceae > Ornithinimicrobium > Ornithinimicrobium jinqii. The sequence continues at coordinate 125,632 of NZ_JBJFZS010000018.1, forward strand.
ACTGCAGGTCGGCAGGCAGTCCGCCGACGTTGTGGTGGCTCTTGATGTTGGCGGTGCCTGAGCCTCCGCCGGACTCGACGACGTCGGGGTAGAGCGTGCCCTGGACCAGCCACTTCACCGGGTGGTCGCCGCGGTGGTCCGCGTCCGACCCCTCGTGCGCGCGCACGACGTCGCGGGCCGCCTGCTCGAAGACCCGGATGAACTCCCGGCCGATGATCTTGCGCTTCTCCTCGGGATCGCTGACCCCGGTCAAGGCGGAGAGGAACCGCTCGCGCGCGTCCACCACGACGAGGTCGACGCCGGTCGCGGCGACGAAGTCCTCCTCCACCTGCTCGGCCTCACCCTCACGCAGCAACCCGTGGTCGACGAAGACGCAGGTGAGCTGGTCGCCCACGGCCCGCTGGACGAGCGCTGCCGCCACCGAGGAGTCGACGCCCCCGGAGAGGCCGCAGATCACCCGGTCCTCCCCGACCGTCCCACGGATCTCGGCGACGAGCTGCTCGACGACGTTGTCGCTGGTCCAGGTGGGCTCGATGCCGGCACCGCTGACCAGGAAGTTGGTGAGCACCTCCTGGCCGTGCGCGGAGTGGAGCACCTCGGGGTGCCACTGCACGCCGTAGAGGTGCCGCTCGTCGTCCTCGAAGGCCGCCACCTGAGCGCCGGGGGTGGTCGCCGTCACGCGTGTCCCGGGCGGCGTCACGGTGACCGAGTCGCCGTGCGACATCCAGACCTGCTGGCCGCCCGGCTGTCCGGCGAACAGGGTGCTCGTCGTGTCGGTGACCGCGGCCACGGTGTCGCCGTACTCGCGGGACCCGGTCCGGGCCACCTCCCCGCCCAGGACGGCAGCCATCACCTGAAACCCGTAGCAGATGCCCAGGACCGGCACACCGGCGGTGACCACGGCCTCCTCCAGGGCCGGCGCCCCCTCGGCGTACACCGAGGAAGGTCCGCCGGAGAGGATGATCGCGGCGGGGTCCTTGGCCAGCATCTCGGCGGCCGGCATCGTGTGCGGCACGATCTCGCTGTAGACGTTCGCCTCCCGGACGCGGCGGGCGATGAGCTGGGCGTACTGCGCGCCGAAGTCGACGACGAGGACCGGTCGCTGGTCGAGGGGCTGGGTCACGCGGACACCCTATCCGCGTCGGTGCGCCCGGCCGCGATCTGCGCCGAGGCCGCGGTGTGCACGCGGTGCTCGACCCAGAACGACAGGAAGGGCACGCAGCCGGCGAGCATGACGAGCACCATCCTGCCCAGGCCCCACCGCAGCTCGAAGCCGAGCAGCGCCACCGCGACGAGGTAGACCATGTAGACCCAGCCGTGCGGTGCCGGCCACCAGGCGAGCGCCCGATTGTCGAACCCGTAGCGCAGCACCATGTGGGCCACCAGCAGCAGCAGCCCCACGCCGACGACGAAGGCCATCACGCGGAAGAACAGGAGCTTGGCGCGGGGGGTCATGGAGTGTCTCCTTGGCTGGCGGTAGGGACGAGAGCGGGACGGGCTGGGGCGGCGGGTCGGTCCTTGAGCGTGTCGTCGCGAAGGAACCGGAGGTACATGTACACGGCGAAGCCGGCGAAGACGAACCACTGCAGGCCGTAGCCGACGTTGCGCCAGACGACGCCGGACTCGCCGAACACCGGCGGCGGGATCCGGTCCACGGCGGCGGCGGTCACGGCGGGCTCCTCCTCCACGAGGAAGACGAAACCGCTGTAGATCGCGCCGTCCCAGTCGTTGGCCAGGTCGGCCGTGTCGATCGAACCGCGCTGACCCTCCGGCTGCGACCCCGGGACCGGTGCCTCGCTGGGGGCCAGCGTGCCGGTCACCCGCACCGTCGCCGGCGACGGCCGGTCGGCCAGCGCCGGGTCGGTCACGAAGCCGCGCACCACCGGGAGCAGAGCCTCCTCGCCGGACGCGTCGGTGCGCAGCGGGGTCACCACCCAGTAGCCCGCGCGGTCCTCGAGAAGGCGGTCGGGCACGAGGAACTGGTCTGCCACGACATACTCCCCCGTGGTGGTCACCGACAGCCCCGCCCCGTCCTGCGGGAAGGGCTGGTGGGGAGCCGTGACCGCGCCGAGGGACTCGGTCGGGCGGGCCGCCTGCGCCTCCGCGAGCTCACGCGACGCCGCGTTGGAACTCACGCCGAGCTGCCAGAGACCGAGCTGGGTGAAGGACCACACGACGACCACCAGGAGCGCGAGCAGCGCCAACCAACGTGGCTTGAGGGCGGTCCGGATCACCCCGTCAGGGTAACGGGGTGCTCTGGTCGTCGAAGACGTAGATCGCGCCGTTGTAGCAGGCGACCCAGACGGTGTTGGTCACCGGGTCGTAGTCGATCCCGATCGGGTCCGCGTCCACCTGCTGCTTGTCGATCAGCTCCATGTCCGAGGTGCGGATCTTGGAGACCGACGCCTCGTTGTAGTTCACGACGTAGAGCGCCGTCTCGTCCGGGGACAGGGTGACGCTCCGCGGCTCCAGCCCGGGCGTGACCTGGTCGACGACCTCCATCGTCTCGGTGTCGATCTTGACGATCGCGTTGCCGGCGCTGGCGGTGAGGTAGAGCCAGCGGCCGTCCTCGCTGATGTTGAGGTGGCGGGGGCGCAGCGCCGTGTTCATCACCACCTCGCTCGTCCCGGCCTCGATGTCGATCTCGTAGAGCTCCTCGGCGTACATCGCCACGGCGTAGGCGGTGTTGCTGTCCGGCATGGTCGCGATGCCGCGCGGCGAGGCGTTGACGTCGATGACCTTGATCTCCTGGCCCTTCTCCACGTCGACGACCGACAGCGTCGCGTCGCACCAGTTGCTCACCAGGATCGTGCTCTGGTCCGGGGTGATCTCGAGGTACTTCGGCACCGCACCGACCCGGATGACCTGGTCCCAGGCGAGCTCCTCCGCGTCGAAGCGGTAGACCATCGAGTCGCCCACTCCGCTGTCCTTGGTGCAGGCGTCGAAGCCCTCGACCCCGAAGTTCTCGCCGTACATCGTGTACTGCGAGACGTAGGCGTAACGACCGTCGTCGGTCCACACCGCCTCGACCGGGGACCCCTTGGAGATGCCGGGGTGCCCCTCGACGCCGAACTCGGCCAGGTCGAGGGAGTCGTCGAGGACGGCCACCTGCTCCCGGGTGGTGGCGTCGTAGACGGTGGAGGTGTGCTGGTACATCATGTTGTTGGCGATCATCAGCCCGTGGCCGGAGGCCATCACCGACTTGGGCGTCATGTTCCCTGTCAGGTAGTCGACCTGCTCCATCGCGGTCGTGTCGCTGGGCCGCTCGACCGCCACAGGCTCCTTCTGCCACAGCGGGTCGGTGGCCTCTGGCCCGTCCTCCTCGGAGGCTTTCTCCCCCTCGTCCGCGTCCTCGTCCGCCGACGCCTCGGACGCGGTCCCGGTGCCGCTCGCGGCCTCGACCGCGTCACCGGCCCCGGCGGTCGCGGCGTCGTCCCCCGACCCCGGCCGGTCAAGCACCCAGAAGCCGACGAGCGCCACGAGGAGCAGGAGGAAGGCGCCCAGCCCGGCGATCACCGCGCGGCGACGCCGCACGTAGACCTGCTCCTGGCGCACCTGCAGGGCCCGGCCACGCTCGCCGCCGCGCGTCCGACGGCCGGCGCGGGTGTCCACCCGGTCGAAGTCGTCGTCGCCGCCGGGAGGGTCGACGGGATACGAGTCATCGGTCGCCATACGGTGCCACCACCACTTCCACGCGCTGGAACTCTTTGAGGTCGGTGTACCCCGTCGTCGCCATCGCTCGACGCAGGGCACCCATCATGTTCGTCGTGCCGTCCGCCGCGACGGCCGGTCCGAGGAGGATCTCTTCCAGGGTACCGACCGTGCCGACGTCCACCCGCTCGCCGCGCGGGAGCTCCGGGTGGTGCGCCTCGCTGCCCCAGTGGAACCCTCCGCCGGGCGCCTCGTCGGCCCGGGCGAGCGCCGCCCCGAGCATGACGGCGTCCGCGCCGCAGGCGACCGCTTTGACCAGCTCGCCCGAGGTGCTGGTCCCGCCGTCGGCGATGACGTGGACGTAGCGCCCACCGGACTCGTCGAGGTAGTCACGACGGGCGGCGGCCACGTCGGCGATGGCGGTCGCAGCCGGGGTGTGGATCCCCAGCGTGGTGCGGGTGCGGTGGGCCGACCCGCCGCCGAAGCCGACGAGCACGCCGGCGGCTCCGGTGCGCATGAGGTGGAGCGCGGCGGTGTAGGTGCCGGCGCCCCCCACGACGACGGGGACGTCGAGCTCGTAGATGAAGCGCTTGAGGTTGAGCGGCTCGGCCTGGCTGGAGACGTGCTCGGCGGAGACGGTGGTGCCGCGGATGACGAAGAGGTCCACGCCCGCGTCGACGACGACCTTCCAGAACTGCTGGGTGCGCTGCGGCGAGAGGGCGCCCGCCACCGTGACCCCGGCGGCGCGGACCTCCCGCAGCCGCTCGGTGATCAGCTCGGGGCGCACCGGTGCGGCATACAGCTCCCGCATCCGGGCCGTGGTGGCCGTCCGGTCGAGCCCGCCGATCTCCTGCAGGGCGGACTCGGGGTCCTCGTAGCGGGTCCACAGGCCCTCGAGGTCGAGGACGCCCAGGCCGCCCAGCCGTCCCATCTCGATGGCGGTCGCCGGCGAGACCACCGAGTCCATCGGCGCCGCCAGCACCGGCAGCTCGAAGTGGTAGGCGTCGATCTGCCAGGAGATGGAGACGTCCTCCGGGTCGCGCGTGCGCCGGGAGGGGACGACGGCGATGTCGTCGAAGGAGTAGGCACGACGCCCACGCTTGCCCCGGCCTATCTCGATCTCGCTCACCGCCACAGGCTACCCAGCGGCTGCCGCTGCGCCGAACAGGCGCACCCGGGAGCCGTGGGTGGCCGACGGTTGCCATCTAGGTGACGCGTCACTTATACTGAGGGGATGAAGACCCTCCCGGCCGTGCGCACGCCGATCCTCTACCTCTCGCACGGCGCCCCGCCGCTGGCCGACGACGCCCGGTGGACGGCCGAGCTGGCGGGCTGGTCCCAGGACCTGCCCCGGCCGCGCGACGTGCTGATGATCTCGGCCCACTGGGAGAACGCCCCGCTGTCCCTCTCGGCGACGCGGACCCCGCAGCCGCTCGTCTACGACTTCTGGGGATTCCCGCAGAAGTACTACGAGGTGACCTACGACGCGCCCCAGGCGCCCGCGCTGGCCGACGACGTCGAGGCGCTCCTCGGCGCCCAGGTCCACGGGGGCGTCCACCGGGACGAGACCCGGGGACTGGACCACGGCGCCTACGTCCCGCTGAAGGAGATGTTCCCCGAGGCCGACGTGCCGGTCCTGCAGATGTCGATGCCCACCCTGGAGCCTCGCGACCTCTTCGAGCTCGGACGCCGCCTGGCGCCCCTGCGCGACCAGGGCACCCTGATCGTCGGGTCCGGCTTCACGACGCACAACCTGGCCTGGTTCGACCCGCGAAAGGGCCCCGACACCACGCCGCCCGCCGCCTCGGCGGAGTTCGACCAGTGGGCGGCCGAGGCCCTGGCGGCAGGCGACGTCGACGCGGTCCTCGACTTCGAGCACCGCGCGCCCGCCGCGCGGGAGGCGCACCCGCGGACCGAGCACTGGGCGCCGCTCTACCTCGCCCTGGGGGCCGCCGAGGCGTCGGGCGACCTCGCCGGCCGCAGCACGGTCGAGGGATTCTGGTTCGGCCTCTCCAAGCGGTCCTGGCAGTTCGACTGACCTCAGCGGCTGTAGTTGGGCGCCTCGGCCGTCATCTCGATGTCATGGGGGTGCGACTCCTGGAGGCTGGCCTGCGTGATGCGCACGAACCGTCCCTTCTCCTGCAGCTCGGGCACGGTGCTCGCACCGACGTAGAACATCGCCTGCCGCAGCCCGCCGACCATCTGGTGCACGACCGCGCTGACCGCCCCGCGGTAGGCGACCTTGCCCTCGACCCCCTCCGGGATCAGCTGGTCGTCACTGGTGACCTCGGCCTGGAAGTAGCGGTCCTTGGAGAACGACTTCTTGCCGCGGGAGCTCATCGCCCCGAGCGAGCCCATGCCGCGGTAGCTCTTGTACTGCTTGCCGTTGACGAAGATCAGCTCGCCGGGGCCCTCCTCGCAGCCGGCGAGCATCGAGCCCATCATGACCGACTCGGCACCGGCCACCAGCGCCTTGGCGATGTCGCCGGAGTACTTCAGACCGCCGTCGGCGATGACCGGGACGCCGGCGTCGCGGGTCGCTGCCGCCGCCTCGTGGACGGCGGTCAGCTGGGGGGCCCCGACGCCGGTGACGACGCGGGTCGTGCAGATCGCCCCCGGACCCACGCCGACCTTGACGGCGTCCGCACCGGCCTCGACGAACGCCCGGGCACCGGCACCGGTGGCCACGTTGCCGCCGACCACCTGCACGTGCCTGGTCGCCGGGTCGGACTTCAGCCGCTGCACCATCTCGATGAGCAGCCGGACGTGGCCGTGCGCGGTGTCTGCGACGAGGACGTCCACCCCGGCGTCGACCAGCGTGGTGGCACGCTCCCAGGCGTCGCCGAAGTAGCCGATCGCGGCACCGACGAGGAGCCTGCCCTGACCGTCCTTGCTGGCGTGCGGGTACTGCTCGGACTTGACGAAGTCCTTGACCGTGATGAGCCCGGTGAGCCGGCCCTCGGCGTCGACGAGCGGCAGGCGCTCGCGCTTGTGCGCGCGCAGGATGGCGGTGGCCTCGTCGCGGCCGACCCCCGAGGGTGCCGTCACCAGCGGCATCGGCGTCATCACGTCCGAGACCAGGGTGCGGTCCCACTCGGCCACCGGCGTGAAGCGCAGGTCGCGGTTGGTGCAGATGCCCAGCAGGTGCCCGTCCGGTCCCAGCACCGGCAGCCCCGAGACACGGTACTGACCGCAGCGGGTGTCGAGGTCCTCCAGCGTCGCGTCCGGGCCGATCGTCACCGGGTTGGTGATGCGACCGGTCTGGGTGCGCTTGACGAGGTCGACCTGGTAGGCCTGGTCCTCGATGGACAGGTTGCGGTGCAGGATGCCGATGCCGCCCTGCCGTGCCATCGCGATCGCCATCCGACCCTCGGTGACGGTGTCCATGGCCGCCGAGACCAGCGGCACCCGCAGGGTGATCTCCCTGGTCAGGCGGCTCGAGGTGTCGATCTCGTCGGGCGTGAGGTCGGTCTCCCCGGGCAGCAGCAGCACGTCGTCGTAGGTCAGGCCGAGGCGTGCGAACGCGGGGGGCACGGAAGCGTGGTCGTCAGCCGGGGTCATGCCGCAAATCCTAGTTGGTCGGGGGTGAGGCACTGACCCTTTTCGGTACTAGAGTGTGCCTGTCCGCGCGAGAAGGGGAGCCAACGACGTGGCAGAGACCGCGCGCCAGCCGGGACCGGTGGCAGACCTGTGGGAGTGGCAGTTCCAAGGGGCCTGCCGGACCGCCAGCCCCGAGGTCTTCTTCCATCCCGAAGGTGAACGAGGACCCGCCCGCCGTCATCGCGACGAGCGGGCCAAGCAGGTGTGCGGCACCTGCCTGGTTCTTCGCCGGTGCCGCGAGCACGCCCTCGCGGCCCACGAGCCCTACGGCGTGTGGGGTGGCATGACCGAGGACGAGCGCGCCGCCCACTACGCCATCGAGGACGCGCAGGAGGCGGCGCGCCCCGCAGCGGGTGTCTGACCGCACCCCCGCACGCACGCAGGCCCCCGTCCGGGAGTCCCGGCGGGGGCCTGCGTGCGTGCGGGTCAGTGGCTGTGGCCGTGCCCGTGGTCGTCGTCCTCGTCCTCGGGCTTCTCCACGACCAGGGTGTCGGTCGTCAGCACCATCGAGGCGATGGACGCGGCGTTGCGCAGCGCGGACCGGGTGACCTTGACCGGGTCGATGACGCCCGCGGCCACGAGGTCCACGTACTCCCCGCTCTCGGCGTTCAGACCGCGGCCGGCGGACATCTCGGCGACCTTGGCGGTCGCCACGTAGCCCTGCAGGCCGGCGTTCTCGGCGATCCAGCGCAGCGGCTCGCGCACGGCCTTGCGGACCAGGTTGGCGCCGACGGCCTCGTCACCCTCGAGGTCCAGGTCGTCCACCGCGGTGGAGGCGTGGATGAGGGCGGAGCCGCCTCCGGCGACGATGCCCTCCTCGATGGCCGCGCGGGTCGCGGAGACCGCGTCCTCGATCCGGTGCTTCTTCTCCTTGAGCTCGACCTCGGTGTGCGCGCCGACCTTGATGACGCACACGCCGCCGGCGAGCTTGGCGATCCGCTCCTGGAGCTTCTCGCGGTCCCAGTCGCTGTCGCTGTTCTCGGACTCGGCCTGAAGCTGCGAGACGCGGTCGCTGACAGCCTGGTGGTCGCCGCCACCCTCGACGATCGTCGTGGAGTCCTTGGTGGAGACCACGCGGCGCGCGGTGCCGAGCACCTCGAGGCCGACCTGGTCAAGCTTGAGCCCGACCTCCTCGGCGACGACCTGGCCACCCGTGAGGATCGCCATGTCCTGCAGCATCGCCTTGCGACGGTCCCCGAAGCCGGGGGCCTTGACCGCGACGGCGTTGAAGGTGCCGCGGATCTTGTTGACGACGAGCGTGGACAGGGCCTCGCCCTCGACGTCCTCGGCGATGATGACCAGCGGCTTGCTGGCCCCCACGACCTTCTCGAGCAGCGGGAGCAGGTCGGCGACCGCGGAGATCTTGCCCTGGTGCAGGAGCACGTAGGCGTCCTCCACGACGGCCTCCATGCGCTCGGTGTCGCTCACGAAGTACGGCGAGAGGTAGCCCTTGTCGAACTGCATGCCCTCGGTGAACTCCAGCTCCATCGACGTGGTGGAGGACTCCTCCACGGTGATGACGCCGTCCTTGCCGACCTTGTCGAACGCGTCGGCGATGAGCTCGCCGATGCTCGGGTCCTGCGCGGACAGGCTGGCGATCTGGGCGATCTCCTCGCGGCCGTCCAGCTCGCGGGCCGTCTCCAGGAGACGGTCGTTGATGGCCGAGACGGCCTTGTCGATCCCGCGCTTGAGGCTCGAGGGCGCAGCACCGGCGGCGACGTTGCGCAGACCCTCCTTGACCATGGCCTGCGCCAGGACGGTCGCGGTGGTGGTGCCGTCGCCGGCGATGTCGTTGGTCTTGGTCGCGACCTCCTTGGCGAGCTGGGCACCCAGGTTCTCGAAGGGGTCGTCCAGCTCGACCTCTCGGGCGATCGTCACACCGTCGTTGGTGATGGTGGGCGCGCCCCACTTCTTGTCGAGGACGACGTTGCGACCCTTCGGGCCGAGCGTCACCTTGACGGCGTTGGCCAGGGCGTCGACTCCACGCTCCAGGGACTTACGGGCGTTGTCGTTGAACTGCAGCTGCTTCGCCATCGGCGCACAGCTCCTTTCACAAACAGGGGGTTATGGGGTGTGCACGGCCACCGCCCCGCCGCACCTCGGCCGAGCGGGCCGGGGTGTGACGGGGCGGCGCTCACACAGCGGGTCTGTCCGGGAGGACAGGAAGGTCAGCCAGGTCAGCCGACGATGGCCAGCACGTCGCGGGCCGAGAGGATGAGGTACTCGGTCCCCGAGTGCTTGATCTCGGTGCCGCCGTACTTGCTGTAGATGACGCGGTCGCCGACCTTGACGTCCATCGGGACGCGCTCGTCGCCGTCCTCGTTCCAGCGGCCGGGACCGACTGCCAGGACCTCGCCCTCCTGGGGCTTCTCCTTGGCGGTGTCCGGGATGACCAGGCCCGAGGCCGTGGTCTGCTCGGCCTCGATGGCCTTGATGACGATGCGGTCCTCGAGCGGCTTGATGGAAACCGACACGGTTACCTTCCCTTCGTGAGCCGGCCGGCGGGCGCCGACGGCGTGGTGGTTCATGCGGATGCCACTCCTGGCGCGAGCCGACCGCCGTCGCGGGGGTCGGCCGGTCTCACGACCGCTGGCACTTGCGTGCCCGGAGTGCTAGGAAAGAATCTAGGCAGTGATTAGCACTCGGTCAAGCCGAGTGCCAGCGACTCAGAGCATCAGCTCGAGCGGACGCAGCCCGCGCTCGAGCGCGCGGTAGTACCAGGGGCGCTCCAGCCACTCCTCCAGGGTGAGCTCCCGGCAGTCCTCGAGGTCGCGCCCGAAGATCCGCTCCATCACCTCGGCCTGGACCTCGTCGAAGATCTCCATGTTGATCTCGTAGTTGCCGCGCAGCGAGAGCCGGTCGATGTTGGCACTGCCGATCGTGGCCCAGCGCCCGTCGACGGTCGCGGTCTTGGCGTGCACCATGACGTCCTGGTAGAGGTGCAGCCGGACCCCGCCCTCGAGCAGCTGCGTCCAGTAGGAACGGGCCACGACGTCGGCGAGCACGTGGTTGGAGCGCTCCGGCATGATCACCCGCACGTCGACACCGCGGGCGGCGGCGGCGAGCAGCGCCTCGAGCACCTCCCGGTCGGGGATGAAGTAGCCCTGGGTGATCCAGATCCGCTCGGAGGCCCGGTCGATGGCCTCCAGATAGAGCGCCCGGACGGGGTAGATGAGCCGGCTGGGTTCGTTGCGGGCGGCGCGGACCGAGCCGTCCCAGGTCGGCGAGCCGCTGTCGGGCAGCTCGGGCAGCCCGGACCGGCGGTGCCTGTTCCAGAAGTCGACGAACGAGTTCTGCAGCTCCCACACGCCCGACCCCGTGACCCGCAGGTGGGTGTCGCGCCAGGAGGTGGCATAGGTCGACCCGATGTTGTAGCCGCCCACGAACCCGACGCGGCCGTCGACGACGAGGATCTTGCGGTGGTCCCGGCCGGTGCTGCGGATGTCGATGAGCGGGACGGCCGCCCGGATCACCGGGAACTGCATCACGTGCACCGAGGCGGGGAACCGCTTGAAGGCCGGGCGCACGACGAGGTTGGCGAACCCGTCGTAGACCAGGCAGACGAGCACGCCACGGTCGGCCGCGCGGACAACCGCGTCCTTGAATGCCTGCCCGATCTCGTCGCCCTTCCAGATGTAGGACGCGAGGTAGACGTAGTCCTGCGCCCCCTCGATCGCCTCGAGCATCGCGTCGAAGAGGTCCTGGCCGTAGGTGTAGGTGGTGAAGGTGTGGCCGTGCACCTGCGCGTCGATCGCGGTGTCGTCCGGCGCGAGGGCGACCTCGCCGCTGCGGCTCTTGCGGACGGCGTCGACGGCGACCACACCGGCGGCGAGCGAGAGCTGTGCCGCGACCGTCACCCCGGCCAGCTTCAGCGCGGTGCGGCGCATGCCCCGCAGTCGTCGGACGAGACGCGGGGACAGGACCTCTGGCATAGGGACAATGTACGTGCCCTGACAATGGTGCGGTGCCCCCTGACCCCGCGGCCCGCCAGGAGGCGGCCGACCTGCTGCTGCGACTGCGCGACGACGCCGGCCGCGCGCTCCTGGAGGCGCTCCCGCCCTACGACGAGGCGCAGGTGCTCGCGCTCACCGCGCGCCTGCGGGCCGAGGGTGTCGACCCCGCACTGGTGGCTGCCGCGCTGACCCAGTCGCGCCTGCGGGCTCGTGCCGCCGACCGGCTGGGACCGCTGGCGGGGCGGCTGCTGCTCACCGTCGACGGTGCCGAGCAGGCGACCCGGCCGGCGGTGGCTCGCCGGCACGCCGCGCGGTTCGTCGCGGCAGGGGTCGAGCACGTGTGGGACCTGGGGTGCGGGCTCGGGCTCGACGCGACCGCCCTGGCCGAGGCGGGCCTGGCGGTGACGGCGGTCGAGAGGGACGAGGAGGTGGCCGTCGCCGCCGAGGCCAACCTCACGGCATACCCGCGGGCCCGGGTGGTGCACGGGGACGTGGGCGACGTGGCGCCGTCGACGCGCGACGGCGCCTGGCTCGACCCCGCCCGTCGCACCCCTGGCGTCGCCGACGTGCGGGGGCGCACCCGTCGAACGTTCCGGCTGGCGGAGCTCTCACCGTCCTGGGAGCACGTGCTCTCGGTGGCAGCCACGGCCGCAGCGACCGGCGCCAAGCTGTCACCCGGGTTCTCGGCCGGCGACCTGCCCTCGGGAGCCGAGGCCGAGTGGGTCTCCCTCGACGGGGACGCGGTGGAGTGCTCCGTGTGGTGGGGCGCCGCCGTCCGGCGGCCGGGGATCAGCGCCGCGGTGGGCCGCAGCACCGGGGACGGAACCGTATGGGTCGTCGTCGAGCCCGTCGCGGACCCGCCCGCCCCGCTCGCCCCGGGCGCCTCCCCCGGACCCTGGCTCGCCGAGCCGGACCGAGCTGTCCTCGCCGCGGGGCTGACCCCGACCCTGGCGGCCGTGGTCGGGGGGCAGGAGACCGACCCCGGGACCGGGTATGTGGTGGCGCCGGCGCTCGTGGACGTCCCCTGGGCGCGGTGGTTCGCGGTGGAGGAGGTGCTGCCGCTGCACGCCAAGGTCGTGCGCGCGTGGCTGCGCGAGCGGGGCGCGGGACGGGTGACGATCAAGAAGAGGGGCGTCCCGACCGACCCGGAGCGGTTCCGCGCCGAGCTGCGGCTGCGCGGCGACCGGGCCGCGGGCGAGGCCACGCTGGTGCTCACCCGGGTGGCGGGGACCCCGGTCGTGGTCGTCGTGACCCCGGTCCTGACGCCGTCACCGACGTGAGGGCAGCGCGGTGAACCGCTCGACGTCGGGGATCCGTCCCGACACGACCAGCTCGTCCCCGCTGCGCACGACCGTCTCGGGCACCGCGTACGTGAAGGCCTCCCCGGGCCGTTTCACCCCCACCACGGTGATGGTGTGCCGCGAGCGCAGGGCCGACTCCATGAGCGTCCGGTCCCAGGTCTCCACGGGGGCGTAGCAGCGCGCGATCGCGAACTCGTCCTCGAACTCGAGGTAGTCGGAGAGGCCTCCGGTCACCATGTGGGCCACCCGCTGACCCATGACGTACTCCGGGTAGATGACGTGCGAGGCCCCGATGCTCGTCAGGATCTTGCCGTGCTTGCGCGTGATCGCCTTGGCGTAGATCGTGCTGATGCCAGCCTCGCTGAGCGTGATGACGCTGAGCACCGAGGACTCGATGTCGGAGCCGATGGCCACGACCGCGCGCTGGATCTCGTGGACCCCGAGCTGGCGCATGGCCTCGCCGTCCGTGGCGTCGGCCCGGACCGTGTAGGTGAACTCGTCCGCGTACTTCTGCACGCGCGCCTCGTCGACGTCGACGGCCATCACCTCCACCCCTTGGCGGACGAGCGACTCGCAGACGGCGCTGCCGAAACGGCCGAGCCCGACGACGAGGACGGGGGCGGTGCCGCCGAACGGTTGGGGTCTGGTCCTCTTAGCCGACAATGGGGCGCTCCTTCGGGAATCGGTAGTGGCGGTGACGGGTGTTGATGGCGAGCGCGGAGGCGACGGTGATCGGGCCGACACGACCGACGAACATCAGCACCATGAGGACGACCTGCCCGGCCGCCGGGAGCTGGTGGGTGATGCCGGTCGAGAGCCCGACGGTGGCGAAGGCCGAGACGACCTCGAAGCCCAGGTCGAGCGGTTCGAGGTCCGTGAGGGTCATCAGCAGGATGGTCGAGCTGATCACCAGCCCGACCGCGAGCAGCGCCACGGTGAGGGCCTGGCGCTGCACGGCGCTGCCCACCCGCCGTCGCCCGACCACGACGTCCGGCTCACCGCGCACCTCGGACCAGATCACCGCCGCCAGGAGCAGGAACGTGGTGACCTTGATGCCCCCTGCCGTGCCTGCGCTGCCACCCCCGATGAACATGAGCACGATCGTCACGGCCTCCACCTCGTCGGTGACGGCGGCGTAGTCCACCGCGTTGAAGCCGGCGGTCCGGGGGAAGACCCCGCCCCCGAGGGCACCGACCGCCTGCTGCCACGGGGACATCCCGGCGAGGGTGCCGCCGCGACCGGCCTCGAAGACCCAGAAGACGGCGACGCCGACCACGACGAGGACCGCGCTGCCCCAGACCGTCATCGTGGTGTGCACGCTCCACCGCGAGGGCCTGCGGCCACGGAGCAGCTCGCGCAGCACGGGGAAGCCGAGCCCGCCCAGGACGAGGGCCGCGCACACCGGCCCGATGATCCAGATGTCGCCGACGAAACCGATGAGGTTGTCGCTGTAGAGGGCGAACCCGGCGTTGTTGAACGCCGAGACGGCGTGGAAGACGCCGTGCCAGAGGGCCTGGGGCCACCCCAGGTCGTAGCCCAGGCGCAGCCGCAGGGTGAGGAGGACGGCGACGACGACCTCGATGGCCAGGGCCAGCCGCACCACCCTGACCAGCACACCCCGCAGGTCGGTCAGGTCCAGGCTGTGCGAGTCCGCCTGGGCGGCCAGCGAGGTGCGCAGGCCGAGACGGCCGCGCACCTTGAGCGCCAGGAGCGTGGCCAGCGTCATCACGCCGATGCCGCCTGTCTGGATGAGCCCCATGATCACGACGTGCCCGAACGGCGACCAGTAGGTGGCGGTGTCCACCGTGATCAGGCCGGTCACGCAGGTCGCCGAGACCGTGGTGAAGGCGGCGACGAGCAGGTCCGCCGGGGCGCCGGGCGCGCGCGAGACCGGCAGCATCAGGACCGTGGTGCCGACGAGGACCTGGAGGAGGAATCCCAGGGTGACCAGGCGGGCCGGATGGGCCCAGAAGAGACGCACGAGCGACCATGCTCCGCCTGCCGGCCCCGGAGCGCAAGCCCCCGCCACCCACCGCGAGCGTCGCGACCCACGGGCCGCGTCGGCGGTTCAGGCGCGGACCTGCTCCACGGGTTGGGAGGAGTCGGCCGGCAGGTCCAGCCGCGAGGCGTCCCGGCCCTTCATCACCAGCTGCGCGCCGAGGGCGGCGACCATCGCCCCGTTGTCCGTGCAGAGGCCTGGGCGCGGCACCCGGAGCCGGATCCCTGCGTCGTCGCACCGCTCCTGGGCCAGCGCGCGCAACCTGCTGTTGGCAGCCACGCCGCCCCCCAGCAGGAGGTCGTCCACGCCGTGCTCGCGGCAGGCGCGCACGGCCTTGCGCGTGAGCACGTCGACGACGGCCTCCTGGAAGGAGGCGGCGACGTCGGCGACCGGGACCGGTTCACCGCTGGCCTCGCGGGCCTGCACCCACCGGGCGACCGCGGTCTTCAGACCGGAGAAGGAGTAGTCGAAGCGGTACCTCTGCAGGTCGCGTCCTGTCGTCAGACCGCGGGGGAAGTCGATCGCCACCCGGTTGCCCTCCCGGGACACCCGGTCGATGTGCGGACCGCCCGGGAAGGGCAGCCCGAGGAGGCGGGCCACCTTGTCGAAGGCCTCGCCCGCGGCATCGTCGATCGTGGCCCCCAGCGAGGTGATGTCGCACGTGACGTCGGGCACGAGGAGCAGGTTGGAGTGCCCCCCGCTGACGAGCAGGCTCATGGTCGGCTCCGGCAGCGGCCCGTGCTCCACGACGTCGACGGCCACGTGGGCGGCCAGGTGGTTGACGCCGTAGAGCGGACGCCCGAGCCCGACCGCCAGCGCCTTGGCCGCGGCGACCCCGACGACGAGGGCGCCGGCGAGGCCGGGGCCGGCCGTGACGGCGACCGCGTCCACGTCCTGCAGGCGCACGCCCGCGTCCCGGCAGGCGCGTTCGATCGTGGGCACCATCGCCTCGAGGTGGGCGCGGCTGGCGACCTCCGGCACGACCCCGCCGAAGCGCGCGTGCTCGTCCACGCTGCTGGCGATGGCGTCGGCGAGCAGGGTCCGACCCCGCACGATGCCGACCCCCGTCTCGTCGCAGCTGGTCTCGATGCCGAGCACCACCGGTTCGTTCACGGCCGAACCAGCTCCTTGCGCATGACGAGGGCGTCGACCGCGGCCGCGCCGCCGGGACCGAGCCGGTAGTAGCCGGGGCGCGTGTGCACCACGGCGTAGCCGCGACGGCTGTAGAGCTGCCGGGCCGGCTCGTTGTCCGCGCGGACCTCGA
The DNA here is from genome assembly GCF_045032595.1 of Ornithinimicrobium jinqii. Taxonomy (NCBI): domain Bacteria; kingdom Bacillati; phylum Actinomycetota; class Actinomycetes; order Micrococcales; family Ornithinimicrobiaceae; genus Ornithinimicrobium; species Ornithinimicrobium jinqii. The sequence goes on from NZ_JBJFZS010000018.1 coordinate 141,400, forward strand.
GCATCATCGCCCCCGCTCCTGCCCGGGCTCCCTCCTCGTGCAGGACCTCCAGGAGCTGCCCGCCGAGCCCAGCCCCGCGCCGCGCCGGGTCGACGGCGATCGTCATGACGTCGGCGACCTCCCCGGCCAGGTCCAGCCCGGCGTAACCCACGAGCCTCGACCCGTCCGTCTCGTCGACCGCCACCCAGTAGGTCCGCCGTGGCCGCTGGGCGAGCTCGGACCAGAACGTGGCGTCGGTCCAGGCGTCCGCCGGGAAGCACCGCGCCTCCAGCTCGGCCATCGCGGCCAGGTCCCGCCAGCCGGCCTCGCGCACCCTCATCGGGCGGCGGCGGTGGTCGGGACGCCGGCGACGGCGTCGGGGCGGCGCAGGTAGAGCGGCTCGGGGTCGAGCAGACCGAGGCCGCCACCGACGGCTGCGTCCGGGTGCTCGCCGCTGAGCAGTGCCTGCGCCAGCCCGGCCAGCACGGCCGGGTCGACGTCCCGCGGGGCGTCGGGAAGGCGGTGCGGAAGGGAGTCGGCATACAGCTCCGCGCCCCGGCCGACGACCGGCAGGGAGCGGACCTCCTCGCGCAGGTCCGCCGCCCGCGCGACGCCGGGTCCGTCCAGCCGGTGCGCTCCGTGCGGACCGACGTCGTAGACCGCCCAGTACACCTCCTTGCGCCGCGCGTCGCTGGCCACCAGGACGGGGCCGGTATGCCGTCCCACGAGGGCATGGGCGAGCGCGTCGAGCGAGCAGACACCCCGTGGAGGCGGAAGTCCCAGGCTGTGGGCCAGGACGAGCGCCGTGACCACCCCGACGCGCAGCCCCGTGAACGGTCCGGGGCCGACGCCGCAGACCACGCGGGTCAGGGTCTCCCTGCTCACGCCGGCGTGAGTCAGTGCCTGCTCGATCGCCGGCGCCAGCAGCTCCGCGTGCCGACGAGGGTCCTCGTGGACGACCGACGACAGCACCCGGGTGCCGTCGTGCAGCGCAGCGCCGATGGCGGACGTGGAGGTGTCGATCGCGAGGAGCACCTGCCCAGGCTAGCTCTCGAGCCCCCACCCCACCGCGCTGAGCCGGGCGACGTCGGCGGCGGCCAGGACCCCTCGGCGCTCCAGGTGACGCACGAGCGCCTGCACGACGTGGGGGTCGTACTCGTGCGGGGTCGAACGCTGGATGCGTTCGAGGGCGACGACCGGGCTCTGTCCCCCGTGGAGCCGGTCGCCGACGGCCGTGAGGTCGTCGTAGGCGGACACCACCCGCACGACCCGGGAAGGCAGCGCGACGTCACCCCGATCCAGAGCCCGGTGGTGGAGGGCGCCCACGTCGGCGACGACCGAGGCCAGCCGGGACAGGTCGGCGGTCCGCGCCAGGATGGCCGCCCCGGTGGCCGCGATCCGACGCTGGTCGAGCGCGGAGACCTCGACGGTCGCGCCCCGCGGGATGGGCCGGGTCAGCCCGACCTGGCCGATGTCGTGGAGCAGGGCGGCGGCCTCCACGTCCGCCAGGTCGGCCTCCTGCACGCCCACCTCCCGGGCGACCGGCACTGCCAGCCGGGCCACGCGCGTGCCGTGCCCCGGGGCCGTGAGACCCGCCTGGTCGGTGAGCCGGGACAGCGCGTAGAGCATCTCGCGCTGGGCGGCCCTGATCCTCCGCTGCCTCGTGACCGCGGGCTGCAGCACGCCCATGGGCACGAGGAAGAGGAGCAGCGCGACCGGGCCGAGCACCGGCAGGGAGATCGCGGTCACCGCCGCCGTGGACGCGGTGGCCAGCGCCAGGGGACCGTGCCGGCCGAGCTCGGCCCCGAGGTGTGCCACGAGGGAGCTGCGCTCGCTCCCCGCCATGAGCAGCGCCCGCCCCAGGACGGGGACGATCACGGCGGACACGGCCACCAGCAGGATGAGGATCGCGACGACTCCCGGCTGCCCACTCGGGTCGGCCAGACGCGAGAACAGGCTGGTGCCGTCCAGCCACGGCGCACGCGCCAGGAGCCCGGCGGTGACCACGGTCGCCACCGTGCGCCCGATGTCCCTCGCCAGACCGGACCACGCTCCCCGCAGCGCAGGCACCGCCACCGTCGGGAGCAGCGACAGCAGCAGCGGCCCGAGGAGGCCGACGAGCGAGTCCAAGGGTCGCCCCTGGACCGGCCAGGCGGTCGCCATGGCGAGGGCCGTGGCAGTGGCCTGCGCGAGCGGTGCGTCCCGGACGAGCCCGGCACCGCTGACGCGCCAGGTCTCCCCGAGGAGCATGGCCAGCAGGGCGACGAGGGCGATGACGGGGGTCAGCGTCACGGGCGTCCCACGACCTCGGGCTGCCAGTCGGCGAAGGCGTCACTGACGCTGGGGTGGTCGTGGTCGCGCACGGCCGGGGACGGGCCGTGCGCGCCGGTGGCCGCGGCGGCGCCGGCAGCCGTCGGCTCCGTCAGGACCCCACCGGGTCGACGGGTGAGAGCGGCCGCGAGCGCCTCCACCACCACCGGGTCCAGGTGGGTGCCGACCCGCGCCCGCAGCGCGGCCACGACCGACTCCTCGTCCCTGTCCCGGCCGCGGTTGCCCTGCCCCCGACGGACCATGAGCGCGTCGTAGGCGTCCGCGACGGCGATGATCCTCGCGGCCAGGGGGATGTCCTCCCCGGAGAGCCCTGCGGGATAGCCGCGCCCGTCGTAGCGTTCGTGGTGGTGCGCGATGGCCGGCAGCGCACCGGTGAGGAAGTCCAGGTCCCGCAGCACCGCGACGCCCGCCTCCGGATGGCTGCTGATGGCGGAGAGGTAGGCGATCTCCTGGGCGGCAGGGTCGGCCGGCAGCTCGGACCGCACGGCGACCAGACCGATGTCGTGGAGGAGCGCGGCATACCGGAGGTCCTCCGCGTCCTGACCCCCGATCCCCAGTGCGGGCGCGAGCTGGTCGGCCAGCGCCGCCACGCGTGCGCTGTGACCCACGGAGTGCGGGTCGGCCTGCTCCAGGGCGGCGACGAAGGTGGTCACCGTCTCCTGGTGCTCACGACGGGCCAGCGCCTCCCGACCGATGGACCAGTGCGCGACGACGAGAGGGACGAGGACGAAGACGGCGCTGAGGGCACCCAGACCGGCCGGGCCCCAGAGCACCGCGAAGAGGAAGGCGATGACCACGTGGCTGAGGTATCCCCACCCGACGCTCCGCCACACCTGGTCGAGCAGCTCCAGCACCCGGGTGCCCCGCACGAGGGCTGACATCACCGCGATGGCGACCGCGTTGACGACGGTCATCACGGCGTACGCGACGAGAAGCGGCAGGCCGACCCTCAGGACCAGCTCGGCCGGACCGGGGGTGATGTGGGCGATCCGGACCCCACCCGTGGCCAGGTAGGCGAGCGCGCCCGCGGCGCCGACCGCTGCCGACATGGCCGCGTTGAAGGCCCGCGTCCTCAACCGCTGCTGCCGCACGTCACAGGCGTAGGAGGAGAAGCCGACGATCACGGCACCGACAGACCCTGCGAGCGGGAGCGCGGTGGCGAGCACGACCGTGGCCACGGACACACCGATGTGCGGGCCCAGGTTGCGCTCTCGCAGGATCACCCCGAGAACCCCGAGGACCGTGAGCGGCACGACCACCGTGACGTCGACGGGCTGGGACCCGTCCAGGACCCATCCCCACCAGCCGAGCAGCACCGCGGTCGCGGCGAGCAGGGCCACGAAGGGCCAGACACGCACAGACGCGGGGTCGGCGCCAGTGCGCCTCCCCCGCGTCCGTGGGTCCTGGGTCGTCAGTCCTCCCAGGAGATGATGTCGATGACGCCGGCGAGGGAGTCGAGGACCCCGCTGGTGAGCAGGTCGGTCAGGATCTGAAGCACGTCGTGCTCCTTTCGGAATGCCAGGAAGGCAGTCGGTGGCGGCCACGGGATAAGGCGCTGTTATCACTCTGACACAGGGGTCGACCCCGATCGAGCCGGCGACGGCCTGCCGGGCATTTCTTGAACAAGTCTTTACCTACAGTGTGACGTAGGTCACAGCAAGGTGGGGCCCTGACCGTCCGGTGTGCGAGAATCGTGACCCCACGTCCCCGCCGCCAGGAGGATCCGACCCTGCTCGGATCGTGACCCGAGGCGGCCGACGACCTACGACCCCCGGAGGCAGCCATGAGCAAGCGTGCACGCAAGCGTCGCGACCGCAAGAAGAAGGGCGCGAACCACGGGCGCAAGCCCAACGCCTGAGGTCACCCCTCACGACAGGGCCGGGTGGGTCAGGCCTCGTCGCGTCCCCGCACGACGTCGATCGTGGTGATGCGCGTCATGATCTGCGTGCGCAGCGTGGGGGGCGCCTCCTGACAGGCACAGGCTCGCCGCACCAGCGCCTTGACGAGCAGGTCCCGCTCGTACTCCGCCAGGCACGAGCCGCACTCGTCGAGGTGCGCCTGGATCCGCGTCTGGTCGAGGGGCCCGGTCTCGTTGTCGAGGAACTCGAAGAGCCGCAGGACGACGTCCGCGCAGTCGGCCTGACGTCCTTGGTCCGTGTGGTGGTTCATCGCGTGACCTCCTCCGCGGGCGAGATGACCCCGCGCCCGACCGCGTAGTCGGTGAGCATCTCGCGCAGCTGCTTGCGGCCCCGGTGCAACCGGGACATCACGGTGCCGATGGGGGTCTCCATGATCTCGGCGATCTCCTTGTAGGAGAACCCCTCGACGTCGGCGAGGTAGACCGCCAGCCGGAAGTCCTCGCCGATGGAGGCCAGGGCACGCGTCACGTCGCTGTCCGGGAGGTGGTCCAACGCCTCCATCTCCGCCGAGCGCAAGCCCTTGGAGGTGTGGGACGCCGCCCGCGCCAGCTGGTAGTCCTCGACGTCGGCGGCGTCCGACTCCAGCGGCTGGCGCTGCTTCTTGCGGTAGGTGTTGATGTAGGTGTTGGTGAGGATGCGGTACATCCAGGCCTTGAGGTTGGTCCCCGGCTTGTACTGGTGGAAGGCCGCGAACGCCTTGGCGTAGGTCTCCTGCACCAGGTCCTCGGCGTCCGTGGGGTTGCGCGCCGTGCGGAGCGCGGCGCTGTACATCTGGTTGAGCAGGGGCATCGCCTCCCGCTCGAACCTGGCGGCGCGCTCGTGGGGAGTTTCGGTCGACACGTCGGCCGAGGCGTCGGCCTCGGCCAGGGCGGCGGCCTCGAGGTCCTCGATCGTGGGCTGGTCGGTATCCATCGACGACCAGCCTAGCCCGGGAACGTCGACCAGAGCGCTCGCTCCGGTCCGCTCCCCGTGGGTGAGCGAGGTGATCAGCACGCGTGGCCTCCTGTGCGGGGTGCGGGGACCTGCGGGAAACGCCCTCCCCCCATGGGGCATTCCCCCGGACCCGGGTCAGGGCGATGTCGGGCGACGTGGGCACCTTTGCCGCTCTCCTGCGGCGACCGGACCCAGGCGAGGGTGCCGTCCCACCGCCCCGGGGCCGGGGGTGCGAAACTGGTCCGGTGACCCCCGCGCACCGACCCCTCCAGCTGCGGCCCCTCACCCAGCCGGTGAAGCTGCAGAACGTCCTCTACGAGATCCGTGGGCCGGTCGCCGCCCGGGCCGCCCAGCTCGAGGCCGAGGGGCACCGCATCCTCAAGCTCAACATCGGCAACCCGGCGCCCTTCGGTTTCGAGGCCCCGGACACGATCCTGCAAGACATGATCGCCGCCCTTCCCACCGCCCAGGGCTACTCGGAGTCCAAGGGGATCCTGTCCGCGCGCCGGGCCGTCGTCGCGCGGTACGAGGACGTCCCGGAGTTCCCCCCTCTCGACGTCGACCACGTCTACCTCGGCAACGGCGTCTCCGAGCTCATCATGATGACCCTGCAGGCGCTGCTCGACGAGGGGGACGAGGTCCTCATCCCCTCCCCCGACTACCCGCTCTGGACGGCGGCCACCAGCCTGGCCGGCGGCACGCCGGTGCACTACCTGTGCGACGAGCAGGACGGCTGGAACCCCTCGGTCGAGGACATCCGCGCCAAGGTGACGCCCCGCACCAAGGCGATCGTCGTCATCAACCCCAACAACCCCACGGGCGCGGTCTACTCGCGCGAGGTGCTCGAGCAGGTCGCCGAGGTCGCGCGGGAGCACTCGCTGCTGATCATGGCCGACGAGATCTACGACCGGATCCTCTACGACGACGCGCAGCACGTCTCGATCGCGGCGCTGGCCCCCGACCTGCTCTGCCTGACGTTCAACGGGCTGTCCAAGACCTACCGGGTCGCCGGCTACCGCGCAGGCTGGGTCGCCATCACCGGACCGACCTCCCACGCGAGCGGCTTCCTGCAGGGGATCGAGCTGCTGGCCTCGACCCGGCTGTGCCCCAACGTCCCCGCCCAGCACGCGATCCAGGTGGCCGTCTCGGGCCACCAGAGCATCGAGGAGCTCATCCGACCCGGGGGCCGGCTCGCCGAGCAGCGCGACCTTGCCTGGTCGATGCTCAACGCGATGGAGGGGGTCTCCTGCGTCAAGCCCGAGGGCGCCCTCTACGTCTTTCCCCGCCTGGACCCCGAGGTCCACGAGATCCACGACGACGAGCGGCTCGTGCTCGACCTGCTCGAGCGCGAGAAGATCCTCGTGGTCCACGGCACGGGCTTCAACTGGCCGACCCCGGACCACCTGCGCATCGTCACCCTTCCCTGGGCCACGGACCTGCGGGCCGCGCTGGAGCGGATGGGCAACTTCCTGGCGAGCTACACCCAGTGAGGTCGGGTCGCTGATGTGCGGCAGGTATGCGGCGACGGCCTCCCCCGACGAGCTCGTCGAGGCCTACGAGGTCGCCCTGGACGCCACCGCAGAGCCTTCCCGCAGCGTGCTGAAGAACCCGCAGGAACCGCCACCGGGCACGCCCGACCACAACGTCGCCCCCAGCAAGCAGGCACCCGTCGTCCTCACCCGCGCCCCCCGTGGCGCCGGTGCGGACGCCGCAGCCGTGCGTCAGCTCCGTCTGCTCACGTGGGGCCTGGTGCCATCGTGGGCCAAGGACCCCTCGGTCGGCGCCCGGATGACCAACGCCCGCTCCGAGTCGGTCCTCGACAAGCCCGCGTTCGCGCGGGCAGCGGCCCGGCGCCGCGCCCTGGTGCCGGTCACCGGCTGGTACGAGTGGCAGGCCAGCCCCGTCGCCCGCGACGCCCGCGGCCGGCCGCGCAAGCAGCCCTTCTTCGTCACCCGGGCCGACCAGGTGCCGCTGGCGCTCGCCGGGCTCTACGAGTTCTGGAAGGCCCCCGACGCCCCGGCCGAGGACCCGTCGTCCTGGATCGTGTCCTACACGATCGTCACCACCGCCGCCGAGCCCGGGCTGCACCGCATCCACGACCGGCAGCCGGTCGCGCTGGAGCCGGCGCAGTGGGAGGACTGGCTCGACCCCGGCCTCACCTCCCCCGACGACGTGCGCTCCTTGCTCGACGCCTCCCACGTCCCCGGGCGCTTCCAGGCCTGGCCGGTGAGCACCGCCGTCAACTCCTCCCGCACCAACGGCCCCCGGCTGCTCGAACCCCTCGCGCGCGAGCAGCTCGAGGGGGCGGTGGACCCCACCACGGGCGAGGTGGTCGGGGTATGACGTCGCACCCGCCCGCGGTCCCCCGCATCGACGTGGCGACCGGGGAGGGCCCGGCGCAGGTCCGCGCGCACGTCCCGGACCCCACCGTCGGCAGGTCCGGGACGCTGCTGCTCGGCCACGGGGCCGGGGGCCAGCGCGACGCCGCCGACGTCCTGGCCCTGACCGACGTGGGTGACCTGGGCTGGACCGTGGTCCTCGTCGACCAGCCGTGGCGGGTGGCAGGACGCAACGTCGCGACGCGACCGGCGAGCCTGGACCGCGCCTGGACCGACGTCCTGACGACCCTCGCGAGCCCGGACTGGCAGGACGCGCACGGCCTACCCCTGCCCGGGCCGTGGGTCGTCGGCGGCCGCAGCGCCGGTGCCCGGGTGGCCTGCCGCACCAGCGTCGTCGACGGGCATCCCCGGTCCGGGGTCGGCGGCGTGCTCTGCCTGGCCTTCCCCCTGCACCCGCCGGGCCGACCCGACCGGAGCCGTGCTGACGAGCTCGCCCTCCCCGTGGGCGCGGGGCTGCCCACCCTTGTCGTGCAGGGCAGCACCGACCCCTTCGGCTCCCCCGACGAGGTGTCCGCCGCGGTGCGCGGGGACCTCCTGACGCTGTGCGCGGTGCCCGCAGCCCACTCGCCCAGCCGCGACCTCAGGGCCGTCCGCGCCCACGTGACCGAGTTCCTCGCCACCCTCGCCCCCGCCGTCCGGGAGGACCACCCATGACCGAGGACCCGACCTGGGCGGCACCGTGCCCGCACGGTGCCGTCGACGCCGTCGTGCCCGTGCCCGGCAGCAAGTCGCTGACCAACCGGTGGCTGGTGCTGGCGGCGCTGGCCGACGGGCCCTCGACCCTGCGTCGTCCGCTGCGCTCGCGCGACACCGAGGCGATGGTCGGCGCGCTCACCCGCCTGGGAACGGAGGTCGACACGTCCTCGGACGAGGTCTGGACCGTGCGCCCCGCGCCCCGGCTGAGGGGCGACGTCGACGTCGACTGCGGCCAGGCCGGCACGGTGATGCGCTTCGTCCCGCCGGTGGCCGCCCTCGCCGACGGCCCGGTGCGCTTCGACGGTCACCCCTCGGCGCGCAGCCGCCCCGTGGGGCCGGTCCTGAAGGCGCTGCGCGACCTCGGGGTCGGGGTGGAGGACAGCGGGCGCGGCACCCTCCCCTACACGGTGCGGGGCAGGGGCGGGGTCCGCGGGGGCGCCGTCGAGGTCGACGCCTCGGCGAGCTCGCAGTTCGTCACCGCGCTGCTGCTCGCGGGCGCCAGGTTCGACGACGGGCTCACGCTGGTCCACACCGGCTCGGCGCTGCCCAGCGGGACGCACCTGGAGATGACGGTGCAGGTGCTGCGCAGCGTGGGGGTCGACGTGACCCGGCCGGCCGGCGGCACCTGGCGCGTCGAGCCGGGGCCCGTCCACGCCTTCGACGTCGCGGTCGAGCCCGACCTGTCCTCCGCCGCCCCCTTCCTCGCCCTGGCCGCGGTGACCGGCGGCACGATCACGGTGCCCGGGTGGCCCGCGCGCACGACGCAGCCGGGCGACCAGATGCGCGGGGTGCTGACGGCGATGGGCGCGACCTCCTCGCTCGGTGAGGACGGACTGACGGTGCGGGGCCGGGTCGGCGGCGCGCTGCACGGGGCCGACCTCGACCTGTCCCAGATCGGCGAGCTCACCCCGGTGGTGGCCTCGCTGGCGGTGCTGGCCTCCTCCCCGAGCAGGCTGCGCGGCGTGGCCCACCTGCGCGGGCACGAGACGGACCGGCTCGCCGCGCTCGTCACCGAGATCACCCGGCTGGGCGGCCTGGCCCGGGAGACCGACGACGGGCTGGTCGTCGAACCGGCGCCCCTCCACGGCGCCCGCCTGCGGACCTACCACGACCACCGGATGGCGATGTTCGCCGCCGTCGTCGGCGCTGCGGTCCGCGGCGTCGAGGTGGAGGACGTCGCCACGGCCGACAAGACCTTCCCCGGTTTCGACCGGGTGTGGGAGCGTGCCGTCGGCGTCGGCAGGACGGTCGCGCCGTGAGCGGGCGCTACGACCACCTCGACGAGTCGTCCGTGCGGGAGCGCCCGTCGCGCAGGGGCTCGCGGCCCCGCACCAAGGACCGGCCGGCGCACGAGGACGCCGTGGTCGGCACCGTCACCGGCGTCGACCGGGGTCGGTTCACCACCCGGCTGGACGGCACCACCGTGATCGCCATGCGGGCGCGCGAGCTGGGCCGGACCCGCATCGTGGTCGGCGACCGCGTGGCGATGGTGGGCGACACCTCCGCCGAGCCCGACGCGCTGGCGCGGATCGTGCGCGTGCTGGAGCGGGACACCGTGCTGCGCCGCAGCGCCGACGACACCGACACCGTCGAGCGGGTCATCGTGGCCAACGCGGACCAGCTCGTCATCGTCACCGCCCTGGCCGACCCCGAGCCGCGGGCCCGGATGGTCGACCGCTGCCTGGTCGCCGCCTACGACGCCGGCCTGGACCCGCTGCTCCTGCTGACCAAGGCCGACCTCGCCGACCCGGCCACCTTCCTGCAGAACTACACCGCCCTGGACGTCCCGCACGTCGTCAGCCGCAGCGGACCGGACGGCGGCCTCGACAGCGCCGGCGTCGAGGAGGTCCGCGCGCACCTGGTCGGACGCACCAGCGTGCTGGTCGGCCACTCCGGGGTCGGCAAGTCCACGCTCGTCAACGCCCTGGTCCCGGACGCCGCCCGGGCGACCGGGGTGGTCAACGCCGTGACCGGTCGCGGACGGCATACCTCCAGCTCGGCGGTCGGGCTGGAGCTGCCCGAGGGGGGCTGGGTCGTCGACACTCCCGGCGTGCGGTCCTTCGGTCTGGGGCACGTGGACCCCTCGACGTTCATCCAGCACTTCGACGACCTGTCCCCCGGCGCCGACGGGTGCCCGCGCGGGTGCGGCCACGACGAGCCGGAGTGCGCCCTGGACGCCTGGGTCGCCGATGGCCACGCCGGGCCGTCCGGCCGCGCCCGCCTGGAGTCCCTGCGACGCCTGCTGCGCAGCCGGACCGGTGAGGAGCGCGACCCGGACTGAACGGGGGTATGGGGTGGGCGCCCGGCGGCACCGGCGGGGGGCACGGGCCGGGCGACGACCAGCGGCTACGGTGAGCCGGTGCCCAGATATGACGACGACCTCCGCCTCGCGCACGTCCTCGTGGACGCCGTCGAGCGCACCGCGCTGGAGCTCTTCGGCTCCGCCGACCTCGAGATCGTGGTCAGCGACGACGGAAGCCTGACCACCGGCACCGCCACCCGCCTGGAAGAGCTCCTGCGGCACCAGCTCCAGCGGACCCGACCACGCGACCGGGTGGAGGGGCGGATGATCGAGCCGACCGGCCAGGGCGAGCGCCGGTGGGTCCTGGACGCCCTGGACGGGACGGCCAACTACGTGCGTGGCGTGCCGGTCTGGGCGACGCTCATCTCGCTGGTCGTCGAGGACGAGCCGGTCCTGGGGCTGATCGCGGCACCGTCGCTGGGCCGACGATGGTGGGCCGAGGTCGGCTCCGGCGCCTGGACCGGGCGCAGCCTCTCGCGGGCCTCCGCGGTGCGGGTGAGCGACACGCGGGTCCTCGAGCACGCGTCGGTCTCGGTCGACGAGGTCGCGTCGTGGTTGTTCGGCGGGCTCGGCCCCGGCTTCGCCCAGCTGACCGACCGTGTCTGGCGCACGCGGGCCTTCGGGGACTTCTGGTCCAACGCGCTCGTGGCCGAGGGCGCGACCGACGTCGCCCTCGCGGCCCGGATGGACGGCTTCCAGATCGCCCCCACGAGCGTGATCGTGCGCGAGGCCGGTGGCCGGCTGAGCGACCCGTGGGGCGCCGACGTCACGGGGCCGGAGGCCGGTCGCGGCACGCCGGTGCTGGTCACCAACACGCACCTGCACGACGAGGTGCTCGCGGCACTGGCCCCCTCCGACGGGCCGGCGGGCTGACGGCCCCGGCACCGCTGACGACGACGAGGGGCCGCACCGCACCCGCGCCCTCACTCCACGACCGTGACCGGTCCCACCCCCAGGTCGGCCAGCCCCTGCGCGTGCGCGGGGTCACCGACGAGCACCACCGTCCAGCCCGGTCCGCTGCGCACCTCGTCCCAGGCCGCAGCGACCCGTGACGCGTCCAGAACCCCGAGCTGCTCCAGGGTCCGGGTGACGGTGTCCAGCGGGAGCCCGTCGGAGACCAGGGAGACGAGCTCGTCCGCGACAGCGTCCGCCGTGTCGTAACGGCCCGGCGCGGTCATCGCCACGAAGTCGGCCGCCTCCCGGACCTCGCGGTCGGTGAGCGCGGAGCCCGGGGTCTGCAGGATCCCCAGGAGCTCGGCGAGCGCGGGCGTGGTCGCGTCGGCGCGGACCGACCCACCGACCACGGTCAGTCCCCCCACGGACCGCGGCCGAAAACCCGCCCGCACGCCGTAGGTGTACCCACGCTCCTCGCGCAGCACCCGGTCGATCCGCGCGTGCGGCGACCCCCCGAGGAGCATCGCCAGCGCCTGGTAGGTGCCCCACCCGTGCGGGGTCCGGCGGTCAGGACCCGGTCGTCCGAGGTGGAGCTCGGTCTGGGCCAGTCCGGGTCTGGCGACCAGCACCACCCGACAGGCGTCGGCGGCCCGCCGCGCGGGGCCGGGCGGCCCGGACCGCCGGCCGGCACCCTGCCACGCGCCGAGCGTGGTGGCCACCGCCGAGACCGGGGACGCCGTGGTGGACAGGTCGCCCACGAGGATCACCGTCCCGCCGTCGGCCGAGAGCTGGTCGTGCCGCTCGCGCAACCGGTCGGGGGTGGTCGACGCGACGGTCTCGCGGGTGCCGCCGAGCGGGAGGTGGGCGCGGTCGCGCTCGTCGAAGTAGGTCCTGATGAACTCCAGCGAGGCCCGGGCACCGGGGTCGGCCTCGTCGTGCGCGATGTCCACCAGCCGGTTCCGCAGGAGCCGAGCCACCTCCACCGTCGGGAACACCGGGCTGGACAGGCACTCGGTCAGCAGGTCCAGGGCAGGCCCCAGTCCCCGGGCCGTGACCTCCAGGCTCAGGTGGACCCCGCGCTCGCCCGCGCCTGCACCCCACGCGATGCCGTTGCGCTCGGTGAGCTCGACCAGCTCCTCGTTGGTGTGCTGCGCCGTCCCCTCGTCGAGCGCCTGCGCCATGAGCAGTGTGGCACCCTCCGTGCCCGGGGACTCCTGGGAGACCGGGAGCGGCAGCACCACCCGCAGGGAGAGCACGTGCTGCCCGGGCAGGTCCACGAGGAGCAGGCGCAGACCGTTGGGCAGCTGGTGCTCGGTGGGCACCGGGAAGGACCAGGCGGGCGCGGGGCGGACGCCGGGGCGAGCGGTCACGCGGACGTGCATACGGCGTCCTCCTCCAGGACCAGGGCGGCCTGCCCGGCACCGTCGAGCGCACGGGGGGCGGCGACCGCGCCTGCGGGGCGCAGATAGCGGACGGTGGCGGCCGCGGTCGGACTGAGCCAGCGCGCGGCTGCTGCGCGCACCCGCTCGGCCGTGACCGCGACGACCTCGTCGACGTAGCGGTTGACCTGGTGCGGGTCGCCGAAGAGGGTCGCCGCCCGGCTGAGGAGCTCGGCCCGCTGGTCGAAGCTGGCCAGCGCCTCCAGCCACGAGCGCTCCGTGTCTGCCCGTGACGCCTCGAGCTCGACGTCCGAGGGACCCGCGCGCGCCAGCTCGACCAGCTCCTCGTGCACCGCGGCCTCCACGACACCGGGATCGACACCCTCCGAGACGTCGAGGACCAGGAGCCCGAGCGAGGTGCCGTCGACCAGACCCAGCGCGGAGGCGTGGCAGCCGCTGACCGACTCCTCCCCCCTCAGGAGTCGTCGCTGCAACCGGGAGACGTCCAGGGAGGCCAGCGCGTCGAGCGCCATCGCGCACGGCAGGAACTCCGGGTCCGTGACGCCGGGCAGCCGGAAGGCGAGGTAGAGCCGCTGCGAGGGCACGTCCTCCACCAGGTCGAGGCTCACGGGGGCCGGGGCGGGTCCGAGGGCGCCGGTGGCCGGCGGTCGGGGGACCGTGGTGTCCTCCAGGTGACCGAGGTAGCGCTCGGCCAGCTCGACGGCGCGCTCCGGGGCGACGTCGCCGACGAGGGTGAGCACGCTGGTGCCCGGACCGTAGTGGGCACGGTAGAACGCGTGGACGTCGGCGACGTCCGCCGCAGCCAGGTCCTCCATCTCGCCGATCGTGGTGTGCCGGTAGGGGTGCCCCTCGGGGAAGACCAGCCGGCAGGCGTGGGCGAGGGCCTGGCCGTAGGGCATCGTGTCGTAGCGCTGGCGCTTCTCCTCCACCACCACGTCCCGCTGGTTGTCCAGGTTGGCCTGGGTGACGGCCGGGAGCAGGTGGCCGTGCCGGTCCGCCTCGAGCCACAGGGCCAGCTCGAGCGCACCCGTCGGGACGGACTCGACATACGTGGTGCGGTCGAAGGACGTCGTGGCGTTGGCCCGACCACCCTGGGCCATGAGCAGGGACATGTGCTCGCCCTCGGCGACCAGCTCGGAGCCCTGGAACATGAGGTGCTCGAACAGGTGCGCCAGGCCGGTGCGGCCCGGCTGCTCGTGCCTGGAGCCCACGTCCACCCAGAGGTTGACCGAGACGGAGGGCACCGCGTGGTCCTGGCTGACGACGACGCGCAGCCCGTTGGCCAGGGTCGTCGTGGTGATCGGGTAGTCCAGCGGCATAGGAGAGTCACTGTAACGACCGCGGTCGGGGCGGACAGCACGAGAGGCCCGGACCTGACGGTCCGGGCCTCTCGTGTCGCTGACGCGATCTTTCGTAGCGGGGGCAGGATTTGAACCTGCGACCTCCGGGTTATGAGCCCGGCGAGCTACCGAGCTGCTCCACCCCGCGCCGTTGCGAAGCCCAACTGTAACTCCCGCGCCGGACGGCCACCAAATCCGCTGGTCAGGGCGCCGTCGTCTGGCTGGCGTCGTCCGGGCCGGGGACCGAGACGGAGCCTCCCCCGGGGCTGGCCTCCACGGCCCGCGCGATCGCCTGCTGCAGCCGGTCCTGAGCAGCGCCGTAGGCGTCCCAGTCCCCCGCGGCCAGGGCGGTCTGGCCGTCCTCGTAGGCCTGCTGGATGTCGGCGACGGCCTGGGCCAGCGCCGCCTCCGGGTCGCTCGCGTCGTCGGGGGGCGGTGCTGCGCCGTCGGTGGGACCGTCGTCGCCGGCGTCACCCGCGGTCGCGCCGGAGTCGCCCCCGAAGAGCTCGTCCAGCGCCCCGTCCAGGGTGTCCGACCACGCGAGGTCGTTGCCGAAGGCGACCACGACGAGCCGCTGGAGGGGGTAGGAGGAGCTGCCCTCCGACTGGACGTAGACGGGTTCGACGTAGAGCAGGCCACCGCCCACAGGCAGGGTCAGGAGGTTGCCGATCTTCACCTCGGAGCCCTGCGACCTGTTGAGGTTGAGGAACTGAGACAGCGTCTGGGCGAACGCCTCGGAGCTGGCGTTGGAGGAGTTGATGTCGTTCTGGAACTGGCCAGGACCGCGCACCGTGGAGTCGCGCGGCAGCACCAGCAGCCGCATCTGGCCGTAGTCCTCCCGTCGCTCTCCGGCCTGGTCGCCGGGATCGGCGTCGACGGCGAAGTAGCCGGTGAGGTTCTGCCGTTCGCTGCCGGTCGGGATGTAGGTCGTGGTGAGGCTGAAGGTCGGGCTCTCCTGCCCGGGCATCGCCACGGACAGGTAGTAGGGAGGCATGTCGGGCTTGTTCTCCCCGTCGACCGACGGGTCCTCGGAGACCACCCAGAAGTCCTGCCCGGTGAAGAAGGAGCCGGCGTCCTCGACGTGGTAGCGGGAGAGCACCTGGCGCTGCACCTTGAACAGGTCCTCCGGGTAGCGCAGGTGGCTCATCAGCTCACCGTCGATCTCGGACATCGGTTCGACCGAGGTGTCGAAGATCTGGGTCCAGGCCTTGAGCAGCGGGTCCTCCTCGTCCCAGGCGTAGAGCGTGACCGAGCCGTCGAACGCGTCGACGGTGGCCTTGACCGAGTTGCGGATGTAGTTGACCTGCCCCTGCCCGATCCCCTCGACGTTGCCGGCCCGCTGCAGCGTGTCGGCGGTGGCCTCCCCCAGCTCCTCCATCTGGCTGTAGGGGTAGCGGTCGCTGACCGTGTAGCCGTCGACGATCCACAGCACGCGCCCGTCCACCACGGCGGGGTAGGGGTTGCCGTCCAGCCGCAGCCACGGCGCCACGCGCTCGACCCGGTCCCGGGGCATGCGGTGGTCCAGGATCCGGGACTCGTCGGTGACCGAGTCGGAGAGCATGATCTCGATCTGGCGGTACTTGATCGCGTAGGCCGCGCGCCGCACCACGTCCCCGAGCGCCACGCCCCCGCCGCCCGAGTAGGTGTTGCGGACCTCCCCGGTGTCGTTGCCGCTGGCCGGGTAGTCCAGCTCGCGGGGCGCCTGTCCCGCGGGCGCACCCACGATCGAGTACTCGGGGGACCCCTCGCCGAAGTAGATGCGCGGCTCGTAGTCGCCGAGCTGGCCGATCGGCGGGATGTTCCGCTCGAGGAAGACCGGCTCGCCCTCCGACGAGCGCCGGTTGCCGTACGCAGCCACGACGCCGAACCCGTGGGTGTAGACGGTGTGGTCGTTGACCCAGTTGCGCTGCGCGGCCGAGACGCCGTCGAGGTTGAGCTCGCGCACGGCCACCACCGTGTCGACCATCTCGCCGTCGACCTCGTAGCGGTCGACGTCGAGGGCGTCGCCGAACTGGTAGTAGTTGCGCACACCCTGGAGCTGGCGGAAGGTGGGCGAGACGACCATGGGGTCGACGATGCGGATGCCGGGGACCGTCGCGGCGTCGCTGCGCAGCTGGCCCTGTTCCGCCTCCGTCTCGGCGTTGTAGTCGATCTTCTCGGTGCCCTCCAGCCCGTAGGCCTGCAGGGTGCTGTCGATCGCCCGGCCGATGTAGGGCGCCTCGAGCTGCGCCTCCGAAGGGACGACGCGCAGCTGCTGGACGAGCGCGGGGTAGGCGCCGCCCAGCAGGAGCGCCACCACGAGGAGGCCGGCGAGGCTGATGAGCGGCAGCCGCCAGGTCCGGGTCCAGATGGTCGAGACGAAGAAGGCCGCCGCGAGCACCGCCGCGACCGCAAGGATCCCGCGGGTCGGCAGCAGGGCGTTGACGTCGGTGTACGTCATACCGGTGATCCGGGTGTGCTGCGTCATGGAGAGCGTGTAGCGCTCGATCCAGTAGCCGAGGGCGCGGACGAGCAGGATCAGGGCCAGCAGGACAGCCAGGTGCACCCGCGCCGGGCCCGTCGTCCGCGAGGAGCCGGGGCCGCCCTGCAGCTGCAGCCCGCCGTAGATGTAGTGCGTCAGCAGGGCGCCGATGAGCGTCAGGCCCAGGGCGAGCGTGGCGTAGGAGACCACCGTCTGCCAGAACGGGAGGCTGAAGACGAAGAAGCCGACGTCGAGCCCGAAGTGCGGGTCGTCGATGCCGAACGACTGCCGGTTGGCGAACAGGAGCACGGTCTGCCACTGCGAGGCCGCGGCCGTGCCGGTGAACGCGCCGAAGACCAGTGGCACCGCGATGAAGACCAGGCGCCGCATCGGGTCGAGGGCGGCGCGGTAGCGGTCCAGGGCCGCCTGCTCCGGCGTGCTGGGGGCGTAGACCGGCCGGTGCCGCCACGCCAGGAAGAGCCCGGACCAGACGATCGCCGCGGTCACGCCACCGACGCCGAGGAAGAGCGCGAGCTGAGTCAGCAGCCGGGTCGTGAGCACCTCGCGGTAGCCCACGGAGTCGTACCACAGGAACTCGGTCCACAGGGTCGCCACGTAGCCGACGACGGACAGCAGGGCGACGAGCACGAGGGCGGTGGGGATGAGGCGGCTGCCCCGGGTGCGCGGGCCCCGCGGTGCGCCGGGTCGACGTCCACCCCGCGGACCTCGTCCTCCCGGACCACCTCCGCCCGGCCCACCCGGGCCGGGGCCGTTGCCAGCGGGACCTCCGGCACCGGGGCCCGAGGGCCCGGGGACGGATCCGCCACCCGGCTGCGGTCGCTGGGGCTGGTCGGGGTCGGGGGTACTACCCTGCTCGCTCACCACCTCAGCCTAACCGCGCACCGGGCCTGCGACCGACACCGGTCGGAGGCCCTGGACCCGAGATGGGAACATGCTTCTGTGCCCACCGACCAGCCTTCCGTCGTCCTGCCCACACCGCTGCTCACTGCGGCCGTCGACACCGAGCGCCACGTGGCGCGCCTGGGCTGGGACCAGCCGCCGCGCCTGTTCGCCCTCGTCCGGACCGCAGTGCTGCGCGAGCGCGAGCCCAGCCTGGCCGACCAGCTCGCCGAGGCCGACGAGGAGGGCTTCACCGCCGTCGAGCAGGAGGGCCTGCCACCGACCTCGGACCTGCAGTCCCTGCTGGGCCGCGTCGCGTGGCCGGACGACGTCGTGGGGGCGGCCCTGTCCATCGAACGGATCGTCGTTCCGCCGGAGGCCGAGCGCGACCTTCCCGAGGACCCCCGCGCGGCCACCGAGCAGCTGGCCGCGCACCCCGGCCGCAAGGACGTGCGGCTCCTGGCCGCGTGCCTGCGAGACGGTCAGCAGGTCTGCCTGCTGCGCCAGCGGGACCACGACAGCGACGACGCGGTCGCCGTCGGCCAGGACATCGCCCCTGGGCTGACCCACGCGCTGGCGGCGACCCTGCAGGAGTGAGGCGACGTCGGGCCCGACCACGGTCAGCCGCCGGTGGTGTCCGCATCGTCGGCGTCCTCGAGCGTCGCGGCGCAGGTCGGCAGCGCCAGGTCGTCCACGTCGTCCGCGGAGGCGACCTGCTCGACATACCCACGCGCCTCCTCGAAGGTGCTGACCGGCACCACCGTGAGCCCCCGGGGCTCGTGGCCGACGACGTCCCTGCAGTTGTCGGCCGGGGCCAGGAACACCTCCGACCCGGCGCGCGCGGAGGCGAACATCTTCTGCTGGATGCCGCCGATGGGGCCGACCGTGCCGTTGCCCGAGATCGTGCCGGTGCCGGCGAAGGACTCCCCGCCGGTCATCGAGCCCTCGGTGATGGTGTCGTAGATCGCCAGGGCGAACATCATCCCGGCGCTGGGGCCGCCGACGTTGCCCGCGTCGATCGTGACGTCGTAGGGCATGTCGTAGCGGGGCGCGAGGTAGACACCCACGATGGTGCGGCCGGTCTCCTCGTCCGCCTTCGTCGGGACGTCGATCTCGACCTCCTCGCCGTCACGCACCAGGGTCATGGTCGCGCTCTGCCCCGGATCCACCTCCTGCAGGCGGGCCCGGACGGTCTCCGCGTCGTGCATCGACTCCCCCTCGACGGCGAGGATCTGGTCGTCGACGTGGAGGACGCCGTCGGCGGGGGCGTCCGCGATCACCTGGGCGACCACGATGTCCTCCGGCACCTCGATGCCCGCCGCGCGCAGCGCCACGACCGCGGCGTCCTGCTGCGAGTGCTGCATGAGCTCGGTGTTCTGCTCCCGGATCTGGTCGGCGGTGACGTCGTCGGGGAACACGTCCTCCCGCGGCACCACGGTCGTGGACGGGTCCAACCAGCGGGCGACGACGTAGTCCCAGGCGCTCACGTCGTCACCGGGACCCCCGGCCAGGCGGATGGTGGTGAAGTAGAGAGCACCGTCGGTCGGGTAGGTGGGCAGGTCGGGGTCCATGCGCACGACGTCCTCGTCGTCGATGGTGCCGAGGGTGTCGTAGACCGGGCCGGGGCTGTAGACGACCTGGTCGACCTTCACCCAGTTGAGGCCGGCCGCGCCGAGCACCACCGCGACCGCGAAGGCCAGGGCGGCCCCGGACCGCCACCCGATCCCCGTGTGCGGCGGCCGGGTCCCGTCCTTGGCGTAGCCCTCGTGGTAGCCCTGCCCCGTCACAGCCCCACCCAGGTGTGGTCGCCGTCGGCGAACTCCTGCCGCTTCCAGATCGGCACCTGCGCCTTGAGCTCCTCGACGAGCCGGCGACCACCCTCGAAGGCCTCGGCCCGGTGCTCCGCGGACACGGCGCAGACGACGGCGAGGTCCCCGACCGCGAGCGGACCGACGCGGTGCACGGCATACACCCCGTGGACCTGGGGGATGGTGGCGACCGAGGCAGCGACCCGGGTCAGCTCGGCCAGGGCGCCCGGGTGGGACGTGTAGTCGAGGGCGCTCACGCCCTCACGGCCCTCGTCGTGCTCGCGCACGGTGCCCACGAACAGGGCGACGGCACCGGCCCGAGGGTGGGACACGGCCGCGAGCGCCTCGTCGACGGACAGCGCGACCCCTCGGATGTCGGTCACGATGGGTGGGGACTGCTCGGTCACCGCGTCATCATGCCTCATCGTGCCTGAGATCCGGCTGGGGATGATCAGTCGCGCGAACGACGGCGTCGCATCAGCGCGGCGGTCGCCACGACCGCGACCGCTGCGCTGGCGGCCCCGGCTGCCGCGGCGCCGACCGCGTCCCGCGAGCGCAGGCGCCGGGCCATCACCGCGTGGTGACCGCGCACACCCTCGAGGAGCACCGAGAGGCAGGCCGCGTTGTCGTAGGCGGGGAACCACCCGTGGGCCGCGAGCACAGCCGGGTCGGTGGCCCACGGGTGGACGACGTAGGCGAGGTCGGTGGCCGGCACCGGCACGACGCCGAGCCGGTGCAGGCGCCCGGCCGCGGAGAAGGCGGCCGTCTCGGAGAGCTCGACGTGGCGCATCCCGGAGATCTCCTCCACCTCCGACTGCGTCAGGGCACCCCAGGAGGACACCGTGACCTCGGCCGGGAGGTCCTCGTGGGCGACGACTCGCAGGGCCGAGGCGAGGTCGTCGACGTGGCAGAAGGTCCAGGCGGGCGTGGTGCCGCGCACCGTGAGCAGGCGTGGCGCCTCGAAGTGGCGCGTGATCATGGTGTCGACGCCGGGGCCCACCATGGCCGAGGGGCGGACCACGGTGACGCGCAGTCCGGGGTGGAGCCGGGCGACCACCTCGAGCTCGCGCTCGACGGCCACGAGGTCGGCGACCATCCCCTCCGCGTCGTCGGCCCGCAGGGGGCTGTCCTCCGGCAGAGGCACGGGGTTGTCGGCCCGGGCACCGAACGCCATCGCGCTGCTCACCACGACGAGGTGCCCGACCCCGGCCGCGGCGGCGGCGGTCGTCAGCGTGCGGACCTGGGCGAGCTGACGCGCCCTGCGCGCCGACGACTGCTCGCCGAGGGCCTGCGACAGGTCGGGCTCCCAGGCGAGGTGCACGAGGACGTCCACGTCGTCGAGCGCACCGACGACCGTCGGCGAGCCGATGTCACCGGGGCGCCAGTCCACGTCGCCCAGGGCCCCTGCCCGGTCGTCCAGCCCTACCACCCGGTCGCCGGAGACGCCCAGCTGTGCCGCGAGCGCCTCGCCGAACGGCGAGGCCGCCCGCGTCAGCGCGATCCGCAGCGGACCGACGTGGCGCCGGCGCGGCGCAACGCCGGTCCGGGCTGTCGTGGAACTCACCGGGGCCTCCTGGTGTTGTCACGAGGGACGCCGGGACCCCCGTCGTCCGTCCGAGTGAGACGCCATACTCTCAGGAACGGCAGGCTGGCGACAGCACCCCTGCAGGAAGGATCACCCACGTGTCCGAGCACCCACCGCAGCAGCGACCCGACGACGAGCCCGACCCGCTGGAGGCCCTGCTCGGCGGGCCGGTGCCCCCGCAGATGCGCGAGGCGCTGGAGTCGATGGGGCTGGGCAGCCTCGACCCCGCCCAGGTCCAGCAGATGCGAGCCCAGCTGGAGATGCTCATGGGAGGCGAGGCGACCGACACGGGCCCGGTCAACTCCCAGCTCGCCCACGACGTCGCCCGGCAGGTGGTCGCCCAGGGCGAGGGCGACGCGTCGATCGGGCCGGCCACCCGGCGGGACGTCGAGCAGGTCGTCCAGGTCGCCTCGCTCTGGCTGGACCAGGTCACCGACCTCCCGCGTCCGGACGGTCCTGCGCTCGCGCTGAGCCGGGCCGAGTGGGTGGAGCACACCCTGCCTGTCTGGGAGCGGCTCACGGCCCCCGTCGCGGAGGGTCTGCAGGAAGCGCTCAGCGCCGCCATGAAGCAGCAGCTGTCGCAGTTCGGCGAGGAGGGCGCACCGGAGATCCCCGGGCTGCCGCCGGGGCTGAACCCCGCTGCGCTCATGGGCCAGATGGAGCCGATGGTGCGTCGGATGAGTGCCGGGATGTTCGGCGGGCAGGTCGGGCAGGCCGTCGGGACGCTGGCCGGCGAGACGCTCTCGGGGGCCGAGGTCGGCCTGCCGCTCATGGGCGACGAGTCGGTGGCCCTGCTGCCGGCCAACATCGCCGCCTTCGCCGAGGGGCTCGAGATCGAGGGCGGTGAGGTGCACCTCTACCTGGCCGTCCGCGAGGCGGCCCGCGTGCGCCTCTTCGCGGCCGTGCCGTGGCTCGGTCCTCAGCTGCTCACCGCGGTGGAGGACTACGCCCGGGACATCACGATCAACACCGAGGGTATCGAGGAGGCGGTCCGCACCGTCGACCCGCAGGACGCGGAGGCGATGCAGGCAGCCCTCACCGACAGTCTCTTCGCCCCCGACCCCAGCCCGGCGCAGCGCGCGGCGCTGGCGCGCCTGGAGACCTTCCTCGCCCTCGTCGAGGGCTGGGTCGACGTCGTGACCGCCCGGGCGGTCGACCCCCACCTCCCGCACGCGGAGGCCCTCGCCGAGGCGGTGCGCCGTCGTCGCGCGACCGGCGGCCCGGCCGAGAAGACCTTCGCCTCGCTCGTCGGCCTCGAGCTGCGCCCGCGCCGCCTGCGCGACGCCGCCAACCTGTGGGGGGCGCTGGAGGCCGCCTCCGGGCCCGAGGGCCGCGACGAGGCCTGGGGGCACCCGGACCTGGCCCCCACCGGGGCGGACCTGGACGACCCCCTGGGGTATGTCGAGCGCCGCACCGAGGGGGGCGCGACGGTCACCGACGACGACATCGAGGAGCTGCTCCGCTCGGCGGAGGCGTCGACCGACGACGTCCCCGACGCAGGGCCCGATGACGGCTCGACCGGCGGACCGTCCGGTCGCGGGCACCCGCCGACGGACTGACCTGCGCCTGTGGACGACGCCCGTCGGGGTTCGTCCCGCGGTGCCAGTCTGTCGGGGTGAACCCCGACGACCCCGTCCCGACCGCCCGCCCCCGCGGACCGATGGCGGCTCCGGCGGGCGGGCGACGCGGCGCCGGGCTGCTGCGGCCGGACGGCCGCTGGCAGGTGGGTGTGGGACCCGGGGCCCTCGTGCTCGGTGAGCCGTCGCCCGGCCTGGCGCCGGCCCAGCCCCAGCCCGCGCAGCGGGGTGGGGCCGAGCCCTTCCCGCCCGCCCTGGTGCGGCTCGCGGCGGGGCTGGCAGGCCCGACCGCGGGCGGCGACGCCCATCCCGGCGGGGCCCGGTGTCCGGTGCGGGGTCACGGGCCGCTCGCCCGGCGGCTGGCCCACGTCCTGGGCGACGTCGCGCCCGACCACGACGGTGCGGCACCCAGCCTCAGCGTGCTCGTGCACCAGCACGTGGTGCCACCGGAGGTCGGGATCCAGGCCGCCCGTTCCCGGCGCCGCACCCTGCCGGTCGTGGTCCAGCGCCGACGGGTGGTGGTCGGGCCGGTGACCGGCGCCGGCCCCGACCCCTGCCTCCACTGCCTCGACCTGCACCGGCGCGACCGCGACGACGCGTGGCCGGACCTGGCGATCGAGCTGGGTCACCCGGTGGTCCAGGTGGACCCGGTGCCGATGAGCAGCACCCTGGCCCTGGCCGTCGAGGGGCTGGTGCTGCTGCTCGTCGGGTCGCTCCTCGAGGGACGACCCGTCTCGTCCGGGCTCGCGCACGAGCTGGGCCCGCAGGCCCCCCACGTCGTGTCCCGGCGATGGACCGTCCACCCGGCGTGCCCCTGGCACGCCGGGTGAGCGTCCGGCAGGACCATGTCAGGCCGCGACGTCGCTCTTGCGCGGCCGTCCTCGGGGGCGCTTCCGGGGGACGACGACCCCCTGGAGCACGAGCTCGCCGCCCCAGACGCCCCACGGTTCCGCCCGCTCGAGAGCACCGTTGAGGCAGGACGCGCGCAGCGGGCAGGGCATGCACAGCGCCTTGGCCTCCTCCACCTCGTGCGGAAGCTCTGCGAACCACAGGTCCGCCGGGCCGGTGCGGCACGGCAGCTCCTGCCACTCCTCGTCCGGATGTGGGAGCAGCCCGAGCAGCGCCGCGAGGGCGCCGGCCGCCCCGCCGCGCCCGGTGGACGGTGCGCCCCCGGACCGGGCCGTCTGGTCGTGGGACGGCGGATGCTCTGCGGTCCTGGCGTGCGGGAGCACGTCGTGTCCTTCCTGGTCGTCTCGAAAGCGCTGTCGTGGTCGGGTGGTCGTCATGGCGGTCAGCTCCTGGGCGGTGGTGCGGATCCGCGGAGCGCTACGGGTGCCGCGCTGCTGACACGTCCGGGACGGTGGTCCCGGGGTCGGACAGCAGAACGGCCGCGGATCCTCGGACGAGGACTCGCGGCCGGAAGACGCAGCAGGCGGTGCCTAGCTGGTCCGGACCAGGGTCACGTCCAGGGTGGGGTCGGTGGTCGGCGCGGTGACGCCTGCGGTTCCGGGCACGAAGCCGCGTCGCCGCAGGGCTGCGCCCGAGACGGTGCGAGCGGGGCGCGGACGCAGAGCAGGCATGACGAAGGCGGGCTGTGCTGCGGCGCGGACGCCGTTGCGGCGCACACCGGTGACGATCGTCGTCTCCATGCTTCCCACCCTCCTCTCGTGCGTGCTCGACCCCGACGGCCGCGAGGGGCCGTGGGCTGGACGGTGCCACTCTACGACCGGCACGGCGCGCTCGGCAATGGATTTATCGACCATTGTCTCGCAGCACCTTCAGCACAGCCTCGCCGTACATCGCGAGCTTGCGTTCTCCGACCCCCGAGATCTGCTGCAGCGCAGCCTGGTCGACCGGCTCGCGCTCGGCGATGGCGGTCAGCGTGGCGTCCGTGAAGACCACGAAGGCCGGCACCGCCGTCTCCTTGGCGACCACGGTGCGCCAGGCCCGCAGCGCCTCGAAGACCGCCTCGTCGTAGGTGGGCGGGCAGGTCCCGCACCGACCCACCTTGCGCTCGGCGGCCGTGTGCAGGATGGTGCCGCACGTGCGGCAGGTTCGGGGCGCGCGCGTGCGGTCCGCGCGGCGCGCCACCTTCTTCCTGGGCCCCGCCGGGGCCGCGCCGTCGCCGAGGATCCCCGCTGCCGGACCCAGGAACCGGGACACGGAGCGGCTTCCCCGGGTGCCCGGCGCGCGTGATGCCGCCCAGCTCAGGTGCAGCTGCTCACGAGCGCGGGTGATGCCCACGTAGAGGAGGCGGCGCTCTTCCTCCACGCGCCCGGGGGTGTCCGCGAGGGTGATCGGCAGCAGCCCGTCGCTGCACCCGACGACGACGACCACGTCCCACTCCAGCCCCTTGGCAGCGTGCAGCGAGGCCAGGGTGATGCCCTGGACCGTCGGGGCGTGCTGCTCAGCCGCGCGCCGGTCCAGCTCCGCCACCAGGTCCCCCGTCCTCGCACCGGGAGCCGTCCGTGCCAGGTCGTCGGCCAGCAGCACGAGGGCCTGCAGGCTCTCCCAGCGCTCGCGCGTTGCCCCGCCCGGGGGCGGCTCCGGGGACCACCCGGCACCGGAGAGCACAGCCCGCACCACCTCGCCGAGAGCCGACGAGCCGTCGTCGGAGCGCACCGCGCCGCGCAGGAGCACGACCGCTGCCCGGACCTCCGCGCGGGAGAAGAACCGCTCGCCACCCCTGACCAGGTAGGGCACCTCGGCCCGCGCCAGCGCGGACTCCACCGCTCCGGACTGACCGTTGGTCCGGTAGAGGACGGCGACGGCGCTCGCGGGCGTGCCCCTCTCGAGCAGACCCCGGATGGTGGACGCGACCCCCTGAGCCTCCGCCTCGTCGTCGGGGTATGCGGTGAGGGTCGGGGCCGGGCCGTCCGAGCGCTGCGCCACGAGCTCGATGCTGGGTGCCAGCGCACGGGCGGCGGGCCCGTCGGACCGTCGACCGCCACCGAGGACGAGGTTGGCCAGGTGGATCACCTGGGGGGTGCTGCGGTAGTTCCTGACCAGCCGCACGCTGCGGGCCCCCGGGTGCCGGTCCGCGAAGCCGAGCAGGTGGTCGGCCGAGGCCCCCGTGAAGGAGTAGATCGACTGGGCCGGGTCACCCACCACGCAGACGTCCGACCGCTCTCCCACCCACAGGTCGAGCAGGTGCTGCTGGAGGAGGTTGACGTCCTGGTACTCGTCCACGACGAAGTGCCGGTACTGCTCGTGGATCTGCGCCGCGATCCGCGGGTGCTCGTCGAGCAGCCCGACGGTGAGCAGCAGCACGTCCTCGAAGTCGATGACGTGGCGCTCGGCACAGACCTCGCCGTAGACCTCGATGAGCCGGGCCATCGCGGTCGCGTCCAGCCCGGCCGGCTGCCGGTGCTGCTCCCGCGCTGCGGCGGGGTAGGTCTGGGCGGTCAGCATGCTCACCTTGGACCACTCGATCTCCGCGGCGGCGTCGCGCAGGCCGGCCCTGTCCAGGCGCAGCCGGAGCCGTCCGGCCGCCTCCACGACCGCCGGCACCTTCTGCGCGATCACCTCGGGCGGCGCGCCGCCCACCGCCTGCGGCCAGAAGAACTGCAGCTGCCGCAGCGCCGCGGCGTGGAAGGTGCGCGCCTGGACGGCCGGGACCCCCAGACCTCGCAGCCGCGTCCGCATCTCACCGGCTGCGCGCGCGGTGAAGGTGACGGCCAGGACGCGGGAGGGGTGATAGGCGCCGCTGGCCACGCCGTAGGCGATCCGGTGCGTGATCGCCCGCGTCTTGCCGGTGCCGGCGCCCGCCAGCACCACCATCGGCCCGGTGGGGTGGGCCGCCACCTGGCGCTGCTCCGGGTCGAGGCCGGACAGCACGTCGTCGGGACTCGCGGGCACCGGCGGCTCGACCGTCACGGGCTGTCCTCCCGCGGCGTGGGCAGCGGACCGCCGAACCACTCCTCGATGAGCAGGCGCGCGATCGACACCCGGGAGGGCAGGGTGCGAGAGCCGTCGACCATCCGCTCGGCGAGCTCGGTCCTCGTGTACCAGGCGGCCGACCGGATCTCCGCGGGGTCCGGCACCAGGTCCGTGGTGGTGGCCCGTGCACGGAAGCCGAGCATGAGCGAGGCGGGGAAGGGCCACGGCTGGTTGCCGCGGTAGGCGAGGTCGGTGACCGAGACCCCGACCTCCTCCCGGACCTCGCGCGCCACCGCCGCCTCCATCGTCTCCCCGGCCTCCACGAAGCCGGCCAGCACCGACACCCGTCCGTCGGGCCACGCGTTGCCGGTCGCCAGCAGCAGCCGGTGGTCGGGGTCGACCACCGCCATGATCACCGCGGGGTCGGTGCGCGGGTAGTGCTCCGAGCCGTCGGCAGGGCACCGCCGGACCCACCCCCCGAGCACGACCTCGGTCAACGCGCCGCACCGGGGGCAGTGCTGGTGGCCACGGTGCCACCCGTGCAACGCGGTGGCCGTGGTCAGCAGACCGGCCTCGGTGTCGTCGAGGTCGGCCCCCACCTCCCGCAGCGACAGCCACTCCACGTCCTCGACCGCCTCGACGCCGGGGCTCCCGTCACCGGGGCCGGGCCTGACGGCGACGTACGCGACTCCCTCGTGCCGGCCCAGGAACCAGGGCGAGGCGTCGACGTCCCGGTCGCGGGGGGCGCGCAGCGCGAGCCGGTCGCGCCCGGGCACCAGGACCGGCGCCGTGCCCTCACGCAGCTCGAGCACCCGGGTCCCCGGGTCGGCCAGGGCGGCGTCGATGGTCCCGGTCCGGGCACGCTCGTGCGCGGACCGGTCGACGGTGGCCCGGGACAGGGCAAGGTCCAGGAGGGTCTCGTCCGTGCGGCTCACGTCGACACTGTAGGTGTCGCCGCTGACCGACCGGGACGTGCCGGTGCACCTGCGAGCTCAGGGCACGCCCACCGCATACGGTGTGGGGGTGAAGCGCAGCGACCTCGCCCTGGCGGCCCTGGCCAGCGCCGCCGTCCCCGGCATGCAGCCCGTCGCCGTGGCCGCGGTCGGCCCTGCGGACGACGGCACCGACCCCGACCACCAGCAAGCTCTGGTCGAGGACACCACCGGACGCCGGTGGTGGGTGCGTGCTCCCCTCACGGCGGTCGCGGGGGCCGCGATGCAGCGCAACGACGAGCTCGTCCGGCAGCTGGCGCGCCACCTGCCGTTCAAGGTTCCGGCCCCGGTCGGGTATGCCGCGCTGGGCCCGGTCGGGCACGCTGCGGTCTACCCGTTCGTGGAGGGTTCTCCGATCGACCTCGGCCGGTTGCCCGCCGGCCCCGGTCTCGCGAGCGCCGTGGGCCGCGCGGTGGCGGCCGTCCACAACGTTCCCCGGGGGGTCTTCGAGGAGCAGGACGTCCCCGTGTTCGACGCGGCGGGCTGCCGTCAGCGGCTGACCGCCGAGGTCGACCGGGCCGCCGAGACGGGACGGGTGCCGACCGGCCTGCTCGCCCGGTGGGAGGCAGCCTTCGACGCCGCCCCCCTCTGGCAGTTCGCGACCACCCCCGTCCACGGAGCGTTCCGTGGGACCAGCGTCCTCGTCGTCTTCGGCGACGAGGACGACGCCTCCAGCGGTCGGGTCGTGGCCGTCACCGGCTGGGAGGAGGCCCAGATCGCCGACCCTGCCGTCGACCTTGCCCATACCTGCGCCCTGGCCTCCCCGCAGGCCTGGGAGTCCGTCCTGGACAGCTACGCGCTCGCCCGGGCCCAGCGCCCCGACCCGTACCTGCATGCCCGGGCCAGACTGATCTCCGAGACACGACTCCTCCGGGGACTCGCCGTCGCCGTGGCCGAGGGACGCGAGGACGAGGTCCGCAGGAAGGTCGAGGTCCTGCGGCGGACGGACCGCCTGACCGAGGAGGACGACTCGCTCGTGCCCTTCACTGCGCGCTCGTCCGGCGCGACGACGCAAGGAGGCCCGTCGACCGACCACCACGTGGACACGCCCGGACGGGAGGTCTCGCCCGAGGAACCTGCTGGCGAGGAGCTCGACCTCGCCGGCGGCGGGGGGCAGGCCCACCTGCTCGCTGGAGGGGACGACCCGGGCTCAGCGGCCGAGGTCGCCGCTGAGCCGGGCCCGGACCCCACCATGGAGGTGGCCTACCCCGAGTCCCCAGCCCCGGAGGGCGAGGACGCCCCGAGCGCGGACCGGCCGGAGCAGGACGCGGGCGACCACGGCAGCTCCCCGGCCGGTGACCAGCCCGAGGACGGGGCCGGACTCGGCGACGAGGACGAGGACCTGGACGACCAGCAGCGGCTGCACGAGCTGTACGGGATGCCCTCCCCCGATCCGGACACCACGCAGGCACTCCCGACGGAGCGTCCGGACGGGGAGGACGGCCCCCCCGAGCAGGACGTGGCGACCGGCACGACCGAGGACGACGAGGGAGACCCTCCCGCGGACGCGACCCCCCGAGGGACCTGACCGACAGGGCAGGGACCGAACGTCGTGACGACGGGCGCACCGGCGAGGGTTCCTCGTGCCTCAGCCCTGGCCGTGCGCCGGGTCGGTCGCCAGCTCGCTGACCAGCCGCTCCAGCTCGTCCTCGCCCGGCAGGGGCGGCCGGAGCGTGTGGCCGGTGGCCGCGAAGAAGAAGGCCGCGCGCACCTCCCCGGTCCGCCGGCCGGTCAGGCGGGCGTAGGCCAGGCGGTAGACGGCCAGCTGCAGGCTACGGACCCGTTGCTGCTCCGGACCGCCCTGCCTCCCCGTCTTCCAGTCCACGATCGTCACCCCGCCGTCGTCGTCGGCGAAGACGGCGTCGATGCGCCCCCGGACCCGGCGGCCGCCGACGGTCGTCTCCACTCCGACCTCCACCGCCGTCGGCGTCCGGCCCGCCCACTCGCTGTCCAGGAAGTGCCGCTGCAGCAGCAGGACGTCGTCGGCGGGGTCGTCCTCGGGTCCTGAGCCCAGGACCTCGTGCACGTCGACGAGCGCCGCCGCGGCGTAGTGCTGCTCGACCCAGGCATGGAAGGTCGTCCCCAACCGGGCGTGGGGGGCTGGCGGCCGGGGCACGGGTCGCCGCAGCCTGGCCCTGAACGTCGCCGGCTCGGCCGCCAGCTCGACGACCGCCGACGTCGAGAGGTGGTCCGGCACGGGCGGGGTGACCGGCGCCCGACGACGCTCCGCTCGCTCCGCCAGGAGAAGCCGCACGCTCTCGTCCCAAGGACTCTCGTCAGCAGCACCGAGACGTGCGCCGGTCTCCCGTGCGGACACCAGAGCGGCGACCACGTCCTGCACCGCCCGGCGCCGGGCGTGCGGCTCGACCGGCCACGGGGCCCGCGACTCCTCCAGCAGTCGTGGGTTCTGGTTCTCGGTCGGGTCGTCCGGGTCCGGCAGCGGCGCCCACTCACGGACCACCGCACCCACCCCCGGATCGCTGCGGACGTCGTCGAGGAACCTGGACGTCACGCGCGGGGTCTTCCCCGTGGACCACACGGGCGCCGTGAGCAGCATGCGGTGCCTGGCGCGGGTGAGGGCGACGTAGGCGAGGCGGCGCTCCTCCCGCACCGAGAACGATCCCCCCTCGCGATAGACGCGGGCCAGCTCCTCGTCGAGGACGTGGGTGTCCGGCACGGACATCCAGCCCAGCGTCGGGCGGTCCTCCCGGTCGCCCCGCAGCGGCGTAGGCAACCGACCGATCCCGGCGAGCCACCCCTTGTCCTTGCGCTCCCCCACGGTCCATCTGCTGCCGTCGTGCCGAGCGACCACGGCACCCGACGGGAACGTGCCCTCCACCATGCCGGGGACGGCGACAAGGTCCCACTCCAGGCCCTTGGCCGCGTGCACGGTCAGCACCTGGACCGCGCTGGTGTCCACGCTGACCTCCGCGAGCTCGGGCACCTCGGCCCCCTCGAGCCCCCGTTCGTGCTCGCGCGCGGCGTCGAGCCAGTCGAGGAATCCGCCGAGCGTCACCCGGTCGGCGCCAGCCGCGTAGCCGGCCGCGACGTCGACGAGCGCATCCAGCTGGGCACGACCCCAGGCCGGGTGGAGGTCCGGGTCGGCAGCGACCTCGAGGTCGAGCCCCAGGAGCCGCTCGGTCTCGACGACGAGGTCGGGCAGGGGCAGTCCGACGAGTGAGCGCACGCGCCGCAGCACGCTCGAGAGCCACTCGACGCGGACCGTCGCCTCGGGGCTCAGGTGGTGCCCCTGCTCCCCCACCCACCCGGCGCGCGGAGGCTGGTCGAGTGCCTCCGCCAGCACCGCAGCGTGCTCGCGGTCCGTGTGCCGTGCAGCGCCCGAGGTCCTGCCCAGCTCCTGGGCCCAGGTCCACAGAGCGTCGAGGTCAGCGGCACCCAGTCGGCACACCGGTCCGGTGAGAAGCCGCATCACCTGGTCCCCGCGGGTGGGTTCCTGGGCCGTCCAGAGCAGCGCGACGAGGTCGAGGATCTCGGGGGTGTCCAGCAGACCGCCGAGACCGACGACCTCCACCGGCAACCCCCTCCGTCGCAACGCCTCGACGATCGTGGGGAACTGCGCACGGGCGCGGCAGAGCACGGCCGCCGTCCGACCCTGGCCCCAGTGCTGCGCGACCCAGTCGGCGAGGTGCTCTGCCTCGTCGACATGGTCGACGAGCCTCGCGACCTCCACCAGCCCCGAACCGGCATCCTGCCTCGCGTGCAGCGTCTCCACCGGGATGCGGGACGAGCGCTGCAGCTCTCCGGCGACCGCGTTGGCCGCTGCCAGCACGGCCCGGTCGTTGCGCCAGGAGGTGCTCAGGTGGAGCACGGTCGCCGGACGGCCTTCGACGGCGAACTCGCGGGGGAAGCGGGTCAGGGTGCTTGCGCTGGCCCCTCTCCAGCCGTAGATCGACTGGTGCGGGTCCCCCACCGCCGTGACCGGAAGGTCAGCACCGGCGAAGAGGGAGCTCATGAGCACCATCTGGGCCTCCGAGGTGTCCTGGAACTCGTCGAGGAGGACTGCGCCGTAGCGCGCCTGCTCGGCGAGCGGAACCTCGGGCACGTCACGTGCCAGCCGGGCGGCCAGGGCCATCTGGTCACCGAAGTCGAGTGCGCCGCGGGCCGCCTTGGCAGCCCGGTACTCCTCCACGATGGGGTAGACGAGCGCCTGCATGCGCAGCAGTGAGGCCGTATGGCTCCCCACCGCCTTGGGCCTCTTTCCCCCGGCGCCCGGGAGGGAGACCACCCTGACCTCCACCCGGCGGAGCCAGTCGAGTGCCTCGGCGGGGGCGACGAGGTGCTCGCCCAGCTCGCCGGCCAGGCCGAGCACCGCACGCACGACCGTCGACTCGGCACGGTCCATCTCCTGCATGTCGCCCGCGTGGGTGGCGACCACCTCGTGCGCGAGCTGCCAGCAGGCAGCCTCGCTCAGGAGCGCGGCGTCCGGCTCCACGCCGAGCCGCAGCCCGTGCTCACCGACCAACCGTCCCGCATAGGCGTGATACGTCGAGACGGTCGGGAGGTCGAGGTTCTGGTGGTCGTCGTCCGGCGTCCACAGCCCCACCTCGCGCAGTCGCCCCAGGCGTGCCGCGAGCCGGGCGCTCAGCTCCATCGCCGCCTTGCGCGTGAACGTCAGGCCCAGCACCTGCTGGGGTTCCACGTAGCCGTTGGCGATCAGCCACACGACGCGCAGGGCCATCGTCTCGGTCTTCCCCGAGCCGGCGCCGGCGACCACCACGGTCGGGCTCAGGTCTGCCTCGATGACCGCGCGCTGCTCCTCGGTGGGGGCGAAGGCACCCAGCGCCTCGGTCAGCTCGGCTGCCGTGAAGCGAGGCCGTCCGCGGACCTGGGCCCCCGGCCGGGCGTCCACCGCTCCTGCTCCCGCGGTCGCGCCCGCCCCGCTCATCGTCCCTGACCTTCAGGTTGGAGCGGGCACGAGAAGCGCGCGGCGCACGAGCGGCACCGCTGCTGGAGGTCGTGGGCCGCGAAGGTGTGCCCGGCCATCCCCGCACCAGCACGGAGCACCATGGTGCGGGCCCACCCCGGCTCCGCGTCGTCCAGGACCGGGGGCTGGGCCTGCGTCACCGGTCCGGTGGCCCCGAGGTGCACGAGTTCGGCGCCCCCGCTCGTGGCTCCCGGGGACAGCTGCCCGAAGGCGCCCTCCGTGACCGCCACCTGGTAGGCGCCCAGCTGGGCATGCCGGCGGATGTCGTCGCCGGACGGCTTGGTCCTGCTGGTCTTGAGGTCGAGGACGACGAGCCGACCCTCCTCGTCCCGCTCCAGTCGGTCCACCGAGCCCCGCAGCTCGACGGTGCGCAGCCACCCCCCGTCCTCGGCCTGGTCGGGGCGGACCGACACCGCCACGCCGACCTCGGTCCCGACCAGGGTGCGCCCCGCCCGCCGCGACTGCTCGACGTAGGAGACGTAGCGGGCGATCATGCCGCGGGCCGCACGGTGGCGCTTCTCCGCCACCCACCCCGGCCGCAGTCCCAGCCCGGACCAGCGCCGGTCCAGCTCCTCGACGAGGCGTTCCTCGTCCGCGTCGGGTGCTGCTGCGAGCACGTCGTGCACGAGGGTCCCGATCTCCGCGGCGACGGCGTCTCCTGCGTCGGCGCCCCGCGTGGTGAGCAACCACCTCAGCTCGCAGTCCACGAAGTCCTGGACCCGGGACGGCGAGACCCGCACCGGACCCGCCGCCACCAGAGGACGGTCCGACGAGACCTCGCGCGTGTCCCACCACCGCTGAGGGTCGGCACCATCGACCCCCTCCCGGGCCAGGTGCAGCAGGGCGTCGACCGCCGAGTCACGGCGCTCGTGCTCGCCGACCCGCTGGGCCCGGACCGCCGTCCTGCGCAGCTGGCCCACGAGCCCGCGGAGGGTCAGCGGTGCGGGCACCTCCACGAGGGGCAGGTCGCGGTACGCGGGGTCGACCAGGTCCAGGAACCCGGAGGGCTGGTCGTCGGTGCTGGCCACCGCCGTCACCAGCAGGGTCTGGTGCGCCCGACTGACCGCGACGTGAAACTGGCGCAGTTCGTCCGCCCGCACCTGGGACTGCGCGGCCCGCAGCGCCTCCGCACCGCCGACCGGACGACCGTGCAGTGCCGAGACGAGCACCTGGGCGCCGAGGAGCGTGTCCCGCAGGCGCAGGTCCGGCCAGACCCCCTCCTGGACCCCGACCACCGCGACCAGGTCCCAGTGGCGCCCGGCGACCGCCTGGGGAGTGAGCACCTCCACCGCGTCCCCGGTCCGGCCACCGACGACGAGCGTGTCCGCGGCCACCTCGGCACCGCGCACATGGTCGAGGAATCCCCGTGGCCGGCTGCCGGGAAGCCGCTCGACGTAAGCCTCCGCGGCGCCGAAGAGCACCAGCACGGCGTCCAGGTCACGGTCCGCGCGGGCCCCCAGGGCACCACCGGCCAGCGCCTGCCTCGTCCACGTCCGCGCCAGCTCGGTCTCGGACCACAGCGCCCACAGCACGTCCTCCGCCGAGCCCGGGGGGTCAGCCAGCACCGCCTGCCGGCCGGCGCGCAGCACCCGGGCGACATCGGCGAGCGGCATCAGGTCGTCGTGCACCGCAGAGCGGGGAGCCCGCACGAGGTCCTCCCCCTCGAGCAGGCCGGCGAGCGCCTCGTCGGCGCCCCGGGTGCCCCCGTCGGCCAGCTCGGCCGCACGGACCCGACGGCGCAGCCGCCTCAGGTGCACGGGGTCGACCCCACCCATCGGGCTCGTCAGCAGCTCCACGGCCTCCGCGGGCGACACCGTCCAGGGCTGCGTGGGCTCGGGACGGGTGACGACGTCGAAGGCCGTGAGGAGGGGCGCCACGGCGGGGTCCTGGCCCAGGGGCAGCCCGGACCGGTCCAGCTGGACCGGCACCCCGGCGGAGACCAGCGCGCGGCGCAGGCCGTCCTGCTGCGCCCCCGAACGGGTGATGACGGCCATCCGTGCCCAGGGGACGCCCTTCCCCAGGTGGGCCTCCCGCAGCCGACGACCGACGAGGGCCGCCTCCTGGGCGCGGCTGCGCAGGACCGCGACCTGGATTTGGTCGTGGCCGCCACCTCCTGCGGGGACCATGGGTCGACGGTGCGCCACCCCGTGGGTGGCACCGATCCGGTCCGACACCCGATCCGTCACCTCCCCGAGCCCGGGGCGTCCACGATGTCTGGTGCCCAGCACCACCGTCGGCACGGCCGACGGACCAGCTCCACCGTGCGCTCCTCCCCTGGACCGCGCGTGCAGCGCGCCGGCGAGCTCGACGAAGCGACCGGGGACCGCGCCCCGGAAACCGAGCACGGACGCGTCCCCGTCCCCCGCCAGGACCACGTCGGTGCCGGGGGCGTGCAGGACCTCGACCAGCCTCGCCGCGGAAGCCGTGAGCTCCTGCGCGTCGTCGACGAGAATCACGCGCAGCGTCCTCCTCACGGTGTCCAGGAGCTGCGGGTCGTCCTCCAGGACGTCCGC
Source organism: Ornithinimicrobium jinqii (assembly GCF_045032595.1). NCBI lineage: Bacteria > Bacillati > Actinomycetota > Actinomycetes > Micrococcales > Ornithinimicrobiaceae > Ornithinimicrobium > Ornithinimicrobium jinqii. Next base: position 176,253 of record NZ_JBJFZS010000018.1, read on the forward strand.
CGCCGCGGTGCAGATCCAGGCCGGGTCGTAGGCGCCGGGCTCGGACAGTGCGGTAACCTGGTCGTACTCCTCCAGCACGTCTGCGGCCGCCCGCCACTCCGGTCGATCGTGCTCGGCGCCGAGCGCGCGCAGGTCGGCGGGCTCCAGCCCGTGCTCCACCGCACGCATCAGGAGGTCGCGCAGCTGGCCCCGGAAGCCGGCGGTGGGCAGCGCTGCCTCGAGGGCCGCCGGCCAGTCCGGGCCGAGCCCCTGGGCGCGGTGGCCGGCGAGCAACTCACGCAGGATGACGTCCTGCTCGGCCCCCGACAGCAGCCGCGGGAGCGGATCTCCAGCCCCCGCGGCGGCGAGCCGCAGCACCGCGAACGCCAGCGATGACGGGGTGCGCGCCAGGGGCTCGCTGAAGGTCTCCCCCAGGCCACGGCCCACGTCGGCACGCAGGCGTGCCGCGGCCTGCCGCGTGGGGCCCAGCACGAGACAGGCGTCCGGGGCGACCCCGTCGCGCGCGACGCGGTCCTGGACGTGCCGCACGACGACCGACGACTTGCCGGTGCCCGGAGCACCCAGCACCAGCAGGACCCCGCCCCGGTGGTAGACCACCCGCTCCTGGGCCGGGTCCGTCGCGGGCCGGGACCCGTCGTCGTTCGCCGTCATGACGCCATCACACCATCTGGCACCGACAGACCTGGTGCCCCGCCGGGCGACGCGGACGAGGCAGCCCCTGCCGGCGTCCCCTTCCCCTAGGATGACGCGCACCGTCCCGAAGGAGATGCCCAGGTGAGCACCCCACCCACCCCAGGCGAACCCCGACCGCGCCTGCCGCGCAGCCAGAGACGCGCGCTCCTGCTGGAGGCCGCGCTCGCCAGCTTCTCCGAGAATGGCTACCACGCCACGGCCATGGACGACATCGCCGGTCGGGCCGGGGTGTCCAAGCCCGTGCTCTACCAGCACTTCGACAGCAAGCTGGACCTCTACCTGGCACTCGCCGCCCAGGCCTGCGACGGGATGGTCGAGACGATCGAGTCGGCGATGGCGTCCACGGACGACAACGGGGACCGGATCAGGGCGACGATGCACGGGTTCTTCGCGTTCGTGGACCGACCAGGGTCGGGCTACCCGCTGGTCCTGGCCTCCGACATGGGCGACGATCCCTCGGTGGCCGCGCTCCTGGCGCAGGCCCAGACACGGTGTGCCGCCGCGGTGGGCCGGGTGCTCCAGGACCAGACCGACCTGGACGGGGAGCAGTCCGTGCTCATCGGCACCGCGCTCGTCGGGCTGGCGCAGTCGGCCGCCCGGCACTGGTACGAGAGCGGTTCACAGGTCCCCCGGGGGGTCGCCGCGGACGTCATGACGACGGTGGCGTGGCGGGGACTCGGGCACTTCCCCCGGTCCCTCGAGGGCGCGGGCGCCGACGCGGTGTCCTCGCACACAGGGACCTCGGGTTAGCCTCGTCGCGAGCAGCACCCGTCCCCGAGCAAGGAGGAACCCGTGGAGGTTCGCATCGGCATCCGCGACGTCGCCCGCGAGGTCGCGTTCGAGTCCGACAACACCCCCCAGCAGGTCCGAGCCACCGTGAACGAGGCCCTGGCGTCCGGCGCCGCCCTCATCGAGCTGGAGGACGACAAGGGCCGCACGGTGCTGATCCCTACCGGAGCCCTGGGCTACGTGGAGATCGGCGCGCAGGAGAAGGGCCGGGTGGGGTTCGGGACGCGCTGAGCACGAGAAACCGCTGCAGGGCGCGCCGACGGGACGTCCTGAGTGGACCCGCGCCCGAAATCGCATTAGCGTTGCTCCCGGTTCTCACGGGTCTCCCGTGACCACCAGCCAAGGGAAGGTCCCTGCTGGTCGTTTAGAAAGGTCGAACACCATGCTTTGGACCATCATCGTCGCCCTCCTCGTGGGCTGCATCGTGGGCCCCCTGGCCCGCCTCATCCTGCCCGGCGAGCAGAACCTGTCGCTCCCCACGACCATCCTCCTGGGTGCCGTGGGATCGCTCATCGGCGCCTGGGTCGGTGCCCAGTTCCTCGGCACCGACGGTGACCAGTTCAGCTTCTGGGGCCTGATCCTCGGCACGATCTTCGCGATCGTCGCCGTGGCTGCCTACATCGCGGTCACCCGCCGCAACCAGAAGTCCATCCGCTGACATCAGCACCTCACGACGGCGCGTCCTCCCCATGGGAGGGCGCGCCGTCTGCGTGCGAGGGGGCGAGCGGCCCGGACTCCGGTAGGATGGGGACGTTCACCGGTGACCGATCGGCCGCTGCTGTAGATGCGGTTGTCACACCCCGGGCGCGTCGCCCGACACCTTCTTCGTCAAGAGACCTCCCGATCGGCCCGCGAGCCCGGCACCACGGCATACCCCGTGCTGCCGGTCCACCCACCTGATCGAGAGACGCCCACACCATGACGGAAACCCGCACCTTCGCCGACTTCGGCCTCCACCCCGACCTGGTCCGCGCCATCGCCGAGGCCGGCATCACCCACCCCTTCCCCATCCAGGCCATGACGCTGCCGGTCGCCCTGGCGCGGCACGACATCATCGGGCAGGCCAAGACCGGGACCGGCAAGACCCTGGGCTTCGGGCTGCCGATGCTGCAGCACGTGGTCGCCCCCGGCGACGAAGGCTTCGCCGCCCTGCCCAAGCCGGGCGCGCCGCAGGCGCTCGCCGTGGCCCCCACCCGCGAGCTCGCGGTCCAGGTGGCCCAGGACCTGTCCAACGCCGCCAAGTACCGCGGCATCCGCGTGCTGACCATCTACGGCGGTCGCGCCTACGAGCCTCAGATCGAGACCCTCCAGAAGGGGGTCGAGGTCGTCGTCGGCACGCCGGGGCGGCTCCTCGACCTCGCAGCGAAGGGTCACCTGGACCTGGGGCACGCCCGGACGGTCGTGCTCGACGAGGCCGACGAGATGCTGGACCTCGGCTTCCTCCCCGACGTCGAGAAGATGCTCGCCCTCACTCCCGCCGGTCGCCACACCATGCTCTTCAGCGCGACCATGCCCGGTGCCGTGGTGTCGCTGGCCCGGAGCTACATGACGCAGCCGACCCACATCCGGGCCATGAGCGAGGACGGGGACGAGCGCCAGACCGTCGCCGCCGTCGAGCAGTTCGCCTACCGCGCGCACGCCATGGACAAGGTCGAGATGGTGGCGCGCATCCTCCAGGCGAAGGACCGTGGACGAACGATCATCTTCACCCGCACCAAGCGCACCGCCGCCAAGGTGGCCGACGACCTCATCGGGCGCGGCTTCGCCGCCGCGGCGATCCACGGCGACCTCGGGCAGGGTGCGCGAGAGCAGGCGCTGCGCGCGTTCCGCAGCGACAAGGTGGACGTGCTCGTCGCCACCGACGTGGCAGCGCGCGGGATCGACGTCGAGGCCGTGACCCACATCATCAACTACCAGTGCCCTGAGGACGAGAAGACCTACCTGCACCGGATCGGCCGCACCGCCCGTGCCGGGGCGACGGGTGTCGCCGTCACCTTCGTCGACTGGGACGACATGCCCCGCTGGGGGCTGATCAACAAGGGCCTCGACCTGGGCTACCCGGAGCCGGACGAGACGTACTCCTCCAGCCCCCACCTCTTCGAGCAGCTCGACATCCCCGCCGGCACCACCGGGACCCTCCCCCGCTCGCAGCGGACCCACCAGGGCCTCGCGGGCGAGGAGATCGAGGACCTCGGCGGCGACCGAGGGGGCCGAGGTCGCACGGGCGGGCGTGGCGGCGACGGCGGTCGCTCCGACGGCGGCCGCTCGGGCGGCGGACGCTCGGGCAACCGGGAGCGGACACGTGACGGCGGCGGGCGCTCCGAGGGACGCGCGCCCCGACGCGACGGTGACGCGCCCACGGCCTCCGGTGACGCACGCCCCGAGGGCGCCCCGCAGCGCAACCGTCGTCGCCGCACGACCCGCACGGGTGGCGCATCGACCGCACCTCAGGGCTGAGGCCCAGCTCGGTCAGCCGGCCGCGCCGAGCACCGCCGCGCCCGTCCCCCTCGCCAGGATCTGGTCCAGGACGTCGGGAGCGGTGGTGTGCTCGCCGAGACGGTTCAGCTTGCCGGTGCCGTGGTAGTCGCTCGAGCCCGTGCGCAGCAGCCCCAGGCGACGGACCAGCTGGGCCGCGTGCTCGCGCTCGGCGGGTCCGTGGTCTCGGTGGTCCACCTCCAGACCCGCCATGCCGGCGTCCACCATCTCGACGACCACCCGGTCCGGGACGACCCGCCCCCGGCTGCTGGCGAACGGGTGGGCGATGACCGCGACCCCGCCCGCCGCCACGACCAGCTCGGTCGCCCGCACGGGGTCCGGGGCGGCGTGCGCCACGTAGTAGGGGCTCGAGGGGGCCAGGAGGTCGGCGAAGGCCTCGTCGCGGTGGGCGAAGACCCCGGCGCGCACGAGGGCGTCCGCCACGTGAGGGCGTCCTAGAGGCACCCCGTGGCCGGCCGCAGCCAGCACCTCGTCGACGTCGACCGGGAACCCGTCGGAGGCCAGCCGTTCGACCATGACACGCAGTCGTGAGTCCCTGCTGCCCCTGCTCGCCGCGAGAGCCGCCGCCAGCGGACGGTCCTCAGGGTCCGGGAGGTAGGCGAGCAGGTGCACGGAGATGCCCTGCCAGCTGCACGACACCTCGATGCCCGGCACCACGAGCACCGAGTGCTCACGGCCTGCCGCGTCGGCCTCCGCCCACCCGGTCACCACGTCGTGGTCGGTGAGGGCGACCACGTCCACGCCGGCCGTGGAGGCTGCGCGCACGACCTCCGCGGGGGTCTCGGTTCCGTCGCTGCACACCGAGTGGGTGTGCAGGTCCACGACGGCTCGGGTCGGGGTGGCTGCCATGGGGACACGGTATGCGGTGCCCGCAGACGGCATACTGGAGGCTCCTGATCGGCGTCCGGACCCTTCCGGACGCACCTGACCCGAGGAGTTCCATGCCTGCCCTTCTGCCCCGCCGCCGCGCGACCACGACCGCGGTCGCGACGCTGCTGGCCCTCGGCGCCCTGACGGCGTGCGCCCAGGAGGAGCCGACCGACGACCCGACCCCCACCAGCGCGCCAGCCCCGACGCAGGACGACACAGGCACCACCTCCGACGCGCCCGACGACCAGGAGGTCACCAGCGCGCCCGACGACCAGGAGGCCACCAGCGCGCCCGACGACGCGACGGCGACCAGCACCCCGGACGACGCCTCCCAGACGTCCGAGGCCCCCGCCACCGCAGCCCCCGCGGAGCCGATCACCCTGACGGCCACCGACGACTCCTTCACCCTGTCCGCCCCCGAGGGGTGGGAGGACGCGCTGGACCTCGTCGACGACGAGAACATCCTGGCCGCCGCCAAGGCCACCGAGCAGGTGGACGACTTCTACACCAACGTGGTGGTCACCAAGGAGGAGTACGTCCGCAACCTCACGGGCGCCGTCGAGGAGACCGCGGCGCAGCTCGCGGAGCAGGAGGGCGTCGAGGACGACTACGAGCTGCTGGAGCCGGCGGAGGTCGACGGCAACCGGGCGCCGGGCTACACGATCGTCCGCGAGGTCCAGGGCAGCACCGTGCACCAGACCCAAAGGTGGATCAGCCACGACGGCACCCTCTACGTGGTGACCTTCTCCGTGGTCGAGAGCGAGTCCGACGAGGCTGCTTCCGTCCTGGACGACATGCTCGCGAGCTGGGAGTGGCAGGACTGAGCGAGCGCCTCAGCCGGTGATGTAGCCGCTGCGCGAGCGTCGCCGGGCGCGCAACGCAGCCCGGTCCAGGCCGAACCTGCGGCGGACCAGGAAGCCGCCGATGGACAGGCCCGCGGCGAGTGCCAACCCCGTCGTCACGGCGCTGACGAAGTGGATCACCGCGTTGCCCACCACGGCGGGTGAGTTGGCGAGGATGAGGTAGATCGAGCGGTAGACGGCCAGTCCGGGCAGGAGCGCGACGATGCTGGCCGTGGCGACGGCCAGCTCCGGCACCCGGAACCGTCGGTGCGCGGCGTAGGCCAGTGCGCCCGCCGGGACCGCGGCCACCGCGACGCTCCCGGCCCCGCCCAGACCGAGCAGCAGGGCCGCCTCGAAGGTCAGCCACGCGAGCCCGGAGATGAGCATGGCGATCGCCATCGTCCGCGGCCCTGAGTAGGTGATGAGGCAGAAGCCGAGCGCCACGAGCATCGAGCCGAGTGCTCCCACGAACGGCAGCCCTCCGAGCATCACGAACGGTGAGACGTCCATGTCGATGTCCAGCCGGTTGGCCAGCCCGAGGACCACGGCGATCCCGACGGCGATGCCCGCGGTCATCAGCACCACCTCCAGCCCTCGAGCACCGGCCGTGACGTAGTAGCCGTCGAGGGCGTCCTGGGCTGCGCCCATCAGGCCGAGGCCGGCGAGCAGCACCACGATGCCGGAGATGACCACCAGGGAGGGCGAATCCACGCCCGGCACGTCGATGTCTCTCCCCATCGCCCAGAACAGCGGCATGGCGATGGCGGCGGGGACCGCTGCGCTGACGGCCTGGGCGAAGAACGCGGCGACCCCCGCGTTGTAGAGCACCCGCTGCACCTGGTCCACGACGGCGGCCGAGAGCGCAGCGAGCAACCAGGTGACCGGACCGGCGCCGAACAGCACGACGACGCCCACGGCGATGAGCGCGTTGCCGGCGGTCACGACCCAGCGACGGTAGGGGTGCGGCGCCTTGAGCAGGCGGGTGAGGCGTGAGCGCGCCACGTCGATCTCCATGGGGACGGCCCCCACCGCGACGGAGCGCACCACGTCGTCCACCAGTGCTTGCACGCCCTCCAGCCGGGTGTAGTCCGGCGACCGTCCCGGGATGACGCGCATGACCGACAGCGGGTCCTCGTGCAGTCCCCGGTGGATCGAGACGGTGATGGAGGTGAAGGTGATGTCGACGTGGGCCGAGCGGACCCCGTAGGCCTCCATCAGCCGCAGGACGGTGGCCACCGACTCCGACGACGGCGCTCCCGTGGACAGCATGGCCTCTCCGACGCGCAGGGCCAGGTCGATCACCGCTCGCGCCTCGCGCTGCGACACGGACGCGTCGCCCTCCGTGCGGGTCCCGAGCGCCATCGTGGGCGGGGAGACGCCGCGGACCACGTGGGCGGCGCGGTCGCGCCAGAGGCGCCCCACCCGCCCCGACGCGGTGAGCTGGGTGGGGTCCAGCACGTGCGGTCCGGTCACCTCGACCTGGACGTCGGGGGTCGTCGTGTCCTCGCTCACCGGACCAGCGTAGGGGTCGACCCTGACCGCCGGGTGGGCGCTCCCGCACGCCTAGGATGGCTCGGATGAGCGAGAAGCAGCACCAGGCAGAGCACCGCAACCGTCCCTCCGGCGAGGCCTTCCGCGCCTTCATGGGCAGCGGCTGGGCGCCCCGCAGCGGCGAGCTGCCGGGACTGACCGAGGCCGCCCGGTACGCCGCCCTGCGCCGGGAGGCGCTGTCCGCCGCCTTCCCCGGCGAGCGCGTCGTGGTCCCGGCGGGCGGGCTGAAGATCAGGAGCAACGACACCGACTACGTCTTCCGGCCGCACAGCGCCTTCGCCCACCTCACCGGGCTGGGCGCCGATCGGGAGCCGGACGCCGTGCTCGTGCTGGAGCCGCTCGCCGGGGAGGACGGGGAAGCAGCGGGCCACGAGGCGGTCCTCTACTTCCTGCCGCTCGCCGACCGGGACAGCGAGGAGTTCTTCGCCGACTCGCGGGTCGGCGAGTTCTGGGTCGGTGCCCGACCCACGCTGGAGACGGCCGCGTCCGAGCTCGGGCTGACGACGCGGCACCTCGACCAGTTCCCGGACTCGCTCGCCAAGGACGCGGGACCGGGCGGGCTGGGGCTCCGGGCGGTCCGCGACGCCGACCGAGAGGTCACCGAGCTCGTGGACACCGTGCGGCGCCACGTCGGGCTGGTCACCGACGAGGCGTCCGTCACCGCCACCCAGGAGGCCGACCTCGCGCTGGCCCGCACCCTGTCGACGATGCGGCTGGCGAAGGACGGGTGGGAGGTTCAGCAGATGGAGGAGGCGGTCGCCGCCACCGCCTCCGCCTTCGACGCCGTCGTGGCCCAGCTGCCCGAGGCCGTGGACCGGGGACGCGGCGAGCGCTGGATCGAGGGCATCTTCGGGCTGCACGCCCGGCACGCCGGCAACGGGGTGGGCTACGACTCCATCTGCGCCTCCGGCGACCACGCCACGACGCTGCACTGGACCCGCAACACCGGCGAGGTGCGCAACGGTGAGCTGCTGCTCCTCGACGCCGGGGTCGAGACCGACTCGCTCTACACGGCTGACGTCACACGGACCGTCCCCGTCGACGGGACCTTCACCCCCGCCCAGCGCCAGGTCTACGACGTCGTCCTGGAGGCGCAGGAGGCCGGGCTGGCGGCGGTGCGTCCGGGGAACAGGTTCAGGGACGTCCACGCGGCTGCGATCGAGGTCGTCGCCCGACGGCTGCTCGAGTGGGGGCTGCTTCCCGAGGGCACCACCCTGGAGCAGACCCTGGACGCGAAGGAGGGGCAGTTCCACCGCCGCTGGATGGTCCACGGCACCAGCCACCACCTTGGTCTGGACGTCCACGACTGCGCGCTCGCGCTCCGCGAGGACTACGTCGAGGGCGAGCTGCGCGAGGGGATGGTGCTGACGGTCGAGCCCGGTCTCTACTTCAAGTCCGACGACCTGCTCGTCCCGGAGGAGCTGCGGGGCATCGGGGTGCGCATCGAGGACGACGTGGTGGTGACGGCCGACGGCTGCCGCAACCTCTCGGCGATGCTCCCCCGGACGGCCGACGACGTGGAGGCGTGGGTCCGCTCCGGCGGCTCGCGCCCCTGACGCAGCCGGTCTCGACCACCGCTCGCTACGTGAGGGTGGGGGGGCCGGGGCGGTGGTCGAGCAGCTCGTGGGCCCGTTCCACGAGGTTGTGCTCGGTCAGCACCTCGTAGCGGGTGGCCACCACCTGGCTCACCGACACGAAGTCACGGCGTCCGCGGGTCAGCGCGTATCCGGTCATCGCCCAGGCCAGGCCGAAGAAGGCGCCGAAGGCCACCGTCCACAGGATGGTGGCCACGGCGTCGGGCGTCTGCGCGAAAAGCGCGAAGACCAACCCGACGAACAGCCCGAACCAGATGCCGGAGACGAGCCCCCCGAGGGCCACCCGGGCCGGGGTCAGGCGCCCGGTCACCCGTTCGACCTGCTTGAGGTCGGTGCCCACGATCATGCAGTTCTCGACCGGGAACTCCTGGTCGGACAGGTAGTCGACGACCGTCTGTGCCTCTGGGTAGGTCTCGAACACGCCCAGACTCTTGGGATACTTCAGGTCGAGCACCGGACCGGGGCCGATCCCGCGACGGTTCGCGTCTGCTGCAGAGGTCATGTGGACCATTGTCCCCCCTCGGCTCGCTATCCTGCGCAGCGTGAGCCCTCTCCGTGTCTTCGTGGCCCGACTCAACGGCCTGAGCGTCTTCGACCCCCAGGGGGACGAGGTCGGCCGGGTGCGTGACGTCGTCATCTCGCTCACCTCGTCGACCCCGGCACCGGGACCGCGCGTGATCGGTCTGGTCGTGGAGGTCCCCGGCCGGCGTCGCGTGTTCGTTCCGATCACGCGCGTGACCTCGATCGACGCCGGGCAGGTCATCACCACGGGGCTGGTCAACATGCGCCGGTTCCAGCAGCGGGCGGGCGAGACGCTCGTCGTGGCCGAGCTCTTCGACCGACGCGTCGTCCTCATCGACGACGGCAGGGTGCCCGCCGTGGTGGAGGACGTCGCCATGGACCACCTGCCCAGCGGTGACTGGCGGCTGACCAAGCTGTTCGTGCGCAAGGTGGACCCGGGGGCGTCCACCCACGGTCTGCGGCTGCGTCGCCGGCGCGGCGAACGGGTGATCGTCGACCTGGTCCAGGTGGAGGGGCTGCGGGACGCCGGTCCGGCCCAGGCGGCCACCGCGCTGCTCGAGGCCTACGAGAACCTCAAGCCGCAGGACCTGGCCGAGGCCATCCACGGGCTCTCCCCCAAGCGCCGCTTCGAGGTGGCCGACGCCCTCGACGACGAGAGGCTTGCCGACGTGCTCGAGGAGCTGCCGGACGACGACCGGTTGGCGATCCTGACCCACCTGGCCACCGACCGGGCCGCGGACATCCTCGAGGTCATGCAGCCCGACGACGCCACCGACCTGCTCTCCGACCTGCCTGCTCACACGCAGGAGGAGCTGCTCCAGCTCATGGAGCCCGACGAGGCTGCCGATCTCCGTCGCCTGCTCACGTACGACGAGAACACCGCCGGCGGCCTGATGACCACCGAGCCGGTGATCCTCGGCCCCGAGGCGAGCATCGCCGAGGCCCTTGCGCTCGTCCGCCGGGAGGAGGTGCACCCCGCCATCGCCTCCATGGTCTACGTGACGCGCCCGCCCCACGAGACCCCCACCGGCCGCCTCCTGGGCAGCGTCCACATCCAGCACCTGCTGCGCGAGGCGCCCCACCAGCCGCTGGGTCAGGTCCTGGACGACGTGGAACCGGTCCCACCCGGGGCCTCCCTCGGGGAGGTGACCCGTCATCTCGCGACCTACAACCTCGTGGCGCTCCCGGTGACGGACCCGGCCGGGCGCCTGCTCGGGGCCGTGACGGTCGACGACGTCCTGGACCACATCCTTCCCGAGGACTGGCGCGAGGAGCGGGACACCGTCGTGGAGGTCGCCGATGTCTGAGCAGGGGGCTCGCGTCCCCGGCCCGACCTCCGGACGCAGCGACCGCCGCCCCACGCCGGCCGTGCGCACCGAGCGCATCGACCAGCCGTTGCCCAAGCAGCGCCGCTGGATGCCGCAGAACCGGATGGACCCCGAGGTGTTCGGCGCCTTCGCCGAGCGCTTCGCCAGGTTCATGGGCACGGCCCGGTTCCTGGTCTGGATGAGCATCTTCGTCATCGTCTGGCTCGTCTGGAACGCCGCCGGACCGGCCGGCCTGCGGTTCGACCCCTACGCCTTCATCTTCCTCACGCTGATGCTGAGCCTGCAGGCGTCCTACGCCGCCCCGCTGATCCTGCTGGCGCAGAACAGGCAGGCAGACCGCGACAAGGTCCAGATGGAGCAGGACCGGGCCCGCGACGAGCGCAACCTGGCGGGCACCGAGTTCCTCACCCGGGAGGTGGCCTCGCTGCGCCTGTCCATGCGGGAGCTCGCCACCCGCGACTTCGTGCGGTCCGAGCTGCGTGGCCTCCTGGAAGAGCTGGAGGAGCGTGCGGAGGAGCGGGGACGGAGGCTCGAGCGGGCCGCCCAGGAGGGCAGGCGTGGCAAGCACAAGGACGGTCCCACCTCCCCGCGGTCCTGAGCACCCCGTCCCGCTGCTTAGCATGGACCCCATGCCCACCCCGACCACCGAAGCCCTCCACGCTGCCCTCGCGACCGTCGACGACCCCGAGATCAGGAAGCCGATCACCGAGCTCGGGATGGTGGAGGCGGTCGACGTCGGCGACGACGGCCGGGTGGCGGTGACGGTGCTGCTCACGGTCCCGGGCTGCCCCATGAAGGACACGATCACCCGCACCGTGACGGCCGCGGTGAGCGCCGTCGAGGGGGTGACGTCGGTGGCCGTCCAGCTCGGGGTGATGAGCGACGAGCAGCGCGGGGCGCTGCGCAACCAGCTGCGCGGCGGGGCGGAGGAGCGGGACATCCCGTTCGCGCGTCCCGACTCCCTGACCACGGTGTATGCCGTGGCCTCCGGCAAGGGCGGTGTCGGCAAGTCCACGGTCACGGTCAACCTGGCCGCGGCGCTCGCGCAGGAGGGCCTGAGGGTGGGCGTCGTCGACGCCGACATCTACGGCTTCTCGATCCCCCGGATGCTCGGCGTCTCCCAGGCGCCGACCCAGGTCGACGACATGATCCTGCCGCCGGTGGCCGAGCCCAGCGGCGTGAAGGTCATCTCCATCGGCATGTTCGTGCCCGGGAACCAGCCGGTCGTCTGGAGGGGACCGATGCTGCACCGCGCCATGCAGCAGTTCCTCGCCGACGTCTACTGGGGCGACCTGGACGTGCTCCTCCTCGACCTGCCGCCCGGCACCGGAGACATCGCCATCACGGTCGCCCAGCTGCTGCCGAGCAGCGAGCTCATCGTCGTCACCACCCCCCAGCAGGCTGCGTCGGAAGTGGCCGAACGGGCCGGTGCCATCGCCCTCCAGACCCACCAGCGGCTCGTCGGCGTCATCGAGAACATGTCGTGGCTGGAGCTGCCGGACGGCTCACGCCAGGAGATCTTCGGCAGCGGGGGCGGCCGGGCCGTCTCGGAGTCGCTGAGCCGCTCGATCGGTGCCGACGTGCCGCTCCTGGGCCAGATCCCCCTCGACGTCGCCCTGCGCGAGGGAGGCGACATCGGCGCCCCCGTCGTGCTCACGGCCCCCGACTCCCCGGCAGCGACGGCGCTGCGGGGGATCGCCCGCCAGCTCGCCCGCCGTGGCCGTGGTCTGGCGGGGCGCAAGCTCGGTATCACACCCACCAGCCGCTGACCCTGTCGGGCGAGCGTCGTCGACGGCGCCAGGACAGCGGCTCTCCGGGACGCTGGAGCCGGACGCCGGCCCGCTACGTCGCGTCGACGTCGAAGGGGGTCGGTCGCGTCGGGTCGTAGGAGGCCGGCGCGGACCGCGAGCCGCCCCCTCGCAGCACACCCGGGACGGCCGGGACCGCCTCGGTCGACGCCCCCGAGGTGCCGACGGCCGTCACCGCAGCTGCGGCGGCCCCGGTGGCACGACGAGCGGGGGGCGACGGCTCGGTGAGCGCCTCCCTCACGATGCGTCGGGGGTCGTACTGCCGGGGGTCGAGCTGGCGCCAGTCGACGTCGTCGAAGGCGGGCCCCATCTCCTCCTTGATCTGGGACTTCGCCCCCTCGGCCAGGTCCCGGACCTGACGCACCAGCCGAGCCAGCGCCTGGGCGTAGTGCGGCAGCCGACGCGGACCGAGGACCACGACCGCGAGCACGACGAGCAGCACGATCTCGGTGCTCGTCAGGTTGAAGAACGTCACGCGTCTGCTCGCCTCGCTCGTGGGTCGCCGGTCCCGGACCTGCCAGCGGGCACAGCCTACCTACTCGCCCGAGGCGGCCAGGGTGATGGTCACGGTCCGCACGGCCCCCGACTCGTCCTGCAGCTCCATCTGCACCGACTCCCCGATCGCGTGGGAGCGCAGCTCGACCAGCAGGTGCTGGGAGTCGCGGATGCGGGTACCGTCGACCGAGACGATCACGTCACCCGCGCGTACCCCGGCTGCCTCGGCCGGACCGCCCGGGACCACCGGCGCGGTCCCACCCCGCGGCGCGGCCAGCACCCGGGCTCCCTCGCCGGTGTACTCGAGGTCGATGTGGACCCCCATCACGGGGTGCTGGCTGGTGCCCGTCTCGATGAGCTGGGTGGCCGTGCGCTCGGCCTGCTCGGCCGGGATCGCGAAGCCGAGCCCGATGCTGCCGGCGGCCCCCCCGAACGTGGTCGGCAGCTGCGCGATCGCCGAGTTGACCCCCACGACGCGCCCCGCGAGGTCGAGGAGCGGGCCTCCGGAGTTGCCGGGGTTGATGGCCGCGTCGGTCTGCACGGCGTTGATGTAGCTGGCGTTCTCCGCGTCGTCTCCGGCGACCACCGGCCGGTCGATCGCCGAGACGATACCGCTGGTGACCGTGCTGTCCAGGCCCAGGGGGGCGCCGACCGCGACGACCGTCTGCCCCACCTCGAGGCTGGTCGAGTCCGCGAACGGCAGGGCCGCCAGACCCGTCTGGTCCACCCGGAGCACTGCGATGTCGTAGGTGGCGTCCGACCCCACGACCTCGGCCGTCCACGGCTCGTGACCGGGCAGCTGGACGGTGATGCCGCCCCCTGTGGTCGAGGCGGCAACCACGTGGTGGTTGGTCAGGACGTAGCCGTCCTCCCGGATCACGAAGCCCGAGCCCTGACCGTCCCGCCCACCGGGCCCCACCGAGATGAGCGCCACGCTGGGGAGGACGGCCCTGCTCAGAGCTGGGATCGAGCCGTCGGTCGTCACCGGGGACGGGGCTGGCGTCTGGGACACCGGCGCCGCCGTGGTGCCGCTGACCACCGCTTGCTCTGCCGGTGACATGAGGGTCTGGGCGATCGCGCCGCCGCCCAGCCCCCCGATCAACCCGGCCAGCCCGGCGACGACGACCACCGGAACCCCCCGCCGACGAGAGGGGCCTCGAGGCGGCCCGGCGGGGACGGGGTAGGCCGCAGGCTGAGGCGTGGGCGGATGCGCGAGCTGACCGGTGCGGTCGAGGTCGAAGCTCTGCGTGGGCTCGGTCATGGGGCCGATTGTGCCAAGCCGCTGCGCTGGTCACGCATCCGCAGACCCTCGCCTCAGCCGAGCGCGGGAGCGGGACCGCGGAAGGTGGGCGCGGCCACGGCGGTCGGCCCCCCGGTGTTCCCGGCCGACCGAGCTCCGGGACGACGGTGCTCGAGCGAGCGGCGCAGGAGGGCCCGGCCGCGGTGGATCCGGGAGCGGACCGTGCCCATCTTGACCCCGAGCGTCTGTGCCACCTCCTCGTAGGAGTAGCCCTCGATGTCGGCCAGCACGACGGCAGCGCGGAACTGCGGCGGGAGTGCGTTCAGGGCGGCCTGGACGTCCGCGTCCAGGTGCGTCATCTCGTAGACCTGCTCAGGGTCGGTCCCGGTGGCGCGCAACGGAAGCCGCGCACTCAGCTCCTCAGTGAGGGCGTCGAACCGGATCCGCTGCCGACGACGCACCCGGTCCAGGAAGAGGTTGGTGGTGATCCGGTGCAGCCAACCCTCGAAGGTGCCGGGACGGTAGCTGTCCAGGGAGCGGAAGACCCGGACGAACACGTCCTGGGTGAGGTCCTCCGCCTCGTGCGGGTCCCCCGTGAGGCGGTAGGCGAGCCGGTAGACCTGCGCGGAGTGCTGGCGCACGATGCTGTCCCACGTCGGCGGCACCCACGGGGCCTCGTCGTGGTCGCGGCGGCTGTCGGTCGTGAGGGCCGTCGTCTGCGGGCTCATGCCCGTCAGGCTGGCAGGTCCGGCTGGGAGCGCGCTGGATGTCCGGGCGCGGACCGCGCTCCCACTAGGGTGGGCATCATGGCTGTTGCGAAGGCGTCCACCCTGGCCTATGCCGAGGACTTCATCACCCCCCACTCCGTCATCGAGCAGGCGCGGCACCGCGGCGAGGAGCTGGGGGCGACCCCGGTGAGCACGGCCGCCGGGGCGACCCTGCGGCTGCTGGCCGCCGCCGTCGGCGCACGCCACGTCGTGGAGGTCGGCACCGGCGCGGGCAGCTCGGGTCTGTGGCTGCTGCAGGGGATGCCGCGCGACGGCATCCTCACCTCCATCGACCACGAGCCGGAGCACCAGCGGGCCGCCCGCGAGGCCTTCACGGCCGCGGGGATCCCGCCCCAGCGCACCCGTGTCATCAGCGGCTCCGCCGAGGCCGTGCTCAGTCGTCTCACCGACGGGGCCTACGACCTGGTCTTCGTGGACGCCGACAAGGAGAGCTACCCCTCCTACGTCGAGCAGGGCATCCGGCTCCTGCGCACGGGGGGCGTGCTCGTCCTGGACAACATGCTCTGGCACGACCAGGTCGCCGACCCGGCCTCGCGGGACGCGACGACGACGCTGCTGCGCGAGCTGGGCAAGAAGCTTCGGGACGACGAGCGTCTGCAGCCTGCTCTGCTCCCGGTCGGGGACGGCCTGTTCGTGGCCGTCCGCCGCTGAGCGCGACGAGACCCCCGGGCCGTGATGGCCCTGGGGGTCTCGCGCACGTCGGTCGCTCGGTGCGTCAGCCGACGCACTCCTTGATGGCTTGACCCAGCGCGGTCGCCTCGTCGGCGTTCATCTCCACCACCAGTCGCCCACCGCCTTCCAGGGGCATCCGCAGGACGATGCCGCGCCCCTCCTTGGTGACTTCCAGAGGACCGTCTCCGGTGCGAGGCTTCATTGCTGCCATGGGTTGCCCTTCCTTGTGGCGCGGCTCGTGGCCGCTGACCGCCGCTGGCACGGCGGGGCTGATCACACTGATGTCAGTATCTCGCGTGTGCAGGGGCAAGCCTAATCGACACGGGCCCCGCCGCACGGGCTGAACCGGCCCCGTCTGCGGCGATAATGGCCAGGTGCACGCCCGCTCCGCCGTCGTCGACCTGTTTGGCGACCACCTCAGGGACCACGGCTGGTGGGCCCCCGTCTCGGGCATCGTCGCGCTGGCAGCGAGCTGCGACGTGCAGCCGGCGGCGACCCGCACCGCGGTCTCCCGCCTGGTGCACGAGGGGTGGCTGGTCGCCGAGCCCAGGGAGGGAACCCGCGGGTATGCGGCCACGCCGGTGGCGGTGGAGCGTCTCGACCGCGCGCACCGCCGGGTCTACGCCCCCGGCCCACCACCCTGGGACGGCACCTGGCACGTGGTCGTCGTCGACCACGGCGGCGACCGCCGCCGACGTGACCAGGTCGGGGCCTCGCTCGGATACCTGGGCTACGGACGGCTCGCCGTGTCGTCCTGGCTCAGCCCGTGGCCCAGTCCCGAGCTGTCGTCCGTGCTGCGTGGCCACGGCGCCACCTGGGTCGGGGTGACCGGCCCCCCCGACCCCTCCCTCGACGCGACGGGTCTGGCCGCGCGTGTGTGGGACCTCGACGGGCTGGGCGACGACTACGCCCGATTCGCCAGCTCGCTGCCGGGATCGTCCGGCCCAGACGTCTCGACGAGCCTGGACGCCTACCGGCTCCGGGCCCAGGTCGTGCACGAGTGGCGCAAGTTCCTCTTCCGGGACCCCGGCCTGCCGGCCCAGGTCCTCCCGGACGGCTGGCCCGGCACGGAGGCTCGGCTGCGCTTCCTGTCCCTGGCCGACTCCCTGCGCCCCGCCGCGGCGGGCTGGGTCGCGGAGGCCGTGGGCGCCGCCGCCGGCCACGCCTCCCCCGCACCCGACTAGATTGGCGCCCATGAGCACCGAGTCTCCCGTCCACGTCGGTCGCGTCGACGGTGTCGCGACCGTGACGCTGACCCGCCCCGAGTCCATGAACTCCCTTGACATCGCCACCAAGCAGGCGCTCCTGGCCGCTCTGCGCGACGTGGCCACCGACGACACCGTGCGCTGCGTCGTCCTCACCGGCAGCGGACGGGCCTTCTGCGTGGGCCAGGACCTCAAGGAGCACGTCAGCCTGCTCGCGGAGGACCCCGCGCAGCTGTGGACCACCGTCGCCCAGCACTACAACCCGATCGTCGAGCTGATCGCGACCATGGACAAGCCGGTCCTGGCGGCGGTCAACGGCGTGGCGGCCGGCGCAGGGGTGTCCTTCGCGCTCGCCGCCGACCTGCGCTACGTCGCCGCCTCCGCCGGCTTCAACCTGGCGTTCACCGGGATCGCGCTGTCCTGCGACTCTGGCCTGTCGTGGTCGCTGCCCAGGCTCGTGGGCCCGGGCCGCGCCAAGGAGCTGCTCTACTTCCCCCGCACCGTGCCCGCGGAGGAGGCGCTCGAGCTGGGGCTCGTGACCGAGGTCGTCCCGGACGAGCTGCTCACCGACCGGGTGACGGAGGTCGCCCGGCTGCTGGCCTCCGGACCCACCAGGGCCTACGGAGCCGTGCGACGGTCGGTGGCCTTCTCCTCCTCCCACGCGCTGGCCGACTCGCTCGACTTCGAGGACGAGATGATGACGCGCACCGGCACCAGCGCGGACCACCGGGCCGCCGTGGCAGCCTTCCTGGCCAAGGAGAAGCCCAGCTTCACCGGTCGCTGAGCCCCAGCGTCACGGCGGGTCGTCCTGCGGCGGCACGAACATGAAGAGCTCCCAGGCCCACCACACCTGCCAGGCCAGCAGGACGAGGCCCAGCACGACGGTCCTGACCACCAGCAGCCAGCGCGGCTGCTCACCACCCGGGCGATCCCCCCGCGCCCAGCCGCCCCCCACCATGAGGACGAACAGCGGGAAGAGCAGCATGAGGTAGCGGTAGATGCTCGTCCACGGGTCGAGCGCCGCGAACAGGTAGAGCACGTACGCCAGGCACCACGTGCGCAGCTCCGTCCCCAGCCCACGGGCCCACGGACCGAGGACCGCGAGGACCAGCAGCCCCAGGCCGGCGGCGAGCAGGAGCAGACCCAGGAAGGGGCCGAAGAGCCACTGGACCCGCTCGATGGTCGGCAAGAAGGGCGTGACCTCCTCGCCTCGTCGCCATGCGGACATCGTGACGGTGTAGGCGTCCGGCACACCCGTGCGGACCCAGGCCACCGTCGGCCAGACGAGACCTGCCAGCCCGCAGCCAACGAGCGCCGAGGCCATCCGGACGTACTCCCCCACCGTGACGGGGTCCTGCCCACGGCCCCGCCAGCGCACGACGGCGGCCACGAGGGCGACCAGCCCGAGCGGGAGGGCGATCGGCCGGGCAAGCCCGGTCAGCAGGGCCACCAGGCCGGCGGCGAGCCAGCGTCGCCGGACGAGCAGCCAGAGCACGACGGCGAGAAGAAGCAGCGCCAGAGACTCGGTGTAGGCGACCTGCATGGTGGGTGAGGCCGGGTAGGCCCCCAGCAGGGCCACCGCGCCGAGGGCTACCCCCGCCCCCACCCGCTCGCGGAGCAGTCCCGCCACCACCACCGCAGCGGCATACCCCAGCAGGGTGGCCACGACCGTCCCCGTGACGGCAAAGGGCCAACCGGTGATCGTGGTCAGCCCGCGGGCGAGGAGCGGGAAGATCGGGTAGAACGCCCAGGGGTTCTGGCGGACCTGGCCCCCGTCGTCGACCGGGAGCTCCTCGGGGTAGCCCCGCGTGGCGATGCGCTCGTACCACGCGCCGTCCCAGAGGGTGGCGAACTGGAAGTAGCGCGGCGTCGCCGGGTCGTCGTAGATGGACGGGTCCTGCCAGTCGTGGGCCAGCTGCACCAGGACGACGGCGCTGAAGGCGCGCAGCACGGTCCACAGGGCGAGCACCGCCAGCACGAAGCGTGGCTCGAGGATCCGTCGCAGGGGCGGTGCGACGGCGCTCATCAGCTGACGCGCACCCCTGTCACCCGGGACCCGGACCGTGAGGCACCCGCGCGGAAGCACCCCGCGAGGTGGTCGTCGACGAGCCCGCAGGCCTGCATGGCGGCATAGACCGTCGTGGGACCGAGCTGGACGAAACCGGTCTTGCGCAGGCGCTTGGCCAGCAGCTCGGACTCCGGGGTCTGGGTAGGGACGTCGACGAAGCGGTGCGGCCGGGGCGTCGGCTCGGGCGCGTGCGTCCAGAGGAGCTCCTCCAGCCCGCCGGTCTCACGGAGGGCGACCGTGGCCCGCGCGTTCTGGATCGTCGCCTCGATCTTGCGGCGGTTGCGCACGATCGACTCGTCGCCCATCAGCCGGTCGACGTCCTCCTCGGTGAAGGCGGCGAGGCGGTCGGCGTCGAAGCCGGCGAACGCCGTGCGGAAGGCCGGACGCTTGCGCAGGATGACCAGCCAGGACAGTCCGCTCTGGAAGCCCTCCAGGCACAGCCGCTCGAGCAACGCCGTCTCGCCGTGGACCGGCTTGCCCCACTCCCGGTCGTGGTAGTCACGGTAGTCGTGGTGGTTCAGCCCGGGCCAGCCGCAGCGCACGACCCCGTCCGGCCCGACCGTGAGGTCGGGGTGCGGCTCGGCCGGCATCGACATGCTCATCTTCAGTGCCCTTCCGTGTGCTCGGCCGCTGTGTTCAGCCTCGCGATCTCGGCGTCTCGCTCCGCCAGCTCACCCGCCAGTCGGCCCAGGGCCTGGTCCACCTGCGCCATCCGATATCCACGGACGGCCTGGTCGAACCGGAGGTCGTGGACGTCCCCAGCGGTGAGCGGACCTGCCGGCAGTGGGTGAGCCGACTCTGTCGTGACCGCGTCGGGCACACCAGGCACATCCACCCTGGCCACGGCCCAGGCCGCGACGGCGCCGAGCACCAGCACGGCGACGACGACCCCGACGATAATCACGGCACCGATCTTCGCACGTCAGCCGCGCGCTGAGAACACGCCCCCACGGCGTTGCGCGTGCGCCTGCGCGATCCAGTCGACCGCCTCCCCCACGTCGTCGGTCACCCGGACCAGGTCGAGGTCCTCCGGCGAGACCATGCCGTGGGCCGCCACCGTGTCCCGCAGCCAGTCGACCAGGGGTGCCCAGAAGGTGGTGCCCAGCAGCACGATCGGGAAGTTGGTGATCTTGCCCGTCTGGACGAGCGTCAGGGCCTCGAACAGCTCGTCGAGGGTCCCGAGTCCACCGGGCAGGACGACGAAGCCCTCGGCATACTTGACGAACATCGTCTTGCGCACGAAGAAGTAGCGGAAGTTGATGCCCAGGTTGACGTGCTCGTTGAGGCCGGCCTCGAAAGGCAGCTCGATACCCAGCCCCACGGACGTGCCGTCAGCGGCCGTCGCGCCCTTGTTGGCCGCCTCCATGGCCCCCGGCCCGCCGCCGGTGATCACCGCGAAACCGGCCCCGACGAGGCCCGCCCCCACCTCTTCCGCCAGTTCGTAGGCGAGCTCCCCCGGACGCGCGCGGGCGGAGCCGAAGACCGAGACCGCCGGGCCCAGCTCGGCCAGCGTGCCGAAGCCCTCCACGAACTCGGCCTGGATGCGCAGCACCCGCCACGGGTCGGAGTGCACCCAGTCGGCGGACCCACGGGTGTCGAGCAGCCGCTGGTCGGTGGTGCTCCCCGGCACGCGCGAGCCGCGCAGGGTGACGGGGCCGCGGTGGTAGTCGTGTGAGGTCACGCCACGACTCTAGGGCCACAGCGCGCGCTCAGGACCGGTGCCTAGACTTCCGCAGGTGCCCAGGACCCGACGGATCGTCACCGCGCTGGCCCTGGTCGGGGCCACCACGGTCGCTGCCGTCGTCGGGGCGCGGTGGGTCGCCGACGAGCTCGGAGCCCCGGTGTGCGTGGTCGCGGCCGGAGGGAGCCAGGAGTCCCTGACCCCCGAGCAGATGGCCAACGCCGCGACGATCGCGGCCCTCTCGGTGCAGCGTGGCCTGCCGCCGCGGGCGGCGACCATCGCCCTGGCCACCGCGATCCAGGAGAGCAAGCTGCGCAACCTCACCTACGGCGACGCGGACAGCCAGGGCCTCTTCCAGCAGCGCCCGAGCCAGGGCTGGGGCACCGAGGCCCAGGTGACCGACCCGGTCTACGCCACCCACGCCTTCTACGACGCCCTGGTGGAGGTCGAGGGATGGGAGACCGGCGTCGTCACGGAGGTGGCGCAGGCGGTGCAGCGCAGCGCCTTCCCGGACGCCTACGCCGACCACGAGGCAGAGGCCCGCGTCCTCGCCTCCGTGCTGACCGGCCAGGAGGGGTCGTCGACGACGATGGGGTGCGACCTCGACCCGCCGACGCAGCCGGGCTCTGCCGAGGAGCTGGCGACGAAGGTGTCCGAGCAGCTGGGCGTGGAGGCGAGCGTCGACGCGGCGACGGGCCACCTGACCGTCCCCGTGCCGGACGACGCCAGAGCGTGGTCGGTCGCGACCTGGGCGGTCGCCCACGCCGACGCCGAGCAGGTGGTCGGCGTGACCGTGGCGGAGCGCGGCTGGCAGCGGGGATCCTCCTCCCCCGAGTGGGTGCCCGCAGACGCCCCGTCCGCAGCGGGCACCGTCGTCATCGAGCTCCAGCACTAGGCACGAGAAAGCGCCGCAGGGGCGCCCCCGGTCCCGGGAGCGCCCCTGCGGCGCGGTGAGCAAGGAGTCTCAGCGCTGGTCGGCGGCGAGGTAGTCGCGCGCCGACTCGCCGACGTAGACCTGGCGGGGCCGGCCGATCTTCGTGGCGGGGTCGGTGATCATCTCGCGGTACTGGGCGATCCAGCCCGGGAGCCGGCCGATCGCGAAGAGCACGGTGAACATGTTGCTGGGGAAGCCCATCGACTCGTAGATCAGGCCGGTGTAGAAGTCGACGTTGGGGTAGAGCTTGCGCTCGACGAAGTAGTCGTCCTCGAGGGCCGTCTGCTCCAGCTCCATCGCCAGCGACAGCAGGGGGTTGTCGCCGGCCTTGGCGAGCAGTTCGTGCGCCGTCTTCTTGACGATCGAGGCTCGGGGGTCGTAGTTCTTGTAGACCCGGTGGCCGAAGCCCATGAGCTTGACCCCGTCCTCCTTGCTCTTGACCTTGCGCACGAACTCCTTGACGTCTCCACCGTCAGCCTGGATCCTGCCCAGCATGTCCAGCACCGCGGAGTTGGCGCCGCCGTGCAGCGGGCCGGACAGGGCGTGGATGCCGGCGGAGACCGCCGCGAAGAGGTTGGCCTCGGAGGACCCGACGAGCCGCACCGTGGAGGTGGAGCAGTTCTGCTCGTGGTCGGCGTGCAGGATGAAGAGCAGGTCCAGGGCCTTGGCCAGGTCGGGGTCCATCTCGAACTTCTCGGTGGGCTGACCGAAGGTCATCCACAGGAAGTTCTCCACGAGGTTGTAGTCGTTGTTCGGGTAGAGCAGCGACTGGCCCTGGCTCTTGCGGAAGGCGTAGGAGGCGATGGTCGGCAGCTTGGCGAGCAGGCGGATCGTCGAGATCTCCACGGCCTCGGGGTCGTGGGGGTCGTGGCTGTCCTGGTAGAACGTGCCCAGCGCGGACACCGCCGAGGACAGGACCGACATCGGGTGCGCGTCCCGGGGGAAGCCGTCGAAGAAGTTCTTCATGTCCTCGACGAGCAGGGTGTGACGGCGCAGCCGCTGGTCGAACTCCTCCAGCTGCTGGGCGGTGGGCAGCTCGCCGTAGATGAGCAGGTAGGTGGTCTCCAGGAAGGTGGACTGCTCGGCGATCTGCTCGATCGGGTAGCCGCGGTAGCGCAGGATGCCCGCGTCGCCGTCGATGTAGGTGATCGCCGACTGGCAGGACGCCGTGTTGACGAAACCGACGTCGAGCGTGGTGTCCCCCGTCGTCTTCAGCAGGGCGCTGATGTCGAGGCCGTTGTTGCCCTCGACGGCGGGCACGAGCTTGAGGGGCAGCTCCGTGCCGCGGTGACGCAGGGTGGCCGGCTCGTGGTTCAGCGTGGTGTCGGTCATCGGGTCCTCCTGGGAAGGGCTGGGCCGGTCGAGGGGTCGGGGGTCACTCGTCGTGCGCCTGCGGAGGCAGCGCTGCGACCAGGGGGTGGTCCTTGGGGATCACCCCCATCTTGGCCGCACCCCCGGGGCTGCCGAGGTCGTCGAAGAACTCGACGTTGGCCTTGTAGTAGTCAGCCCATTCCTCCGGGACGTCGTCCTCGTAGTAGATCGCCTCGACCGGGCACACCGGCTCGCACGCGCCGCAGTCCACGCACTCGTCCGGGTGGATGTAGAGGGAGCGTTCACCCTCGTAGATGCAGTCGACCGGACACTCCTCGATGCAGGCCTTGTCCTTGAGGTCCACGCACGGCTGGGCGATCACATACGTCATGGGGACAGAGTATGCCGTCCCGGCGGGGGCATGGCCCAACGGGTCCCTCGGCCGACGCCGTCGACGGTCAGCGCCCGGCGGCCGGGTTGGTGCAGACGATCTCGTCGGCCGGGATGTAGGTCGTGGTGAACTCGTCGCGGTAGACCTCGGCACCGCCCTGGATCAGCCTGCGCACGTTGGTGATCGTGAAGCCCTCCGCCGGGTTCTGCGGGACGCACTCGGGGCTGTCGTCCTCGACACGCTCGCCCTCCGTGCGGTCCCTCCACTCCCCGTCGATCGTCTCCACGTCGTACTGCCGCTCGCCGAGGAAGGTCATGACGATCCGGTCGCCGTCGATCCGGGAACGCACGACGACGGGGTTGTCCGTGTCGTTGGTCCACAGGTTGTCGATCACCGGGATCGCGATGGTGGCCTCCCGCCCGGCCGGGTAGCGCGCGATGTGGAAGGAGTGCGGGGTGTGCTCGTCCAGCTGCACGCCGGCGAACCACGAGGCGTTGAACACCACGGTGGACACCTGGGACAGGCCTCCGCCCACCCCCATGATGAGGCGTCCGTCCTGGATGATCGGCGCCTCGACATACCCTCCGTCCACACTGATGTCGCCCAGCGCACGGGCCAGGCTGAACTGCTCACCGGGCATCACCACGGTGCCATTCACGTGCTCGACGCCGGCGCGCAGGTTGGCGGTGCGGGCCTCGTTGCCCGCCGCGGTCGGGAACTGCGACTCGAAGGTGGCCATCTCGCGGAACACCCAGCCCTCGGAGACCGAGGTCGGGACCGCGGGCGGGACCTCCGTGAGCTCGGCCTCCACGGTGCGCTCGTCCCCGGTGGCCTCGAGCGCCGCCCGTACCGCGTCGACGAGCCCCTCCTCCTCGAGCGCTGTGCCGGAGCGCGACGGGACCACCTCGACCTCGTCGCCGTCCAGGGCCACGGTCACGTCTCGGGGCCCGCGCTCCAGCTGGCCCAGGTCCTCACGGATCCGGGCCAGGACCGCGTCGTCGTCGACGGTGAGCGACAGGGTGGGTCCGTCCTGCTCCACGCCCAGCAGCTGGACGAGCTCCCGAGGAGCGATCTCCGCGGTCGCGCTCGTCTCGTTGTCACCGGACCCCCGGCTCGCGGTCACCGAGACGGGCTCGGCGAGCGCCGGCTCGACCACCTCGGCCGTGAAGCGGTCGACCTCCTCCTGCGTGAGGAGCGGGTCCTCCAGGGTCGCCGACCCCTCGACGTCGGTCCGGTCGGGCCAGGCCTCGCCGACCGCGGCGGCCGTCTCTCGCACCTCCAGAGTCCGACCGGGCTCGGCCGCGACGACCTCGACCCCCTCCTCGGTCAGGGACACCTCTCCCTCGACCGGCTCGGCGTCGTAGTCCTGGGCGGCCCTCTCGACAGCCGCGCCGAGCGCCTCCTCGTCGACCGCGCCGACCAGTGTCAGCGCGCGACCCCCGCCGGTCACGTGCGCCCACAGCACCCGGGGGTCGAAGCTCAGCCCGGTCGCCCCGTCGAGGGTCGCGTCCAGGTCGAAGGACAGCCCGGACTCCTGGGGCACCAGCTCGAGCTGCTCGGCATCGGACGCGGGGGAACCGTCGACCCGCACCGACACCCGCACCGGCTCCACGAGGCGGTCCGCCAGCTCGTCCTGCAGGTGCTCCTCCGCCTGGTCGCGGGTCATCGACCCGACCTGGATCCCGTCGACGCTCATCCCGGCCGGCTGGCGGTCCTGGAAGTAGAGAGCCGCAGCGGTGTAGGCACCACCGAGGACGAGCAGCGCAGCCAGGAGGCGCAGCACCACCGAGCCCCACTCGGTGCCGGGCCGCTCGGGGGGCTCCTCGGGCAGGCCGGGGCCCGGTCGGGCGGGGTCGGTCATCTGGCGTCGTCCTTCCATGGCCGGGGCCGTGGGGGTCTGGGGGGATCGTCGGGGACGGTCGGTCCTGCACTGCGTCGGAGGGGCTGCCCGTCCCGGTCAGCGCAGCTCTCCCAGCCCCCCACGGTAGTGGACGAGCGCGGGATCGTCCGTCGGAGGCGCGTGGAGGGAGAGCACCTCACCCACGACGATGCTGTGGTCGCCTGCGGGGTGCAGGGCCCAGGTGCGGCACTCCAGGGTGGCCAGCGCCCCCTCGACCAGCGCGGCACCCGTCGTGACCCCCCGGGTGTGGGGCACCCGCGTTAGCTGGTCGTGCAGGGGCCGGCCGGGCTCGCCCAGCCACGTGGCCACGGCCCGGTGCCGGGCCGGCAGGATGCTCACCGCCCAGCCCTGCCCCTCCTCGACCGCCTCGAGCACGCGCGCCTCCGCGTGCAGGCAGACGAGCAGCAGTACCGGCTCGAGCGAGACGCTGGTCAGGGAGTCGACGGTGAGGGCGACGTCGTGCCCCCGGTGCCGCGAGGTCACGACGGCGACGCCGGTCGCGAACCGTCCCATCGTCTGGCGGTAGCGGGCCGGGTCGACGACCTCCTCGGGCCTGGCGTCCTGGCTCAGCGGTCCTCACCCTCCCAGCGCGCGAACCCCTCGCGGCCCGGAAGCCGCGCGGCGACGTCGTTGCTGAGGGTGTACCACCCGTCGTGCACCGTCACCTGGGTCGGCTGCTCGCGCAGGGCTGCGACCTGCCGGGGCAGTGCGCCGGGGTCGACCACGGCGTGCGTGACGAGCCCGTCGTCGACGACCGCCGGGGGGAACGGGTCGTCGGGAGCAGGGACGACGGCGACGCCACCGGCCGGGCCGGTGGTGCGCGGCGGCACGTGGGCCGCCAGCCAGGAACGGTCCTCCCGTGCCCAGCTGCGGGGGACGAGCACGACGTACAGGAGCGGGCGGACGTGGGCGGGCAGCATCGCCACGGCCGCCACCGTGACCCGGTGCGTCTGCACGTGGTCCGGGTGGCCGTAGCCGCCGTGCGGGTCGTACGTGACGACCACGTCGGGCCGCAGGTCGAGCAGCATCCCGCCCAGAACCGTCGCAGCCTCGTCCACCGGGGCCGAGGCGAAGGCCCGGGGGTGGGCGGCGGCGGACGACCCGGCCATGCCGCTGTCGCGCCAGCGCGGCGGGTCGCCTCCGAGCCAGTGGTGGCGCACCCCGAGCGCCGCGGTCGCCCCGGCGACCTCATCCCGACGGTGCGGACCGAGCCCCTCGGTCCCCTCCAGGTGCGCGAGCGCGGGCGGGATGACCTCGCCCTCCTCCCCGAGCGTGGCGGTGACGACGTGCACCTCGTCCCCCGCCTCGACGTGGTGGGCCAGGGTCAGCCCGGTGGCGAGGGTCTCGTCGTCGGGGTGCGCGTGGACCGCGACCAGCCGCAGGGGTCGGCCGAGGTCCCCGGGTATGCCGTCGCGCAGGTCGGGTCGACCGTGGCCGCCCACGGGTCCGGTCACGGGTTGTTGCGGGCCCGGGCTGCCGTGCGGGCCCGCAGGTTTCCGTCGAGGACGACCTTGCGGACGCGCACCGCCTCCGGCGTGACCTCGACGCACTCGTCCTCGCGGCAGAACTCCAGCGACTGCTCGAGCGAGAGCAGCCGTGGCGGGACCAGCCGCTCGAGCACGTCGGCCCCCGCGGACCGGACGTTGGTGAGCTTGCGCTCCTTGGTGATGTTGACGTCCATGTCGTCGGCGCGGGAGTTCTCGCCCACGATCATGCCCTCGTAGACCTCGGTCGTCGGCTCGAGGAACATCGTGCCGCGCTCCTGGAGGTTGAACATCGCGTAGGTGGTGGCCACGCCGGTGCGGTCGGAGACGAGGGAGCCGGACTGACGGGTGCGGATCTCGCCGAACCAGGGGACGTAGCCGTCGAAGACGTGGTGCGCGATGCCGGTCCCGCGCGTCTCGGTGAGGAACTCGGTCCGGAACCCGATCAGGCCTCGCGACGGCACGACGTACTCCATCCGGACCCACCCGGTGCCGTGGTTGGTCATCTGCTCCATGCGGCCCTTGCGGGAGGCCATCAGCTGGGTGATGGTGCCGAGGTGCTCCTCGGGGGTGTCGATCGTCAGTCGCTCGACGGGCTCGTGCAGCTTGCCGTCGATCTCCTTGGTCACCACCTGCGGCTTGCCGACCGTGAGCTCGAAGCCCTCGCGGCGCATCTGCTCCACGAGGATCGCCAGCGCCAGCTCGCCACGGCCCTGGACCTCCCAGGTGTCGGGGCGCTCGGTCGGCAGGATGCGCAGCGAGACGTTGCCGACCAGCTCCTTGTCGAGACGGTCCTTGACCAGTCGTGCGGTGACCTTGGAGCCCTTGACCCGTCCGGCCAGGGGAGAGGTGTTGGTGCCGATCGTCATCGAGATGGCCGGCTCGTCGACCGTGATGAGCGGCAGCGGGCGAGGGTCCTCGGCGTCGGCGAGGGTCTCGCCGATGGTGATCTCCGGGATGCCGGCGATCGCGATGATGTCGCCCTGGGACGCCTGCAGCGCAGAGGTGCGCTCCAGGCCCTCGGTGACGAGCAGCTCGGTGATCTTGACCCGCTCGATGCTGCCGTCGCGGCGGCACCAGGCGACCTGCTGACCCTTGCGGATCGTGCCCTCGTGCACGCGGCACAGGGCCAGGCGGCCCAGGAAGGGGCTGGAGTCGAGGTTGGTGACGTGGGCCTGGAGGGGGTGGCCCTCGGTGTAGGTCGGTGCCGGGACCGTGTCCAGGATGGTCTTGAAGAGCGGCTCGAGGTCCGGGCTGTCCGGCATCTCCCCGTCCGCGGGCGCGGTGAGGGAGGCCCGTCCCGCCCGCGCCGAGGCGTAGACCACGGGGAAGTTGAGGGCCTGCTCGACGACCTCCGGGTCGTGGTCGTCGAGAAGGTCCATGAAGAGGGAGTAGACCTCGTCGACGACCGCGCCGATGCGGCTGTCGGGACGGTCGACCTTGTTGATGCACAGCACCACGGGCATGTGCGCGGCCAGCGCCTTGCGCAGCACGAAGCGGGTCTGGGGCAGCGGCCCCTCGGACGCGTCGACGAGGAGCACGACACCGTCGACCATCGACAGGCCGCGCTCCACCTCGCCACCGAAGTCGGCGTGGCCGGGGGTGTCGATGATGTTGATCGTCATGCCGCCCCTTGGCGCGTGGGCCCCGGCGTAGTGGATCGCGGTGTTCTTCGCGAGGATCGTGATCCCCTTCTCCCGCTCGAGGTCACCGGAGTCCATGACGCGCTCGACGTCGTCGCCGGGCGACCGGTGCTGGGCGAAGGCGCCGCCCTGGGTGAGCATGGCGTCGACCAGGGTCGTCTTGCCGTGGTCGACGTGCGCCACGATGGCCACGTTTCTGATGTCCTTGCGCTCGGCGCGCACGTCGGATCCGGTCTCGTGAAGGGGCATGGACCCCATTCTCTCAGGTGTGCGGGCGTCCTCCGTCCGCCCCGACGTCCGCGCGGGGGTGCAGCAGGCCCGCCACGTGCTCGACGACCGGCAGGTCGTTGGTCAGCCACGGCACCTCACCCAGCTGCGCCGGCGTGAGCCAGCGCAGCTGGTCGTGGTCCTCGAGCGGCACGGGCTCGGGCTCGCCGGGCAGCGCCTGCGCCCACCAGAGCAGCATCTCGTGCGTCGGGCCCAGCGGCCAGGTGCCGCCGACGCGGTCGCCCAGGCGCACCCGAACCCCCAGCTCCTCGAGGGCCTCCCTGCGCGCGGCAACCTCGGGCTCCTCCCCCGGCTCCACCTTGCCGCCGGGGAACTCCCAGCCCCCGGCGAGCGCCGGAGGCCCCGTCCGGCGGGCGGCCAGCAGCCGGGTCGGGCGGTCGAGGTCGTCGACGAGGGCGACCGCAGAGACGGTCGTGCGGGGGCGGTGCGGCATACCCCCATCATCCCGGCGCTGCCACGCGGGGGGCTTGACGCGACGTCCGGGCAGGTCACAGTCCCGTCACGACTTGCGCGTGCCTCTTCCCAGGCACCCCTCCGGTGTGGTCCGATCACCTCGACCGGACGCCCTGTGTCCGGACGACAGCCCTTCTAGGAGGCACGATGAAGAACCGCATGGTGGGCGCGCTCGCGACCAGCGCCGCGCTCGCTCTTGTGCTCACGTCCTGCGCAGAGTCGCAGCGTGACGACGACACCCCGGCCGACGACGGTGCCACCGGCACCGAGGACGCCGGCGGCGAGACCGGTGGCGAAAGCAGTGACGCCACCTTCGTGTTCGGCGCCGCGGGCGCCCCGACCACCTTCGACCCGTTCTACGCCAGTGACGGCGAGACCTTCCGGGTCACGCGCCAGATCTTCCAGAACCTCATCGGCATCGAGGAGGGCGGCACCGAGGCCGTCCCCGAGCTGGCCACCGAGTGGACCCCCAGCGAAGACGGTCTGGTCTGGGACTTCGCCATCCAGGAGGGGGTGCAGTTCCACGACGGCACCGACCTCGACGCCGAGGCCGTCTGCGCCAACTTCGACCGCTGGGCGGACCAGAACGAGGCCGGCCAGAGCCCGTCGGGCGCCTACTACTACGGCAACGACTTCGGGTTCGGCGAGGACACCCTCTTCGAGAGCTGCGAGGCCACCGACGACCTCACCGCCCAGGTCACCGTCACCCGTGCCACCGGCAAGTTCCCGATGGTGCTCTCGCAGTCCTCCTACGCCATCCAGTCGCCGACCGCGATGGAGGAGTACGACGCCAACGGCATCGCCCTGGAGGGCGAGGCCTTCGTGTTCCCGGAGTACGCCACGTCGCACCCGACCGGCACCGGGCCGTTCACCTTCGAGGCCTACGACAACGCCGGTGGCACCGTCACGCTGGCCCGCAACGAGGAGTTCTGGGGCGAGCCGGCCGGCGTGGCCAGCCTGGTCTTCAAGATCATCCCCGACGAGAACGCGCGTCGTCAGGAGCTCGAGGCCGGCACCATCCAGGGCTACGACCTGCCCAACCCCGTCGACTGGCAGGCGCTGGAGGACGGCGGCAACCAGGTTCTCATCCGCGACCCGTTCAACATCCTCTACCTGGCGCTGAACCCGGTCGCCGACCCGCAGCTCGAGGACCCGCTGGTCCGGCAGGCGCTCTACCACGCGCTCAACCGCGAGCAGCTCGTCAGCTCGCAGCTGCCGGAGGGTGCGGCCGTCGCCACGCAGTTCATGCCGGACACCGTCAGCGGCTGGAGCGCCGACATCGCGCCGTACGAGTACGACGTCGAGAAGGCCAAGAGCCTGCTCGAGGAGGCCGGCAAGTCCGACCTCACGATCGAGCTCTGGTACCCCTCCGAGGTCACCCGTCCCTACATGCCGGACCCCTCGCGCATCTACGACGCGGTCAAGGCGGACTGGGAGGCGGCCGGCATCACCGTCGAGCCCGTCACCAAGCCGTGGGCCGGTGGGTACATCGACGGCACCCAGGCCTCGCAGGCACCCGCCTTCTTCCTGGGCTGGACCGGCGACCTCAACTCGGCGGACAACTTCCTGTGCGCCTTCTTCTGCGGCGACGACAACCAGTTCGGCACCTCTGCCCACGACTGGCACGGTGACCTGCAGGACCAGATCGCGGCCGCGGACGCCGAGCCCGACGAGGCGGCCCGCACCGCCCTCTACGAGGAGCTCAACACGGCGATCATGAGCCCCGAGTGGCTGCCCGGTCTGCCGCTGTCGCACAGCCCGCCGGCCATCGTCGTGGCCGAGAACGTGCAGGGTCTCGTGCAGAGCCCGCTGACCGCCGAGGACTTCTCGACGGTCACCATCACCGAGTGAGCTGACGCTGCCCGGGCTCACGCCCCGCAGCACACTGGCGACGGACCGGGTTGAGAAGACCCGGTCCGTCGCCGGTCGCCGTCGGTCCACCACCCCCCGTTCTCCCCACCCCTCCCCGCCTCCAGGAGGACCCGTGCTGAGGTTCATCGTGCGCCGCCTGCTGCAGGCGGTCGTCGCCCTGTTCGTGCTGAGCATCCTGCTCTTCGCCTGGCTCCGCTCCCTCCCCGGAGGAGTGGTGAGCGCGCTGCTCGGCGAGCGCGGGACCCCGGAGAGCGCGGCGCGGCTGCGCGAGCAGCTGGGGCTCGACGACCCGATCTTCGTGCAGTACTGGCGCTTCATCGTCAAGGCCGTGCAGGGCGACTTCGGCATCTCCAACGGGGTGTACCGCGGCCAGCCAGCCCTGGACGTCTTCATCCAGAGGTTCCCCGCCACCATCGAGCTGAGCTTCTTCGCGCTGCTCATCGCCCTCACCTTCGCCATCCCCCTCGGGTATGCCGCGGCCCGCCGCCGGGGCGGCCCCCTGGACACCGGCAGCGTTGTCTTCTCCCTGGTCGGCGTCGCGGTCCCGGTGTTCTTCCTCGCCTACGTCCTCAAGTACGTCTTCGCCGTGCAGCTGGGCTGGCTGCCCCCGTCAGGGCGGCAGAGCGTCGGGATCGACGCCACCCACATCACCAACATGTACGTCCTGGACGGGGTGCTGACCCGCGAGTGGGACGCCGTCTGGGACGCGCTGCGGCATCTCGTCCTGCCCGCCATCGCCCTGTCCTCCATCCCGTTCGCGGTGACCTTCCGCATCACCCGGGCCGCGGTCATCGACGTCATGGACGAGGACTACGTGCGGACCGCGCGCGCCAAGGGCCTGACCAGCAGCGTCATCCGGACCCGGCACATCATGCGGAACGCGCTGATCCCGGTCGTGACCATCGTCGGGCTGCAGGTCGGCGCCCTGCTCGGCGGGGCGATCCTCACCGAGAAGGTCTTCGCCTTCCAGGGCATCGGCCAGGCGTTCGCGATCGGCTTCGAGCAGCGCGACTATCCCGTGCTCCAGGTGCTGATCATCATGTCGGCCTTCATCTACATCATCGTCAACCTGCTCGTCGACATCGCCTACGCGGTCATCGACCCGCGCGTCCGGACCTGAGGAGGCACCCGTGAGCGACAACCTCACGCCGGAGCCGGGCGACGACACCGCCCGCGAGCCCGGCCCGCTCGGCACGATGCGCGACCGGAAGAAGGCCCGCATCGACGCCCTCGCGGAGGCTGGCTCGCTGTCCGCCGAGGAGGGCGTCAGCCTGTGGCAGAGCGCCTGGCTGCGGCTGCGTCGCGACCCCATCTTCCTCGTGGGGCTGGGGATCGTGACGGTCTTCGTCATCATCGCGATCATCGCCCCGTGGATCGCCCCGCACGACCCGCGCGCCCGGGACCTCATCGACCAGGTCACCCCGGCCACCCCCATCCCCCCGCCGCAGCCGGGCTACCCGCTCGGCGGTGACAACGCGGGGCGCGACCTGTTCTCGCGGCTCCTCGTCGGCGCCCGTCAGACGCTCATCGTCGGTGTCCTTGCCACGCTGGGCGGCCTGCTGGGCGGCCTCGTCCTCGGCACCCTCGCCGGCGGGATCGGCGGTCGGGTCGACAACCTCATCATGCGCGTCGTCGACGTCATGCTCTCGATCCCCAGCCTGCTCATGGCCTTCTCGATCGCGGCCATCTTCGCCCGGCCCAGCCAGTGGACGGTGATCCTGGCGATCGCCATCATCCAGATCCCGATCTTCGCCCGCCTGCTGCGCGGCTCGATGATGGCCCAGCGGCACAGCGACCACGTGCTCGCCGCCCGCGCCCTGGGGGTGCGGGCGCCGGCCATCGTCTTCCGCCACATGCTCCCCAACTCGATCGGCCCGGTCATCGTCCAGGGCACGCTCGTCCTCGCCGTGTCGATCATCGACGCCGCCGCCCTGTCCTTCCTCGGCCTCGGCAACCCCGACGACTCGCTCCCGGAGTGGGGGCAGATGCTGGGCAGGGCCCAGGTCTTCTTCAACTCCTACCCGCACATCGCCGTCTACCCGGCCCTGTGCATCATCGTCGTCGCACTGGGCTTCACGCTGATGGGCGAGTCCCTGCGCGAGGCCCTCGACCCCAAGTCCCGGCGCTAAGGAGCGGACACGATGACCGACGGACCCAGCACCACGACCTACGCCTCGGGCGCCACGAGCACCGCCGGCGAGCCGCTCCTGTCCGTGCGCGACCTCACCGTCACCTTCGGACGCGGGGCGGAGGCGTTCACGGCCGTCGACGCGGTGAGCTTCGACGTCTTCCCGGGGCAGACCGTCGGCCTCGTCGGGGAGTCGGGCTGCGGCAAGTCCGTCACCTCCCTCGCGATCATGGGCCTGCTGCCGGCCCGTGGCAACACGGTCGAGGGCAGCGTCCGCTTCGACGGGGACGAGCTCCTCAGCCTGCGGGGGGACCAGATGCGCGACCGCCGTGGCCGTGACCTGGCGATGATCTTCCAGGACCCGCTCTCCTCCCTCAACCCCGTCGTCCCGCTCGGCATCCAGGTCGCCGAGGTGCTCCAGCGGCACCGGGGGATGAAGAAGGGTGCGGCCCTGTCCCGCTCCGCCGAGCTGCTCGACAAGGTCGGGATCCCCGACCCGACCCGGCGGCTGAAGGAGTATCCCCACCAGCTCTCCGGCGGCATGCGCCAGCGCGCCCTCATCGCGATGGCGCTGGCCTGCGAGCCCCGGCTCCTCATCGCCGACGAGCCCACGACGGCGCTCGACGTCACGATCCAGGCCCAGATCCTGGCGCTGCTCAAGGAGCTCGTCACGGAGTCCGGCACGGCGCTGATCATGATCACGCACGACCTGGGCGTCGTCGCCGGGCTGTGCACCGAGGTCAACGTCCTCTACGGTGGCCGCATCGTC
Organism: Ornithinimicrobium jinqii; assembly: GCF_045032595.1. Classification (NCBI taxonomy): domain Bacteria; kingdom Bacillati; phylum Actinomycetota; class Actinomycetes; order Micrococcales; family Ornithinimicrobiaceae; genus Ornithinimicrobium; species Ornithinimicrobium jinqii. The sequence continues at coordinate 210,069 of NZ_JBJFZS010000018.1, forward strand.
GAGCGGGCGCGGCGGCACGACCTCTTCGCCAAGCCCCGCCACCCCTACACCGGCGGCCTCCTCGCCTCCATCCCGCGCCTGCACGAGGAGCGCGGTCGACGACTGACCCCCGTCCCGGGGTCGGTGGCCGACAACATCCCGTGGTCGACCGGGTGCGCGTTCGCGCCCCGGTGCTCCTCGGAGACCGCGGTATGCCGTGAGCGGACCCCCGAGCTGGTCCCGGACCGCGATGGCCTGGGCGAGGACCGTCTGCTGCGCTGCCACAACCCGCTGGAGTCCAACCCGCTGGACGACGCCCCGCAGGCAGAGGAGACCGGCCGATGAGCTCCGAGGACGACATCCTGCTGGACGTGCAGGGGGTCAAGGTGCACTTCCCCATCAAGAAGGGGCTGGTCTTCGACCGCACGGTCGGCTACGTCTACGCCGTCGACGGGATGGACCTGCGGCTCCGCCGCGGTGAGACCTACGGCCTCGTCGGCGAGTCCGGGTGCGGCAAGTCGACGTTCGGCCGGGCCGTGCTGCAGCTCGAGGAGCTCACCGAGGGCCACGTGTTCTTCGACGGCACGGACCTGGCGTCCCTCAAGGGCGAGGCGCTGCGGACCCAGCGCCGCCACATGCAGATGGTCTTCCAGGACCCGCTCGGCAGCCTCGACCCCCGGCAGACCGTGGAGCAGCTGCTCCTGGAGGGGATGCGGGCGCACGGTCTCACCAAGGGCATCGACGCCCGACAGCGGTTGACCGAGCTGCTGCACGCCGTCGGCCTGCCCGGCACCGCCCTGGCCAAGTACCCCCACGAGTTCTCGGGGGGCCAGCGTCAGCGCGTGGGCATCGCCCGGGCCTTGTCGGTCGACCCCCAGCTCATCGTGGCCGACGAGCCGGTGAGCGCCCTGGACGTCTCGGTGCAGGCCCAGGTGATCAACCTCCTGGACGACCTGCAGGCACAGCTGGGCCTCACCTACCTGATCATCGCCCACGACCTCGCGGTCGTCCGGCACATCTGCGACCGCGTTGGCGTGATGTACCTCGGGGCGCTGGTCGAGGAGGCCGACGCCGACGACCTCTACGGCGACCCGCTCCATCCCTACACCCGGGCGCTGCTCTCCGCCGTCCCGGTGCCGGACCCCACGGTCGAGGACACCCGTGAGCAGATCCTGCTCGTCGGCGACCTGCCCTCCCCCGCCAACCCGCCGTCCGGCTGCCGCTTCCACACCCGCTGCCCCTGGCGGCAGCCGACGCGCTGCGACGACGAGCGCCCCGAGCTGCGCCTGGTCGACGTCGAGGGCACGCCCGCGAGCCACCGGGTCGCCTGCCACTGGGCCGAGCAGATCGCCAGCGGCGAGCTGCAGCGTCACGAGGTCCGTGCCGAGGCGGTCGGGAGCCCGGTCGACACGAGCGCGGAGATGGACGCCAGCCTGGGCGCCAAGGGCGTCACCGACGCCACGGGCTGACCGAGGGGACCCGCTCGGGCAGGAGTAGCCTGCGGCCATGTCCCCCCTGCCCCGTGCGCTGGTGGTCCAGCACGAGGACACGTGCCCCGTCGGCCTTCTCGAGCCCTGGCTGCGACGGGTGGGGCTGGACTGCGACGTGCTCGCGGCCCACCGTGGTCGGGCCCTGCCGGCTGCCCTGGTCGACCACGTCGCCCTGGTCGTCCTGGGCGGTCAGATGGGCGCGGACGACGAGGCCGAGCACCGCTGGTTGCTGCCCACCAAGGCGCTCATCGGCGCGACGGTCGCCGCCGGCCTGCCCTTCCTGGGTGTCTGCCTGGGCCACCAGCTGGCCACGGTCGCCCTCGGCGGCCAGGTGCGGCCGAACCCCACCGGGAGCACGCGCGCGATCACCCCCTTCGCACCCACCGCTGCGGGTCGGCTCGACGAGCTGACCGGACTGCTCGCGCCGGGCAGCCGGGTCCTGCACTGGAACGACGACGTGGCCGTGCGGCTGCCCCGACGGGCCGTCGTGCTGGCCACCGCTCCGGACGGCACGCCCCAGGCGGTGCGCTTCGGCCCTCGGGCCTGGGGCGTGCAGTTCCACCCCGAGGTGGACGCCGACATCGTCGCCGGCTGGCACGGCGGACGCCGCTCCGCGTCGGAGGAGTCCGAGCTCGTGGCGCTGCGCCGCCACCAGAACGAGCTGCACCGGGACTGGCAGATGCTCGTGCAGCGCTTCGGCCGCATCGCCCTGGACCCGGAGAGCATCGGTCCGGGCTGGATGACGCGCAGGCCGACGGCGGTGGGAGAATCACCCTGACCCGGTTGGACCCGTGACCGCAGGGGGTGTCCTGTGACCGACATCGCCTTCTTCCTGGCGGCCACCTTCGCCGCCGGCCTGCTCTTCTCCCTCGTTCGCCTGCCCGCCCTGCTGGGTTTCCTGCTGGCCGGGTTCGTGCTCGAGGCCGTGGGGGTGCGCGAGTTGCCCTACCTCGACTTCATCGCCGAGCTGGGCGTGACCCTCCTGCTCTTCGGCATCGGCCTCAAGCTGGACCTGCGCAGCCTGCTCGGGCGCGAGGTGTGGGTCACGACCGGCGCCCACGTCGCTCTGTCCGTGGCCGTCGGCACCGGCTTCCTGTGGCTGCTCGCCCTGCTGGGCTTCCCCCTGCTGGCCGGTGCCGAGGTGGGGACCATGGCACTCATCGCCTTCGCCCTGTCCTTCTCCTCCACCGTCTTCGTCGTCAAGGTGCTCGAGGACAAGGCCGAGCTGCAGTCGTTCTACGGCCGGGTCGCCATCGGCATCCTGGTGATCCAGGACCTCGTGGCGGTCATCTTCATGACCGCCACCACCGGCGAGCTGCCGAGCGTGTGGGCGGTCCCGCTGCTGCTGGGGCTGTGGCCGCTCGGGTGGGTCGCCCGCCGCACCTGGCGGCTCGTGCCGCCCGGGGAGATGCAGGCCCTGTTCGGCCTGGCCATGGCCCTGGGGCCGGGGTATGCCGCGTTCGAGACGGTCGGTCTCAAGGGCGACCTCGGGGCGCTCGTCGTCGGCATGCTGCTGGCCGGCGACGCCGCGGCCAGCGAGCTCTCGCACCGCCTCTTCGACCTCAAGGACCTGCTGCTTGTCGGGTTCTTCATCTCGATCGGCTTCGGCGGGTCGGCGAGCCTGGAGACGGTGGCCCTGGGTCTGTCGCTCCTGCTGCTCCTGCCCGCCCAGGTGCTGCTCTACGTGTGGCTGCTCGACCGGCACCGGCTGCGTCGGCGCACGTCGGTCAAGGCAGGGCTGCTCCTCGGCAACTTCTCGGAGTTCGGGCTCATCGTCACCGCCGTCGCGACGACGGCCGGGCTGCTCGACGAGGCGTGGCTCACGGTGATGTCGGTGGCGGTGGCCGCCAGCTTCGTCGTGGCGACCGCGCTCAACGCCCGGTCCGACTGGTGGCTCCGGCTCGCCCGTCGGGTGATGCCGATGCACCCGCCGAACGACGTCCACCCGCACGAGCAGCCCATCTCCTTCGGCTCGGCCCGCGCCGTCGTCATGGGCATGGGACGGGTCGGTCGGGCCGCCTACACCGAGCTGGCCGAGGTGAACGGCCTGAAGGTCCTCGGGGTCGAGAACCTGCCCACCCGCGTCGAGGACCTGCGCGAGGAGGGGTTCACGATCGTCGAGGCGGACGCCGCCGACGGTGACTTCTGGGCCCGGCTGGAGTCGACCGGTCAGGTCGACATCGTCGTGCTGGCCATGCCCTTCCACGGGGCCGGCAGGCTCGCCCTGAGGGAGCTGACCGCCAGCGACTACACCGGCGTGGTCGCCGTCGTGGCCCGGTACGACACCGAGGTGGCGGAGTACCAGGAGCTCGGCGCCGACGTCGTCGTGCAGATCTACGAGGGGGCCGGGACGACCCTGGCCGAGCGGGCGGCAGAGGCTCTCGCCGAGCGCGAGTGAGTTCAGGGCGACCCGGGAGCCCGGTGCGTGGAACCGCCCGCAGTCAGCGGCGTCGCGTGACCACCATCACCGGCACGGCCGACGAGCGCATCAGCCGCTGGCTGACCGAACCGAGCAGCCGTCCCCGGACCCCACCCAGACCACGGCTTCCGATGACCAGGACGTCAGCGGTGGAGGCCGCGTCGCACAGCGTGCTCACCGACGGGCCGCGCCGGACCTGGACCTCGACGGGCACGTCGGGGTGCGCTGCGCGCGCCACCACCAGCGCCCTCTCGACCATGGCCCGCCGCTCGGCCTCGAGCTGCTGCCACTCCGGGCTGTCCGGCTCGGTCACCACGTAGCCGTCGACCACCTCGAGGTACCACGTGGTGACCGCGACGAGCCGGGAGCCGGTGGAGGCGGCGAGCGCGATCGCTGCCTCCGCACCCGCCACGCTGTCCGCGCTGCCGTCCACGGCGACCGCCACCACGCCGCGCGTGAGGGTGGACACGTCGACCTCGGGGTTGATGACCACGACCGGGCACGTGGCGTGCGCCGCCACCCCGATCGAGGTGGTGCCGAGCACGAACTCCTCCAGGGCCCCCTTGCGGCCCGTCCCGACGACGATGAGCTCCGCCTCGTCCTCGTGCGCGAGCAGCGCCCGCACGGGCGAACCGTGCTCGACCGACACCTCGGCCTCCACGCCCAGCTCCCCGGCGAGCTCGGCGATCCGACGACGCACGACGTCGACCCGCTCCTCCTCCGCCTCCAGCAGCGCGGTGATGTCCGGGGCCCCCGCGCCCGCGGCCCGCGCCGCGAGCGCCTCCGGCTCGCTCGCGTGCACCACGAGCAACGGCATGCCTGTGCGTCTGGCGTGCTCGGCGGCCCACGGGACGGCCGCCCCGTCGGTCACGCCCCCGTCCGCGCCCACGACGACCCGACGACCCGACTGTGCCGACACCGACATCACCTCCGTGTGCGGGACCTGCTGCGCAGGACCTGGTTCCCATCCTAGCCAGCGGCGTCCCCGCCGGGGCGAGGAGAGCCGTCGAGTAGCCTCGTCCTGACCGCCCCGCACACACCGTTCGACCGTTGGAGGACGCCAGGATGTCCACGATCATCTACACCCGCACCGACGAGGCCCCCCTGCTGGCGACCTACTCGCTCAAGCCCGTGGTCGAGGCCTTCGCCGGCGCGGCGGGCATCGAGATCCAGACGCGCGACATCTCGCTCGCGGCCCGCATCCTGGCGCAGTTCCCCGACCGTCTCACCGACGACCAGCGCGAGCCCGACGCCCTGGCCGAGCTGGGGCAGCTCGCGACCACGCCCCAGGCCAACATCATCAAGCTGCCCAACGTCTCCGCCTCCCTGCCGCAGCTCAAGGCCGCGATCACCGAGCTGCAGTCGCAGGGCTACGACATCCCGGACTACCCCGAGTCGGCGGGCACCGACGAGGAGCGCGAGGTGCGGACGCGCTACGACAGGGTCCAGGGTTCGGCCGTGAACCCCGTGCTCCGCGAGGGCAACTCCGACCGGCGCGCACCCGAGGCCGTCAAGAACTACGCCCGCTCGCGCCCGCACTCGATGGGGGCCTGGTCGGCCGACAGCCGCACCCGCGTCGCGACGATGGGCTCCCGCGACTTCGCGAGCAACGAGCAGTCCGTGGTGCTCCCCGCCGACGACACCCTCACGATCCGCCACCTGGCCACCGACGGCACGCAGACCGTGCTCAAGGAGTCGCTGCCGGTGCTGGCCGGCGAGGTCGTGGACGGCACCTTCATGGACGTGGCGGCCCTCCGCTCGTTCCTGGACGAGCAGGTCCGCGCTGCCGCCGACGAGGACGTGCTCCTGAGCCTGCACCTGAAGGCCACGATGATGAAGGTCTCCGACCCGATCATCTTCGGCCACGCGGTCGAGGTCTTCTTCGCCGACGTCTTCGAGCAGTACGGCGACCAGCTGGCCGCCGCCGGCCTGACCGCCAACGACGGCCTCGGGGGCATCCTGGCCGGCCTGGACGCCCTGGGCGAGCAGGCCGCCGACGTCCGCGCCGCCGTCGAGGCCCGGCTGGCCCGGCTGCCCCGGCTGTCGATGGTCAACTCGGACAAGGGCATCACCAACCTGCACGTGCCCAGCGACGTGATCGTCGACGCCTCGATGCCGGCCATGATCCGCAACGGCGGCAAGCTCTGGGGGCCGCAGGGCGAGGAGGACGACACGATCGCGGTCATCCCCGACTCCTCCTACGCCGGCGTCTACCAGGCCGTCATCGAAGACTGCAAGGCGCACGGGGCCTACGACCCGACGACGATGGGCTCGGTGCCCAACGTCGGCCTGATGGCCAAGAAGGCCGAGGAGTACGGCTCGCACGACAAGACCTTCGAGATCGCCGCCGACGGCAGGGTGCAGGTCGTCGACGCCGCCGGCGAGGTGCTCATGGAGCACGAGGTGCGTGCCGGCGACATCTGGCGGGCCTGCCAGACCCAGGACGAGCCGGTCCGCGACTGGGTCAAGCTGGCCGTCGGTCGCGCCCGCGCGACCGGGGACCCGGCCGTCTTCTGGCTCGACGAGGACCGCGCCCACGACGCCAACCTCATCGCCAAGGTCACGGCATACCTGCGGGAGCACGACACCGACGGCCTGGACATCCGGGTCCTCTCCCCCGTGGAGGCGACGACGCTGTCGGTGGAGCGCATCCGCCAGGGCCAGGACACCATCTCGGTCACCGGCAACGTGCTGCGCGACTACAACACCGACCTCTTCCCCATCCTCGAGGTCGGCACGAGCGCGAAGATGCTCTCGGTGGTCCCGCTGATGAACGGCGGAGGCCTCTTCGAGACGGGCGCCGGGGGCTCGGCCCCCAAGCACGTGCAGCAGCTGCAGAAGGAGAACTACCTGCGCTGGGACAGCCTGGGCGAGTTCCTCGCGATCGCGGAGTCCCTGCGCCACCTGGCCCAGACCAACGACAACCCGCGGGCCGCCGTCCTCGGCGACGCGCTGGACCGGGCCACCGAGCGGGTGCTGACCGAGGACCGGTCCCCCGCTCGCAGGCTGGGTCAGATCGACAACCGGGGCAGCCACTTCTACCTCGCGCTCTACTGGGCGCAGGCGCTGGCCGAGCAGACGCAGGACACCGAGCTGGCCCAGGCCTTCGCGCCGGTCGCCGAGGAACTCGGCACGAAGGAGACCCAGATCGTCCAGGAGCTGCTCGACGTCCAGGGGTCGCCGGTCGACCTCGGCGGCTACTACCACCCCGACGAGCAGAAGACGACGGCCGCCATGCGCCCGTCGCCCACCTTCAACGCGGTGATCGACGGCCTGCGCGGCTGAGGCCACCGCTGGTGCCCTGACCGGCCCGGGGCACCTGCCCGGTCAGGGCACCAGCTTGAGCCCGACGACGCAGGCGATGATCCCCAGGACCAGCAGCAGCTTGAGCCAGCCGAACGGCTCAGCGCCGGAGGCCACGGCATACCCCACCGTGGTGGCCGCCCCGATACCCACCCACACCGCGTAGGCGGTGCCGACGGGGATCGACCGCATCGCCCACCCCAGGCCCGCCATCGACACGCTCAGCCCCAGCACGAAGACCACGATGGGGCCGGTGCGGCCCCAGGAGTCGATGCGCGAGAGCGCGGTGGCCCACACCGCCTCGAACAGCCCCGACAGGACAAGCACGACCCATGCCATGACGACCTTCCCGTGGTCGTCTTGTCGCGTGCCGGGTACGACCACCCTCGTCCGGGAGCCGGTCGGGCTCACCCCCAGGCTAGCAACGGAGGACCGGACCCGCCGCGACGGCGCGGGGCCGATGCCGGGCACGACCGCGCCGGGTGATAGGACTCACCTGGTGACCACCCCGCCCGCCGCCCCCCGACCCGGGGCCCACGGTGGGCCCGTCGGCGTGGGTCTGGCGCTGACGGCGGTGGTCCTCATCTCGGTCAACCTGCGCCCCGGCGCCTCCGTGCTCGGACCCGTGCTGGCGGAGCTGCGCGCCGGGCTCGGGATGAGCCCTGGCACCGCAGGCCTGATGACGGCCCTCCCCGGGCTGTGCTTCGGGGTGGTCGGCGCGCTCGCCGTCGGGCTCGCCCGTCGGGTCGGCATGACCGTCGGCATCAGCCTGGGGCTGCTGGCCGTGGTCGTCGGTCTGGTGGCGCGTGCCGGGACGGGGTCGGTGCCTGTCTTCCTCGCGCTCAGCGCGCTGGCGCTGGGTGGGATGGCGGTGGGCAACGTGCTGGTGCCCGCGTGGATCAAGCGCCACGCCCAGGACGGGGGTGTGCGGCTCATGACCTTCTACAGCGCGGGTCTGACCCTGGGCGGCGCCTCAGCGGCCGCCCTGGCGGCACCGGTCAGCGGCGCCTCCTCGCTGGGCTGGCGAGCAGCGCTGGGGGTATGGGGTGTGGTGGCCGTGGCGGCGCTGGTGCCGTGGGTGGTGATCGCGGTGCGCGAGCACCGCGACCCGGCAGACTTCCGGGTGGGGTCCACCGCGGACATCGGGACCCTGTGGCGCTCCCCCACCGCCGTGGCGCTGACCCTGCTCTTCGGCATCCAGGCGATGAACGCCTACGTGCAGTTCGGGTGGCTGCCGCAGATCTACCGGGACGCCGGGCTCTCGGCCACCTACGCCGGGCTCCTCGTCTCGCTGCTCACCTCGGTCGGCATCGTCGGCGGCCTCTCGATGCCCACCGTCATCGCCCGGTCCCGCACCCTGGCCCCGTGGATGGTGTCCTTCGGCGTGCTCATGGTCGCCGGCTACACCGGACTGCTCCTCGCCCCCGCCGTCGTCCCGTGGTTGTGGGCGACCTGCCTCGGCCTCTCCGGCTTCGCCTTCCCCACGGCGATCGCCCTCATCACCGCACGGACCCGTGACCCGCGGGTCACTGCACGACTCTCCGGGTTCGTCCAGCCGCTCGGCTACACGCTGGCCGCCGCGGGGCCGTTCGCGGTCGGGCTGGTCCGGGACGCGACCCAGGGCTGGACGGTGGCGCTCCTGCTGCTCATGAGCAGCGCGGTCGTGATGACCCTGGCCGGTCTGCGGGTGTCCACGCACGTCTTCGTGGACGACGAGATCGTCCGGTCCTGACCGGCCGGCCCGCTGTCCACATCCCCCGCGGTGAGCCACGTCCTGAGCGAACCGGCTGTGGACAGGCGCCTCCACGTCGGTGCGGCGTGCCACGGTGTCTGGACCACGCACACGAGGTTGGGGAGGACGGTCCATGGCGACGAGCGACGACCACGCAGGACGCGGCGCGCAGGCGGCGGACGTCATCGAGCAGGCGGCGACGGTCGTCGCGGAGCTGCTGCGGCACAGGCGTGCCCGTCGGGTCCCGCTGTCGGTCCTGAGCCGGACCGCCGTGGACCGGGTCGACGACCCGACGCTGCGGAGGGCCGTCACGGCCGCGCTGGCGGCGGCGCTGCGGCAGGCGGTCTCCGAGGTCTGGCCCCGGGGGTGGCAGCCGGCCGACGTCGACCGCTACGCCCGGCGCACCCTGGACGCCCCGACCGGAGACCTCCTGGCCGAGGGGATGCGTGCCGAGCTCGCCACCTACCCCCGCGGCCAGGTCGACCCGGGATGGTGGCAGCAGCTCGAGGAGGTCGGAGGGACGACCACCTCCGGCGCGAGGCGCCGCAGGGCGGACGACCCGGAGGACCCCGCCAGCGAGTGGCAGGACTCGTGCCGGGCCACCGTCGAGGCGACCGTCTTCGTCGAGCAGCTGCCCGCGCTCGCGGTGATCGGGGCGCTCCCGGGGGAGCGTCAGCGCCACGGCCGTGGGACCCCACCCGTCGACGACAAGCTGCTGACCAGGGTGCGCCGCCTGCTGGCCCAGGCGGAGGGCACCCCCTACGAGGCCGAGGCCGAGACCTTCACCGCCGCCGCGCAGTCGCTCATGGCACGGCACCGGATCGACCGGGCGATGCTCGACGCCTCCGACCCGGACCGACCGGGCCGCGGACCCGACGCCGTCCGGCTGACCGTCGACCGACCCTACGAGGGGCCGAAGATGCAGCTGCTGCACCAGATCTGCACGGCGAACCGGTGCAGGGCGGTCTGGAGCCAGTTCGCCGGGTTCGCCACCGTCGTCGGCTCCGAGGCCGACCGTCGGGCGGTCGAGCTGCTCTTCACGTCCCTCCTCGTCCAGGCCACGAGCGCGATGCGGCGCGAAGGTCAGCAGCAGGGTGACGCCGCCCGGTCCCGCGGGTTCCGCTCCTCCTTCCTGCTCGGTTTCGCCACCCGGATCGGCCAGCGGCTCGAGCAGACGAGCAGCGCGGAGGAGTCGGCCGCGAGCGCCAGGCTCTCCGCCGGCGCGAGCGCCGAAGGGGCCGAGACGACGGCTGAGCCGGTGCGCGCCGACCCGCTGGCGCTGGTGCTCAGCCGCCGCAAGGTGGACGTGCAGGCACGCCTCCGTGAGATCTTTCCGCAGCTGCAGACCGGCCGCGCCCGACAGATCAGCGACTACGGAGGCTATCTCCAGGGACGCGCGGCGGCCGACCGCGCCACCCTGGGTGTCGGCGGGCGGCTCACCGGGAGGGCGTCATGAACCTCCGGCTCCTGCCGGGGCCAGGACCGTCCCGCCCCGTCCGCAGCGGTCAGCCCTGGACCGAGGAGGACGACGAGACCTCGTCCGTCCGTGCGGCAGCGGTCTCGCGCTGGACCCGTTGGCGAGGCAACTGGGACGGACGCACGTCGCGGGGTCGACGGGCTCCGGCACGAGCTGCTGCACGCCGTCGAGCAGCGTGGTCTGACCGAGGAGCTCGAGCGGCTGGTCGGCCGGGGCGTGGTCCGTCGCGCGCTGGTCGAGGCCGAGATCCTGGCGCGCCCTCCCTCAGGCTGGGACCGTCGTCCGGAGTGGGACAGTCCGTCCTGCCGTGCCGGGTGCGACCCCGTCGAGGTGCCGGACGTGTGGGGGGGACGATCCCACGGAAGCCTGGGCCTACGAACCGCCGCCGGACGACCGTGCGCACGACCGGACGACCGACGCCCGGCCGTGGTGAGCGGGGTGCCGGGCCTAGACGTTGAAGCGGAACTCCACCACGTCTCCGTCCGCCATCACGTAGTCCTTGCCCTCGATGCGGACCTTGCCGGCCGCCTTGGCGTCGGCCATCGAGCCGGCCTCGTCGAGAGCGGCGAAGGAGACGACCTCGGCCTTGATGAAGCCGCGCTCGAAGTCGGTGTGGATGACGCCGGCGGCCTGCGGTGCGGTCCAGCCCTGCCGGATCGTCCAGGCGCGCGACTCCTTGGGCCCGGCGGTCAGGTAGGTCTGCAGCCCGAGGGTGACGAAGCCGATGCGGGCGAGCTGGTCCAGCCCGGGCTCCTGGACCCCGACCGACTCGAGCAGCTCCCGGGCCTCCTCGTCGTCGAGGTCGGCCAGGTCCGCCTCCAGCTTGGCGTTGAGGTAGACGGCCTCGGCGGGCGCGACCAGCGCCGCGAGCTCGTCGTGCAGCGCGGCGTCCGTGAGCCCGTCCTCGTCCAGGTTGAACACGTAGATGAACGGCTTGGTGGTCAGCAGACCCAGCGCCCGCGCCAGCCTCAGGTCGACGCCCGCAGCCTCCCCCGCGGCATACAGCGTGTCCCCGCGCTCCAGCACCGTGCGGGCGGCCAGCGCGGTGTCGAGGACCGCCTTGTCGGCCTTCTTGCCCTTGACCTCCTTCTCCAGGCGCGGGACGGCGCTCTCCAGCGTCTGCAGGTCGGCCAGGATCAGCTCGGTGTTGATCGTCTCGATGTCGTCCCGCGGGGAGACCTTGCCGTCCACGTGCACGACGTCGTCGTCGCGGAAGACGCGGACCACCTGGCAGATCGCGTCGGCCTCGCGGATGTTGGCCAGGAACTTGTTGCCCAGCCCCTCCCCCTCGCTCGCGCCCCGGACGATGCCGGCGATGTCGACGAAGCTGACGGTCGCGGGCAGGATCCGGGCGCTGCCGTGGATCTCGGCGAGCCGGGCCAGCCGGGCGTCCTTGAGCGGGACCACCCCGACGTTCGGCTCGATCGTCGCGAACGGGTAGTTCGCCGCGAGCACAGAATTCTTGGTCAGGGCGTTGAAGAGGGTCGACTTGCCGACGTTGGGCAGGCCGACGATTCCGATGGTGAGTGCCACGAGGTCAGGAGTCTAGCCGCGCGACGGGCCGTGGCCGTCACCGCGCTGGCGGGCGACCGCCTGCTCGACCCAGGGGGCCACCTCCGCCGCCCCGTGCCGCGACAGCACGATCGAGTAGTGGTTGACGTCCGGGATCTCGGCGAGGACCAGGGAGGGGTATGCCGTGCACCAGGCGGCCCGGGCCTGCTCCGGGTAGAGCGGCGGCACCTCGTCCATCAGGCCGCGGGGTGCCACCAGCCAGGTGGTCGGGTGCCGCAGCCGGTCCAGGCCGCGCAGGAGGTCGTGGCCGTCGACGAGCTCGCGGATGTCGCCGTGCAGGGCGGCCTCCCGGGTGGCCGGGTGCAGGGCTGGCTCCTCACCGACGAGGTCGTAGTCGGCGTAGGCCTCGCTCAGCTCGGACCAGTCCCGACCGAGGGCGGGATGCTGACGCCAGTAGTCGCGGTAGTCGGCCCGCGTGGAGAACGTCTGCCGCAGCCGGGCCGCGGCCGGGCCGAGGGTCGCCTCGGCCAGCTGGTCGGGGCTCACTCCCGGGGGCGGGGTGAGCGGCAGGCCACCGTCGACCAGGACGAGCTCACCCACCAGCCCGGGGTGCCGGTCGGCCAGCACGACGCCGACGAAACCGCCCATGGAGTGTCCGACGACCGTCACCGGGTCGTCGCCCGGGTGCAGGGCCCTGATGGCCGCGGCCACGTCGTCCGCGTGCCGGCCCATGCCGTACGGGCCCGGCAGGTCGCGCGAGGCGGCCCGCCCCCGCAGGTCCGGGGCGAGGACCCGCACCGCCGGCAGCAGGTCGACGAGCGCGGGCCAGGCCAGGTGCGAGGACGTGATGCCGTGGACGAGCACCACGGTCGGGGCGGACCCCTCGACCTGCGGGGGGTCCGGCTCCCAGACGCCGCAGAACAGCTCGCCGCCGTCGACGGCGACGGTCTCGGGGTGGTACCGCGGGCCGACGACCAGCTCCACGGACGGCATCGGGACGAAGGACGTCATGACGGGTGGCTCCTCGGGGTCGCGTCGGCAAGGTCGGTCGCGGTCTCCCCCGGGCCGCCGAGAAGGCGGGCGATGATGTCCATCAGGCCCTCGAACACCGCAGGCGGGATGCCGTCGGGGTAGGCAGCGGGAGCCTGCTGCTCCCACAGCACCCAGCGCATCCCGATCAGCTCGCCGGCCCCCATCAGGACCCAGGCGGCGACCGTGGGGTCCAGCCCCGCGATCTGGCCCTCGTCCTTCGCTCTCGTCAGCGCCTGCTCGTAGCCGGTGAGGATGGAGGTGTAGTGGTCCTTCATCGCCTCCGGCGAGACGAACTCGGCCTGCCGGATGATGCGGTAGAGCGCCGGGTGCTGGGCGGTGAACCGGAAGAAGGCGCTGAAGCCGGCGCGCTCGGCCTCGAGCCGTGAGGGGGCGTCGGCCGTCGCCGCGGTCATCGCCGTGCGGACGCGGTGGTTGAGGTCGCGCACCACCTCGTCGAAGACCTCCTTCTTGCCCGCGAAGTGCACGTAGAAGGTGCCCAGCGCGACGCCGGCCTCCTCGGTGATCCGGACGATGGACGCGTCGGGGTAGCCGACCTCGGCGAAGACGTCCTCCGCCGCCTGGAGCAGCCGGCTGCGGGTCCGCGCACCGCGGGCGGTCCGCGGTGCCGGCCGCCCGGGTGCGGGAGGGGCAGTGGGGTCCGTGGGGTCCGTGGGGTCCGTGGGGTCCGTGGGGTCCGTGGGGTCCGTGGTCACGGCATACCCCCGTCCGCGCGGTCCGGCAGCAGGTCGGCGACGAGGTCGCGGACGCGGACCCGGTCGATCTTGCCGATGCCGACGGCGGGCAGCTCCTCGACCAGCCGCACGTGCACCGGCACCTTGAAGGCGGCCAGCTCGCGACGGCAGTGCTCCAGCAGGTCCAGCTCGTCGGTCGGCACCCCGGGTCGGGCGACGACGACCGCGACACCGACCTCGCCCCAGCGCGGGTGGGGCACACCGGTCACCGCAGCCTCGGACACGGCGGGGTGCCGCCGCAGCACCGCCTCGACCTCGGCCGGCGCGACGTTCTCCCCCCCGGTGATGAAGATGTTCTTGAGCCGGTCGACGACGCGCAGGCACCCCTCCTGGTCGCGCTCGACGACGTCGCCGGTCGCGAGCCAGCCGTCGCGGAGAGCACCGGCGGTGGCCGGCTCGTCGCGGACGTAGCCGCTGAACAGGCCCGGTCCGCGCACGAGCAGCTCACCCGTGCCCGGGCCGTCGATCCGGGCCCCGGTGGCGGGGTCGGCGAGGGCGACGTCGACGTGCGGGTAGGGCACGCCCGCCCACCCGGCGCGTCGGCTGGCCTCGTGCGGGGGCAGGCACAGCACGTTGGGCCCGGCCTCGGTCAGCCCGTAGCCCTGGGTGAGCGCGACACCGCGGGCGTGGAAGGTGCGCAGCAGCGGCGCCGGCATGGGCGCGCCCCCGACGAGAGCGCTGCGCAGGCTCGACAGGTCGGCCTCGGCGAAGGCCCGGTGCTCGGCGAGCATGAGGTACTGCGTCGGCACCCCCATCATCGTGGTGACCCTCCGTTCGCCGACGAGGCTGAGGACGCGGGCCGGGTCGAAGGAGCGCTCGAGGACCACGGTGGCGCCGGTCCACCACGCGAGCAGCGGCTGGATGTTCCAGGCGCCGACGTGGAACTGGGGCAGCACGCTGAGGACGACGTCGTGGGCGCTCAGCTCGACCGTGCGCGACAGCGACAGGTTGGTCCACCAGCAGGCACGGTGCGAGAGCACCGCGGCCCTGGGCGCGCTGCCGGTGCCGGAGGTGAAGACGACGAGCAGCGGATCCTCGTCGTCGACGGCCTCGACCGGCGCGGCGTGCTCGCGGACGACCGGCAGCGCACCGGCCGAGTCGAGCGAGGTCAGGTGTGCCGTGGGCACGGGGGCGAGGAGCCGTCCGGCGACCTGCCGGGCCAGGGCCGCGGTCTCCTCCTCGACGACGAGCAGGACGGGGGTCAGCAGCTCGACCTGGCGCGCCAGCTCACCCGGCGCGAGCCGCCACGACAGGGGCGCGAGGGCCGCGCCGAGCCGAGCGCAGGCGAAGAGGAGGACGACGTGCTCGGCGCTGTTGCCGACGAGCGTGGCGACGCGGTCCGCGCGCCCGATCCCGGCGGCCCGCATGCGGCGGGTGAGGGACGCGACCCGCTCCTCGAGCGCGGCGTAGGTGAGCTCGACCCCGCGGTCGACGACGGCGACGTGGTCAGGGTCGATCCGGGCGCGGTCCGAGGGCCACCGGCCCAGGGTGTGGAGACCGTCCCTCGTCCTCGGCGTGCTCATGTCGTCTCCAGCCGGCCGGGACCTTCGTCCGTCGCCCGTCCATCACGACGACCGCTGCGGCGCGCGATCCTGGCCACCGTGCCGGCCAGGCCTCCGGGGAGGAAGAGGACGACGAGGACGAAGAGCGCCCCGAGGATGAACAGCGGCTCCGAGAGCGGGATACGCAGGACGGCGGGCAGCTCGTCGACCCAGGCGGACTGCGCCAGCACGGTGAGCCGCTGGCTGAGCAGGACGTAGACCACGGCGCCGGCCACCGCACCCCACCGGGACCCGACGCCGCCGAGGACGACCATGAGCAGGAGGGAGATGGTCAGGTCGGCGCTCATCACGTGGGGGACGGCACCGGAGTTGAGCAGGAGATGGACCATCCCCATGACCGTGGCGATGACCGAGGCGGAGACGAAGATGGCCAGCTTGACGAGGAAGGGCCGCATCCCCAGGACCCGGACCCGCAGCTCGTTCTCCCGGATCGCCTCGGCGACGTGCCCGGCACGGCTGTTCTGCACCCAGGTGACGACGACGTAGGCCAGGACGACGGCGGCGAGCGCGAGCCAGTACAGGTTGCGCGTGTCGGCCACCCCTACGAGGAAGTCGGGCACGTGCTCGGTCGGAAGACGCAACCCCTCCTCGCCGCCGGTGACCTCCAGCTGGTCGCGGCGCACGAGCACCGATCCCGCCTGCGCGAAGGCGAGGGTCACCATCGCGAACGGGATGCCGGTGACCCGCAGGCTGACCGCGCCGAGCAGGGTGGCCAGAACGACTCCGGCGACCACCACGAGCAGCGCGGCCGGCACGAGCCCGAGCTCGAGCTCGCGCATGAAGATCCCCAGCCCGTAGGCGCCGATCCCGAAGTACAGCGCGTGCCCGAAGGACAGCAGACCGGCGACGCCGAACAGGAGGTGGTAGGACAGCGCCAGGGCCGCCATCACCATGGCGAGGGCCATCAGGTGCAGGCTGCCCGGCGTGTAGGTCGGTCCGGGCAGCACGCCCGGCAGCGAAAGGTTGAGCAGCGGAAGGCAGGCCAGCAGCACGACCAGACCGACGGGCAGGACGAACCTGGGAACCAGGGCTCGGACGTCCACGGAACGGGTCTCCTCGGTCATGACGACCTCCCCATCAGGCCCGAGGGCCGCGTGAGCAGGACGACGGCCAGCAGGATGACGACCGCGAAGTCGCCGGTGCCCCCCAGGTAGTAGTTGGCGAACTGCTGCAGCAGGGCGACGAGGACCGAGGCGATCGCCGCGCCGGCGAGCGAGCCGAGGCCACCGATCACCGTGACGATGAAGGCGAAGATCAGCAGGGTCTGGCCCAGCAGCGGCGAGACGTAGCCGAAGTAGTGCGACGCCAGCACCCCGCCGAGCCCGGCCGCCGCGCCGCCGATGGTGAAGACGAGGGTGAAGGCGTTGCGCACGTCGATGCCCAGGGCGGTCACCATCGAGCGGTTCTCGACCCCTGCGCGGATGATCATGCCGTAGCGCGTGCGCTGGAGGAAGACCACCATCGCGGCGAGCACGACCAGGGCCACGGCGATCGCGACGAAGCGGTCGTTCGGGACGTTGGCACCGGCGATCCGCGTGGTGCGCTCCATCCACGGGGGTCCGCTGATGAAGCGGGGGTCGGTCCCCCAGATCCCGTCGAAGAGGGCGACGGTCGCGAGCGCCAGGCCGACGGTGACCAGCACCTGCTCGATGTGGCGCTCGTAGAGGCGCTGGACCAGCAACCGCTCGGTGAGGGCCGCGAACACGGCGCCGGCCAGCGCCCCGACCAGGAGGGACAGGGCGAAACCGCTCCAGGACCCGGCGCCCATCCGGGCTGCCACCTCCCAGCCCAGGAAGGCCCCGAGGGACAGGAACACCCCGTGGGCGAAGTTCAGCACGCCCATCAGCCCGTAGATGAGGGACAGGCCGGAGCTCACCAGGAAGTAGATGGCACCCAGACCGACGCCGGTGATGAGGAGCAGGACGACGGTGCTCATATCGCTCCTTCACCGCCCCCGTGCACTCCGAGGAGGCGCTGGGTGGCGGTGGGGTCGTCGAGGAAGTCGGCGGCAGGGCCGGAGTGGACGCTGCGGCCGTCGGTCAGGACCACGACCTGCTGGGCGACCTCGCGCACGACCTGGAGGTTCTGCTCCACCAGGAGCACGGGCACGACCTCGGCGGCACGGGCCAGGACCCGCCCGACCTCCTGCACCAGCCGTGGGGCCAGGCCCTTGGTGGGTTCGTCGACCAGCAGCACACGGTTCTCGTTGAGCAGCGCACGGGCCAGGGAGACCATCTGCTGCTGTCCGCCCGACAGGGTGCCCGCCCGCTGGTTGCCCCGCTCCTCGAGCTCGGGGAACAGGTCGTAGACGAGGTCGTAGCGGTGCTCGCCGCCCCTGCGCTCGGCGAGCCGCAGGTTCTCGGTGACAGTGAGCCCCGAGAAGACCTCGCGGTCCTCCGGCACGTAGCCGACCCCCAGGCCCGCGACCCGGAAGGTCGGGAGGGTGCTGATGTCGCGCCCGTCGAGCTCGACGGTCCCGGAGCGGCCGATGAGCCCCATGACCGCCTTGATCGTGGACGTCTTGCCGACCCCGTTGCGACCCAGGAGGGCCGTCACCCCCGTGGCGGCGACCTCGAGGTCGACCTGCTCCACGACCTGCTGGCCGGAGATGTGCGCGCGGAGGTTCCGGACGACCAGGACGGGCGCTCCCGCGGCGGCGGCGGACGTCATACCGGCTCCCCGAGGTAGGCGCTCTGCACGGTCGGGTCCGCCATCACGGCCTCCGGCGTGTCGATGGCGAGCAGGTGCCCGAAGTGCAGCACCGCGACCCGCTCGACGAGGCCCAGCAGGACCTCCATGTGGTGCTCGACCATGAGCACGGTGCGCCCGTGGTCGCGGTGGAGACTGCGGATGACGTCGGTGAGGCTGTCCATGTCGCCCGAGGCGACCCCGGCCATCGGTTCGTCGAGCAGCACGACCGACGGGTCGGTCGCGAGCAGCATCGCGATCTCGAGCTTGCGCTTCTCACCGTGGGGCAGGTCACCGGCGCGCGCACGCAGCCGTGAGCCGAGGCCCACCTCGTCCAGCAGCTCCCGTGCGCGCCGCGAGGCGGCGTCGCCGGGACGCGGGAAGGAGAGCAGCGAGATCGCGTGCCCCTCCTTGACCTGCGCGGCGAGCCGCACGTTCTCCTCCACCGAGAGCATCGGGAAGAGCGAAGAGGTCTGGAAGGTCCGGCCCAGGCCGGCGACCGCGCGCTGGGTCACGCTGCGCCCGGAGACGTCCTGCCCGTCGAGCAGCACCCGGCCGCCCGTGGGGGCCATCACGCCGGAGACCAGGTTGAACAGGGTGGTCTTTCCGGCGCCGTTGGGGCCGATCACGCCGACGAGCTGGCCGGTCGGCACGGCGAAGGTGATGTCCTCCAGGATCTGCGCCCCGCCGATGCGCAGCGACAGCTCCTGGACCTCGAGCGCGGGGACGGCGGTGGCCGCCCCCGCGCCGGGGTCGGTGGTCGGCTCGGTCACCGGCCGGAGGTCTCCGGCGGCGCCACCTGGTCGGCCGGGACCGTCTCGATGAGCTCGGGGGTCCACGCGTCGCCGTCCTGCACGAGCTGGGCCGTGTACATCGGCTGGATCAGCGCGTGGTCGCTCTCGCGGATGGTCGTGGTGCCCTTCGGGCCCTCGAACTCCCAGCCCTCCAGCGCCTCGATCATCGCGTTGACGTCGTCCCCGCCCTCGGTGATCGCCTGCACGATCATCTGGCCGGCGACGAAGCCGTCCGGGGTGAAGAGGTCCGGCGTGCCGCCGGCCCCGGAGACGTGCTCGACGAGCGCGTCGTTGACCTCGGTGTCGGGCGCGCCGGGGAAGTAGTGCGACAGGAAGCTGATCTTCTCGCCGATCGGGCCGTAGGCGGCGAAGGTCGCGCTGTCGGCCAGACCGGTCACGACCGGGGCGACGTCGAAGACGTCCTGCTGGTCCAGGGACTGCCACATGTTGCCCGCCGTGGCCCCGGCCCACGCCACGAAGATGAGGTCGGGCTCGGCGTCGACGACCTGGCGCGCGAAGCCGGTGAACTCGGTGGCGTCCTCGGGCACCAGCACGCTGGCGACCTCGGCACCCTCGGCCCCCAGCACGGCCTCGACGGCCGCCAGGTTGCCCTGGCCGAAGGCGTTGTCCTGTGCGAGCACGACGACCGTGCCGCTCTGGTCCTCCAGCATGGCGCCCGCGGTGGCGACGTCCTGCAGGCTCTGGCGGCCCGAGCGGAAGGTGAACTCGTTGACGCCGGTGATGACGTCGGCGGCCGCGGGGCCGGAGATGTAGAGCACCTCGTTCTGCTGGGCCTGCTCGGCCATCGCCACGGCGATGCCGGAGGAGACCGTGCCGCCCAGCACCTTGAAGTCCTGGCCGATGAGGTCCTTGGCCGCGCTGACCGCGGTCTCGGGGCTGCCCGCGTCGTCGCGGAAGGTCAGCTCGATCGTCGTGCCGTTGACCTCGCCGGTCCCGTCGGTGGCGTAGTCGATGCCGGCCTCGAGACCCTCCTTGTACTGCTTGCCGTAGGCGGCCAGCGGGCCGGTCTCGGAGTAGATGATACCCACGTCGACGCTGCCGCCCCCGGCGGCGGGCGCCTCGCTGGAGGTGGACTCGGAGCCCTGGTCCGCGGTGGGCGCGTCGTCGGTCTCCGTGGTGGAGGGGGCGCAGCCGGCGACAACCAGCACCGCCGCGGTGGACATGAGGGTGATCAGTCGTGTGCGGGTCACCGGAACACTCCTTCGTGCGAGGTGAATATGAAAGGTGATTCATATTTCACGGGAACCGTAGCGAGCGGCTTCGTCCGGTGTCAACGCACCCCGGGTCACGATCTGGTCACGACCTCGTCCGACCGGACGCCTCGTGCTGCCACGCCGCCGGTCCGCGTCCTCCCAAGGTGTGTCGGACCCGGGTGGGACAGTGCACGCATGGTGATGGCGTGGTGGCAGGTGACGCTCGCGGCCGTGGTCCTCCTCGCGCTGGGCGCCGCGGTCGGTATGGCGTACGCCCGATCGCGCGGGGACGTGCACCTGGCCAGGGCCGAGACCGAGCGGGACGGGCTGGTGCGTCAGGTGGAGGTGCTCGAGCGTTCGGTGACGGACGACCGCGAGGCGGCGGCCGAGCTGGCACCGCTCCGCTCGTCGCTGGCCCGTGTCGAGCAGCAGGTGCAGTCCCTGGAGCGCGACCGGGTCGAGCAGTACGGTCAGGTCGGCGAGCACCTCGCGCAGGTGGCGGCGCAGACGCGCTCCCTGCAGCAGCAGACGGCCGTGCTCTCGGGGGCGCTCAGCGCCTCCGGCACGCGTGGCACGTGGGGAGAGGTGCAGCTGAGGAGGGTCCTCGAGCACGCCGGGATGCTGGACCGGTGCGACTTCGACGAGCAGGTGTCGGCGGTCTCCCGGCACGACGCCCGGGTCCGGCCGGACGCCGTCGTGCGCCTGCCGGGGGGCAAGACCCTCGTCCTGGACAGCAAGGTGCCGATGTCGGCGTTCCTCCGGGCGCAGGCCGACGACCTCACGCCCGTCGAGGCCTCCGGCCATCTCCGTGAGCACGCCCGTGCCCTGCGGGGCCACGTGGAGGGGCTGGCCGCGAAGGAGTACTGGTCGGCGTTCTCGACCTCGCCGGAGCTCGTCATCTGCTTCGTCCCGAGCGACGCCGTGCTCGCGGCCGCCCTGCGTGCCGAGCCCGACCTCTACGACCACGCCCAATCCCGCAAGGTGGTGCTCGCCTCCCCCGCGATCCTGCTCGCCGTGCTGCGCGCGACGGCGCTGGCCTGGCAGCAGGACGCGCTGACGGCCAACGCCCGCGAGCTGCTCGCCCTCGGCATCGACCTGCACCAGAGGCTCGGGACCCTCGGTCGCCACGTGACGACCATGGGGGGTGCGCTGCGCCGCTCGGTCGAGGCCTACAACCAGATGGTCGGGACCCTGGAGTCCCGCGTCATGGTCACGTCACGTCGGATGCACGAGCTCGGCCTGGTCGAGGAGCCCGTCCCGGAGCTGAGGCCGGTGACGACGGCGACACGACCGCTCACCAGCGCGGAGCTGCTGGCCGAGGAGCTGGACGAGCTCACTCCCGCACGGCCGGAGCTCGCGACGCACGAGGCCGTCCACCACCGAGCCGTCCAGGACGATCTGGACCACACCGGGAGCTAGCCGGATCTCCATACCAAGGAGTCCGCGGGTTCACCCTCGCTGGCCGTCGGGCTGCGTGACCGGTCGGGCAACCCGCCGCGTCCGGTGGGGTCAGCGCAGGGAGTCGTGGTCGGCCGCGACCGGGACGGACCCCGGGTCGTGGCGCAGCTTGGCGTCCTGGCGGCCGGCGGCCTTGAGGTCGCGGCGGATCTCGGTGGGGAGCGAGAAGAGCAGCGACTCCTGGGCCGCGGTGACCGCACTGACGTCCTCGTAGCCGCGCGCAGCCAGCCAGTCGAGGACCTCTCGCACCAGCACCTCGGGAACGCTCGCGCCGCTGGTGACACCCACGGTGCGCACACCGTCCATCCAGGACTCGTCGATCTCGTCGGCGTAGTCGACGAGGTGGCCGTCGCGGGAGCCGTACTCCAGCGCCACCTCGACGAGCCGCTTGGAGTTGGAGGAGTTCTGCGAGCCGACCACGATCATCAGGTCGCAGTCCGCGGCCATCTGCTTCACCGCCACCTGACGGTTCTGCGTCGCGTAGCAGATGTCGTCGCTGGGCGGGTCCTGCAGGTGGGGGAACCGCTCCCGCAGGACGGCCACGGTCTGCATCGTCTCGTCCACCGACAGGGTGGTCTGCGACAGCCAGGCCAGACGCTCCGGGTCGGGCACCTCCACCTCCGCCGCGTGGGCGGGGCTCTCCACGACGATGGTGTTGTCGGGGGCCTCCCCCGCGGTCCCCTCGACCTCTTCGTGGCCGGTGTGCCCGACCAGCAGGATCGTGTAGTGCTCGCTCGCGAACCGGATCGCCTCGCGGTGCACCTTGGTGACGAGCGGGCAGGTGGCGTCGATGGTCTGCAGCTGCAGGGCGGCCGCCTCGGCGTGCACGGCCGGGCTCACCCCGTGCGCGGAGAAGATGACCCGCGCGCCCTCGGGCACCTCCTGCGTCTGGTCGACGAAGATCGCACCACGCTTCTCGAGCGTCCGCACGACGTGCTTGTTGTGGACGATCTCCTTCCGCACGTAGACCGGCGGGCCGTAGAGCTCCAGGGCCTTCTCGACCGTCACGACGGCACGGTCGACGCCGGCGCAGTAGCCGCGGGGGGCGGCCAGGAGCACCCTCTTGCCGTCGCCGGCAGGCGGGGCGGGCACGGTCACGTCGGTCGGCGCGGTGTCTGGAGTCGTCGAGGTCACCGGTCCATGGTAGGCGGCGCCGCCCGTTCCTCCGCCAGCCCGACCGCCCGCAGCAGTGCCCCGGCGACCTGCTCCGGGTGCGTGCTCGGCATCAGGTGGGTGGCGCCGGGGATGGTCACGACGTAGGGCTCGCGGGCCGCAGCGGCAAACCTGCGCACGTGCAGGCGCATCTGGTCCAGGCCCCCGTTGACCATCACCACGGGGCACTCGACGTCCGCGAGCAGAGCCGGCCCGCACTCGCCCATCACGACCTCCCAGGCCGCCGGCAGCGCGGCATACGCCGACCCGTCGGGCAGCGCGTCGGCGAACTCGCCCCGCGCCCCCAGCCCCCGCATCACCGCGTTGAACGCTCGCGCCATCCGCTCCGCGCCGACGAGCGGCACGGCCCGGGCGAACCCGCGGTAGACCCCGGTGAGGGGCCCTCGGGGGTCCGCCGTGGCCCCGAGCAGCACGAGGACGTCGAGGGCGTCCGGGTGGCGGGCGGCGTAGAGCATCGCCATGTAGCCGCCGAGGCTGTGCCCGGCCAGGACCACCGGCTGCCCGGGGGCCCGTCCGTCGACCGCCACCTCGAGGGTCGCCACCGCGGCGTCGGCCGTGAACTCCTCCCCCACGCGCGAGCCGTGCCCCGGCAGGTCGACCGCGACGAGCTCGACACCGGGCAGGAGCGGGCGGTAGGGCTCCCACTGGGCGGCGTTCATCCGCGTGCCGTGCACCAGCACGAGGCGGGGCCGCGGCCGGCTGTCTGACATGGTCCCTACGCTAAGGGGGTGACCCCGCCCCCGCTGCCGCCGACCGCCCGGGACACGACCGCAGCCACGCCGTGGCCGGTGCGGACGCTGTCGATGAAGATCAGCGACTACGTCGACAAGATGTCACCGCTGTGGGTCGAGGGTCAGATCGTGCAGCTCAACCGCCGTCCCGGCCTCTCCCGGGCCTTCCTCACGCTGCGGGACACCGACGTCGACATGTCCTTGTCGGTGTCGATCCCCGTCGGTGCGCTGGATGCCATGCCCTCACCCCCTCAGCAGGGCGCGCGGGTGGTGGTGCACGCCCGGCCGACCTTCTGGACCAAGCGCGGGACCCTGCAGCTCGACGCCCGACAGATGCGGCACGTCGGCGTGGGCGAGCTGCTGGCGCGCCTCGAGCACCTCAAGCAGCTGCTGCGCAGCGAGGGGCTCTTCGAGCCGGGCCGCAAGCGCGTGCTGCCCTTCCTGCCCCGGACGATCGGCCTCGTGGTCGGTCGGGGCACCGCGGCGGAGCGGGACGTGCTGGCGGGGGTGCGCCGCCGCTGGCCGGCGGCCCGCTTCGAGATCCGCCAGGTCGCGGTGCAGGGCCCCGACACCGTGACCGGCGTGACCGGTGCCCTGCGCGAGCTGGACGCGATGGTCGAGGTCGAGGTGATCGTGATCGCCCGCGGCGGCGGGTCCTTCGAGGACCTGCTCCCCTTCAGCAACGAGACCCTCGTGCGGGCCGTCTCGGACGCGCGCACCCCCGTCGTGTCCGCCATCGGGCACGAGACAGACACGCCGCTCGTCGACTTCGTCGCCGACCTGCGGGCCTCGACGCCGACGCACGCCGCCGCGGCGGTCGTCCCCGACGTCGAGGACGAGGCGCGGGGGCTGGCGACGGTGCTCCGCCGTGCCCGTCAGGCGGTGACCCGCCGGCTGGACGGCGAGCGCGAGCGGCTGCGCTCGCTCATGAGCCGCCCGGTCATGGCGGACCGGGCGGCCATCGTCGCCCAGCACCGCGCCGAGGTCGTGGCGCTGCGCGACCGTGGTGCGGCTCGGCTCGAGGACCGCCTCGCGCGCGAGCACGACCGCACCGACCAGCTGCTCCGGCACCTGCGCGCGGTCTCTCCCCAGCACACCCTCGAGCGCGGGTATGCCGTGGTGCGTCACCCCGACGGGTCGATCGTCCGCGACCAGCAGGAGGTCCGGGTCGACGAGCTGCTGCGGGTGACCGTCGCCCGCGGCGACTTCGCCGCCCGCCCGGTGGCGGCAGCCGGCTGAGGGCGGGCCGCGCACCGTTAGTGTGGGGCGGGTGAGCGACGCGACCCCTGCGGGACCGACCCCGGTGAACCAGCTGTCCTACGAGCAGGCTCGCGACGAGCTGGTCGGGCTGGTGGCCCGCATCGAGGGGGGCCAGGTCCCGCTGGAGGAGTCCATGCTGCTGTGGGAGCGCGGCGAGAAGCTGGCGGCCCACTGCCAGGCCAAGCTGGACGCCGCCCAGCAGACGCTGGACCGCGCCACCGCCTCCGGGTCGGACATCGAGCCCGGCCCGGACGGCGCAGACGGCTGACACCGCCCCGGACCGGGCACGGCCCGGCTCCTCAGTCCTCGGCGGTGATCGTGACGAGGAACGTCTCGAACTCCGCCTGGTCCGCCGTGCCGTGCACGACGACCGTCGAGCCGCCGGTCTCCTCCGGCCCCAGCACGTAGCCCACCTCGGCGTTGCCGTCGCTCGGGCCCGACCACCGTTGCCACTCCTGCTCCCCCTGCGGGCCGGTGAGCCGGACCGCGCCGTCGGCCTGCGCCTCCGGCAGCACCTCGGCGAGCCACTCGTCGGTGACGTCCGCAGCCTGGTGGACGGCCACGTACGCACCCTCGGGAGAGACGTAGGACACGTGCCAGGTCTGGACCTCCGCGACGCGCGCGTCGTACCAGACCACCGTCGGGGTCCAGCCCTCCCCGGGCGCCGGGACCCACACGGGGAAGGTGGCCTCCTCTGCCGCGTGGGCCGCGGGCTGCGCGACGTCGGGGGTCCGACGCTGCGACTCGGCGGGGTTGAACGTCATCGACCACAGGACGAGGACCACCGCCAGCAGGATGAGGGTGGAGAAGACCATGTTGCGCACCGTGTAGGTCGCGAGACGCTTCCGGCCGGCGTCCGGGTCAGGCCGCGGACCGCCTCCCGACGGCGCCTGCTCGTCGACGGCGGGGGGCTGCGGGGTACTCACCCCACCATGGTCGCATCCCCCACCCCCGGGACCGGCCCCGACCGATATGGTGACATCCAGTCCGCCGTCCTACGAAGGAGTCCGCATGGCTGCCGTCGACCGGCCCGTCCACCCGAGCACCGAGCAGGTCATCCCCGACCGCAACCTGGCGATGGAGCTGGTCCGCGTCACCGAGGCCGCCGCGCTGGCAGCCGGTCGGTGGGTGGGCCGGGGCGACAAGAACCTCGCCGACAACGCCGCCGTCGAGGCGATGCGCAAGGTCGTCGGCAAGGTGGCGATGGACGGGATCGTCGTCATCGGCGAGGGCGAGAAGGACGAGGCGCCGATGCTCTTCAACGGTGAGAGGGTGGGTGACGGCTCCGGGCCTCAGGTCGACGTCGCCGTCGACCCCGTCGAGGGCACCACCCCGACCGCCAAGGGCATGGACAACGCGATCTCGGTCATCGCGGTCTCCGAGCGCGGCGCGATGTACGACCCCTCCGCCGTCTTCTACATGGACAAGCTGGTCGTCGGGCCCGACGCGGCCGACCGCGTCGACATCCGGCTGCCCATCCGGGAGAACCTGCGCCGGCTGGCCCGGGCCAAGAAGAAGCACGTCGAGGACGTCACCGTCGTCATGCTCGACCGTCCCCGGCACGCCGACTACGTCCAGCAGGTCCGGGACGCCGGCGCCCGGTTGCGGTTCATCACCGACGGGGACGTCGCCGGCGCCATCGCCGCGGCCCGCGAGGAGACCTCTGCCGACATGCTCATCGGCATCGGCGGCACCCCTGAGGGCATCATCACCGCGTGCGCCATGCGGGCGATGGGTGGCGTCATCCAGGGCAAGCTGTGGCCCAGGGACGACGATGAGAGGCAGCGGGCGATCGACGCCGGGCACGACCTCGACCGCGTCCTCACCACCGAGGACCTCGTGACCAGCGACAACTGTTTCTTCGCCGCCACGGGCATCACCAGCGGACAGCTGCTGCGGGGCGTGCGCTACGGCTCCGGGACGGCCGTCACCCATTCCCTGGTCATGCGCTCGCGCTCGGGCACGATCCGCGAGATCACCTCGCACCACCGCCTGGACAAGGTCGCGCAGATCGCCGACTCCCTGTCCCCCGAGTCCCACCACTGAGCCTCCGACGTGGACACCCCCGCGGTCCTCGTCGTCGGTGAGGCTCTCGTCGACATCGTCCTGCCGCACGGCGGGGGTGAGCCCACCGAGCACGTCGGCGGGTCGCCGGCCAACGTCGCGGTGGGTCTGGCGGCCCTCGACCATGACACCCGCCTGTCCACCCACCTCGGCGACGACGTCCGCGGCCGGCGCGTCACCGACCACCTGCTCGACGCCGACGTGGTCCTGACGCCGGGCTCGCACGACGCGCCCCGCACCTCGACCGCCACGGCCCACCTGGACGCCCGGGCCGTCGCCACCTATGACTTCGACCTGGTCTGGGAGGTGGCGCCCGTCGACCTGCACGGGGTCGGCCACGTGCACACCGGATCGATCGCCGCGACCCTCGAGCCGGGCGCGAGCACCGTGCTCGACCTCGTGTCCTCCGCCCGTGAGGTCGCCACCGTCTCCTACGACCCCAACTGCCGACCGACGATCATGGGCGACCCCCACGAGGTCCGCTCGCGCATCGAGGAGTGCATCGGCCGCTCGGACGTGGTCAAGGCGTCCCTGGAGGACGTGGAGTGGCTGTACGCCGGGGCTCCCGTCGAGGACGTCGTCCACCTGTGGGGCCTGCTGGGACCGGCGGTGGTCGTCGTGACCCGCGGTGGCGAGGGAGTCCTGGTGCACCTGAGCCGCACCGACAGCACCATCGAGCTGGACCCGGTCCCGGTGCACGTCGTCGACACCGTCGGCGCCGGCGACTCCTTCATGGCAGGCCTGCTCAGCGGCCTGCTCGACGCCGGGCTGCTCGGCTCGACGGCAGCCCGCGAGCGCCTGCGGGGCGCCGACCTGGACGACCTCGAGGACGCGCTCGACCGGGCGGTGGCGTGCGCCTCCTGGACGGTCGCGAGGGCGGGCGCCGCGGCACCGACCCGCGCGAACCTCGGGCACCCGGACCGTGACGGCCCGGGATTCGACAGACCAGGTCTCGGTGGCCCCGACCGCCTCACCCCGGAGGGGTGAACCGGGGCGCGGGCCCGGCCTGCACCCGGCCGTCGCGCTCCTCGTAGGTGCCCCGGGCCCGCAGGTGCGGGTGGTCCGCCGCCTCGCTGAACGTCAGCACCGGGGTCACGCACGCGTCCGTGCCCTCGAACAGCGTCGCCCAGTCGTCGCGGTCGCGGGTGGCGAAGATCGTCTCCAGCTCGTGGTGGAGGCGGGGCCAGCTCCGGCGGTCCTGCCGGTCCGGCAGCGCCTCCACCGCGCGGCCGAGCCCCTCCAGGAGAGCGGCCCAGAACGCCTCCTCGATCGCGGCCACGGCCACGAACCTCCCGTCGGCGCAGGTGTAGGTCCGGTAGAAGGGTGCGCCGCCGTCGAGGAGGTTCGACTCCCGGCGCAGGTCCCACAGTCCGCCGCCGAGCATCGACAGGGTCATCTGGGACAGCAGTGTCGTCCCGTCGACCATCGCCGCGTCCACGACCTGCCCCCGCCCGGTGGACGCCCGCGCGACCAGGGCGGCCAGGGTGCCGACGACCGCCAGCATCGAGCCGCCGCCGAAGTCCCCGACGAGGTTGAGCGGAGGGGGTGGCGGACGGTCGGCCGGCCCCAGTGCGTGCAGCGCGCCCGTGAGCCCGATGTAGTTGAGGTCGTGGCCGACGTGGCCGGCCCACGGACCCGTCTGCCCCCACCCGGTCACCCGGACGTACACGAGGGCGTCGTTGCGCGAGCGGCACTCCGTCGGTCCCACCCCCAGCCGCTCCGCCACACCCGGACGGAACCCCTCGAGCAGGACGTCGGAGTCCTCGACCAGGCCCAGGACCTCCGCCACCCCCTCCGGGGTCTTGAGGTCGACGGTGCTCGTCCCGGCCCGCCCCCGGAGCAGCAGGTCCTCCTGCGACGGCTGGAGCCGCAGGCCCCGCCCCGGGTCCCGCTCGACGCGCAGCACCTCGGCCCCGAGGTCCGCCAGCACCATCGCGGCGTGCGGCACCGGACCCAGACCCTGCAGCTCGACCACGCGGATCCCGGTGAGGGGCCCGCCGCCCCCGCGTGACGTCATGCCAGGTCCTCCCGGGTCGTGCGGACGCCGACGCTGCGCCGACCTCCCCAGGGTAGGTGCGGACGGGCGCCGACTACTCTGTGCCCATGACGGTGTCCGCGCCCTGCTTCCGCTACCGCGACCTGCTCCCCCTGGGGAAGGACGAGACGCCACACCGGCTGCTCACCTCCGCGGAGGTGGGGATGGAGGCGGTCTGGCGGATCGAGGTCGAGGACCTCCCCGTGTCCATCGACGTCGACGACGAGGGCAACGACTTCTTCGCCGACGTCACCACCCCCCTCGGCACGACCATCCCGACCCGCGCACAGGTGGAGGCGGCACGATGAGCGACGGCACGACGACGAGGTCCGGCTTCGACGACCTGCTCGCCGCCAACGCCGACTACGCGCGGGAGCACGCCGACGAGCTGTGGGGCTTCGACGGCATCGCCCGTGCCGGGGTCGCGATCGTGACCTGCATGGACAGCCGCATCGAGCCGCTGAAGATGCTCGGGCTCACGCACGGCGACGCCAAGATCTTCCGCAACCCCGGAGGACGGATCACCGAGGCGGCGCTCGAGGCCATCGTCCTGGGGGTGCACCTGCTCAACGTTCAACGCATCCTGGTGGTCCCCCACACCCGGTGCGCCATGACGAAGTTCAGCGAGAACGAGCTGCGCGAGAAGATCACCGACCTGTCCGGCCAGGACGCGTGGTGGCAGCACTTCCACGTCGTGCCCGACCAGCGGGCCGCGCTCGTGGAGGACGTCCGCCGGGTCGGCACGCACCCGCTCGTCCGCGGTCGGGCCGAGGTGGGCGGGTTCCTCTACGACGTCGACACCGGGCTCCTCGAGCAGCTCGTGTGAGTGCCGTGGACACCGCTCTCTCCCTCGCCCCGCTGACGCTGGCCGCCGTTCTCGTGCTCAGCGGCGTCTCCAAGATCCGTGACACCCGTGCGTCCACGCTGAGCATGATGCGGCTCCTGCGGCTGCCCGGCGTCGTGGCCAACGGCTCCACGGCCCGAGCCCTGCCCTTCCTCGAGCTCGCGACGGCCGCCCTGCTGCTCACCCCGTGGACGCCCACCTTCGCGCTGGGGGCGGTCCTGGCGCTGGGCCTCTTCGTCGCCTTCTGGGCCGTGATCGTGCGGGCGATGGGCTTCGACCCCCGACCCACCTGCGGGTGCTTCGGACGGATCGGTGACCACCGGATCACCGGGCGCACGGTGGTGCGCAACACCCTGCTCCTCGCGCTCTCCGTGGTGACCGCAGGCGTGGCGCTCACCGGGCGCAGCACCGGGGCGCTCGTCGGGGCCTACACCGGCGGGGACTGGCTGTGGCTCCTCCTGGCGCTCGCGCTCGCCGCGGTCACGCTCCTCGTGCTCGGCTCGGGACCAGGTCGACCCGGCACCCCGGCCCACCAGCCGCGGACCGCCGCCCACCAGCCGCCGGCTGCCACCCGGCCGACCGCCGGCGAGCTGGACTACGTGCGCGCACCGGTCCCGGACGGCCTCCTCGTCGGACCCGACCACCAGGTCACGAGCCCGGCACGGCTGCTGCGCAGCCAGGCCCAGCTGGTCGTCCTCGTCAACTGCTGGTGCGGCCCGACCCACGAGGCCCTCGCCCGGCTGAGCACCTGGCGCGAGCGCCTGCCGCAGCTGGGCGTCCAGCTGGTCTTCACCCCCTACCCCTTCGACTCACCGGAGGCCGTCGGCGACCGGACCGGCATCTGGTGGGACCCGGGCTCCCGGCTGTACGCCGCGCTGGGCGCCGGCGCCAGCCCGAGCGCGGTGCTGCTCGGGGCCGACGGCCTGCTGGCCGGGGGTCCGGTCGACGGGATCGAGGCGATCGAGGAGTTCCTCGACGACATCGTCGTCGAGCTCAGCGACGCCGCGGAGCCCAGCACCGTCGGTTGACCGGCGCGCGGGCGCCCTCGCCCCCCGACGCTTGTCAGAGCGTCAGGCGCTCGCGCACCACCGAGGCCAGTCGCTCTCCATACCCCTGCGCACGTTCCTGGGTGTCGGCCTCGACCATCACCCGCACCAGCGCCTCCGTGCCGGACTTGCGCAGCAGCACCCGACCGCCGGAGCCGAGCTCGCCCTCGACGGCGAGCACCGCCGCGCGGACGCCCTCGTCGCTCTCCACACGGTCCTTGTCGACGCCCCTGACGTTGACCAGGACCTGCGGCAGGCGGGTGACCACCCCGGCCAGCACGCCGAGCGGGGTGCCCGAGGACACCACCCGCTGAGCCAGCATGAGCGCGGTGAGCACGCCGTCACCCGTGGTGCCGTGGTCGAGCATGATGACGTGACCCGACTGCTCGCCGCCCAGGGAGTAGCCGTGCGCCCGCATCTCCTCCAGGACGTAGCGGTCCCCGACGGCGGTCTGCACGACGGTGATGCCCTCCCGCTCCATGGCCTGGAGGAGCCCCAGGTTGCTCATCACGGTCGCGACCAGGGTGTCGTCGGTCAGCTGGCCACGCTCGTGCAGCGACAGCGCCAGGATCGCCATGATCTGGTCGCCGTCGACGATGTTGCCGTCCGCGTCGACGGCCAGGCACCGGTCGGCGTCGCCGTCGAAGGCGACCCCCATGTCCGCGCCGCGCAGCCGCACGGCGTCCTGGAGGTGCTCCAGGTGCGTCGAGCCGGCGCCGTCGTTGATGTTGAGGCCGTCGGGGTCGCCGCCGATGACGTCCACGGTCGCACCAGCGCGCCGGAACACCTCCGGCCCGACGACCGAGGCCGCTCCGTGCGCGGCGTCGATGACGATCCGCAGACCGTCGAGCCGGCCGGGCACCGCGTCGAGCAGGTGGTCGATGTAGAACTCCGCGCCCCTCTCGAAGGGCCGGATCCGGCCCACGGCCGCTCCCGTGGGACGCTCCCAGTCGCACCCGACCCGCTCGGAGATCCGGTCCTCGAGCTCGTCGGCGAGCTTGTGACCGCCGCGGGCGAAGAACTTCAGCCCGTTGTCCGGCATCGCGTTGTGGGAGGCCGAGAGCATGGCACCCATCTCGGCGTTCATCAGCTGGGTGAGGTAGGCGATCGCCGGCGTCGGCAGCACGCCGGCGTCCAGCACGTCGACCCCGGCGGACGCGAAGCCGGCCGTCACCGCGGCGGCGAGGAACTCGCCGGAGGCACGCGGGTCGCGGCCCACGACGGCGGTCGCCCGGTGGCCGCCGAAGGCGCCCCGCCCGCCGAGCTCGTGCGCGACCGCGACCGACAGCTGCAGCGCCAGCTCGGCCGTGATGGCCTCGTTCGCGAGCCCTCGGACCCCGTCGGTGCCGAACAGTCGTGCCATGGTGCCTCGCTTGGTGTCGTCGTGTCTGGTGCGTGGTGCCGCCGGCCCGGGGCGGACCTCTCGGAAGTATGCCGTATGCACGCCCGAGGACCGGCGGGAGCAGTGCTCCCACCGGCCCTCGGTGGTGGCATGCCCGTCGAGGGACGGGCGCGCCGGTCAGCGCTTGCTGTACTGCGGCGCCTTGCGCGCCTTCTTCAGACCAGCCTTCTTGCGCTCGGGGACGCGTGCGTCCCGGCTGAGCAGGCCGTTCTTCTTCAGGGTCGCGCGGTTGAGGTCGGGGTCCACGCCGTTGAGCGAGCGGGCCACGCCGAGGCGGACCGCGCCTGCCTGGCCGGAGGGGCCACCGCCGTGCACGCGGACGAGCACGTCGTAGGCGCCGACGAGCTCGAGGACGGTGAGGGGCTCGTTGACGATCTGCTGGTGCACCTTGTTGGGGAAGTACTCCTCCAGGGTGCGGCCGTTGACCTTCCACTCACCGGTCCCCGGGACGATGCGCACGCGGGCGATGGCCTGCTTGCGTCGGCCGGTGGCGGCGCCGGGAGCCGACGCGGTCGGACGCGCGGCAGCCTCCACGGGGGCGGAGGACTCTGAGGTGTACTCGGAGATCGAGTTCTCGTCGAACTCGTCGTTCTCGACGTTGGTGTCGATGTCGGTCATGTGCATCTTCCTTACTGCGCGACCTGGGAGATCTCGAACGGGACAGGCTGCTGGGCCGAGTGCGGGTGGGTGTCACCGGCGTAGACCTTCAGCTTCGTGATCTGGGCGCGACCGAGCGAGTTCTTCGGGAGCATGCCACGGATGGCCTTCTCCACGGCGCGGGTCGGGTGCTTCGCCAGCATCTCCTGGTAGGTCTGCGCACGCAGACCGCCCGGGTAGCCGGAGTGGCGGTAGGCCTTCTTCTTCTCGAGCTTGGCGCCGGTCAGGGCCACCTTCTCGGCGTTGATGATGATGACGAAGTCACCGGTGTCCATGTGCGGGGCAAAGATCGTCTTGTGCTTGCCGCGCAGCAGGATCGCCGCCTGGGACGCGAGGCGGCCCAGCACGACGTCCGTGGCGTCGATGACGTGCCAGGAGCGGGTGATCTCGCTGGGCTTGGGGGTGTAGGTGCGCACGATGCAAACCTTCGTAGTCAGTGTGATGGGGCAACCGTCCCAGTCTACCGCCGGACGGAGGACCAGCCCAAACCGGCAGACCCGCAGGTCAGGGCATGCACCAGGGCCCGTGGTCGCCCTGTGCACCGCTTTTGTGCACAATAACTGTGCATGAGTACCGACCGCGCCGCCCTGCGCACCCTCGCCCACCCGCTCCGCAGCCGGCTGCTGGCCGAGCTGCGGGTGCACGGGGGTGCGACGGGGACCGAGCTCGCTGCCGCGCTCGGCACCAACACCGGCGCCACGTCATACCACCTGCGCCGCCTCGAGGAGGTGGGTCTGGTCGAGGACACGGGCACGGGCACCGGGCGGAGACGGGTATGGCGTGCCGCGCCGGCGCCGGAGACGAGCGTGCTGGGGGTGGGGGTCGGCGGGGAGGAGGGCGGCTCGGACGAGGACGACGCGCAGGCGGCGAACTGGCTTGCGCTCGACTACCTGGCCCACTTCGGCGACCGCGCGCAGGGGTGGCTGCGCGAGCGCGGTGCGTGGGAGGCCAGCTGGCAGGAGGCGTGCGGGCTGGAGGACCACACCGTGCAGGTGAGCGCCGAGCAGCTGACCGCGATGCGCGCCGAGCTGCTGGAGGTGCTGGAGCGCTACCGCAGGGTCGGCCAGGGCAACCCGCAGGCCAGGCGGGTGGTCGTCTACACCTGCGCGCTGCCCCTGCCCTCGGCAGGACACCGCTGACGGGTGCAGCCCCGCCGCACGGGGGTGCGGCGGGGCTGCGGGCGGCCGTGAGTCAGGGGCCGGTGTAGAGCAGGAGGTTGGGCGAGCCCATCGGGTCGCCCACCACGTTGGCCGTGGCGCGCGACTCGAGCGCGCTCTCGACGCCCGCGGGGCTCAGCGTCGGGCTGCCCTGCAGCACGAGCGCGGCGGCACCCGCCACGTGCGGAGCTGCCAT
This sequence comes from Ornithinimicrobium jinqii, assembly GCF_045032595.1. Classification (NCBI taxonomy): domain Bacteria; kingdom Bacillati; phylum Actinomycetota; class Actinomycetes; order Micrococcales; family Ornithinimicrobiaceae; genus Ornithinimicrobium; species Ornithinimicrobium jinqii. The sequence continues at coordinate 244,046 of NZ_JBJFZS010000018.1, forward strand.
GGACGTGCCCGAGATGGTGCTGGTCTGCGTGTTGCTCTGGTACCAGGCGCTGGTGATGCCGACGCCGGGGGCGAAGATGTCGACGCAGGTGCCGAAGTTGGAGAAGGACGCGCGGGTGTCGTTGCGGTCCGTGGCACCGACCGTGAGGGCGCTGCCCGCGCGGGCCGGGGAGACGTTGCAGGCGTTCTGGTCCTCGTTGCCGGCGGCGACGACGGTCGTCACCTTCGCGTTCGTCATGCGGACCACGGCCTGGTCGATCGAGGTGCTGGCGCCGCCGCCCAGGCTCATGTTCGCCACGGACGGACCCTGCGCCTTCTGCGCGACCCAGTCCATGCCGGCCACCACGCCGCTCCAGCTGCCCGACCCGCGGCAGTCGAGGACGCGGACCGGGACCAGGTTGACGCCCTTGGCGACGCCGTAGGTGGTCCCGCCCACGGTGCCCGCGACGTGGGTCCCGTGGCCGTTGCAGTCCTCGGTGGTGCTCTTGCCCCTGGAGACGAAGTTGGCGCCTGGGCGCATGCGGCCGGCGAACTCGGCGTGCGTGCTCCGGATGCCGGTGTCGATGATGTAGGCGTCGACGCCCGCGCCGGTGGCGGTGTAGGAGTAGGTACCGTTCAGGGTCCGCGTGCGCTGGTCGACGCGGTCCAGGCCCCAGGTGGCTCCCGACTGGACCTCGGAGACGGTGACCACCCCGTCGGCCTCCACCGAGCTCACGGTGGGGTCGGTGGCGAGCGATCGGGCCTGCGCGGGGGTCATGGTGGCGACGTAGCCCCCCAGCGCGGGGAAGGTGCGCTCCACCTGCAGACCCCGGCCCCGTGCCTGCGCGACGGCGGCGGCGGTCGCCGCGCGCACCTCGGAGCGGGCGGCGGCGCGGTTCGCGCCGGGCTGCCAGGCGTCCGCACCGGCGTCGAGCATGACGATGTGCCGGGTGGCCCCGGAGCCCGCGGCGGGGCTCGCGGTAGAGGCCCCCTCCAGGGCGACGGCGGCGGGGGTCGCGGCGAGCACGAGCGCGGCCACGCCGGCCAGGCCGGACAGGGCGCGGGTACGAGGGGTCATCTGGGGTCCTTTGCACGATGGGCCGGCGCACCGACCGGTGCGGGTGTGGTCATCGTGGGCCGGTACGACCCGATGCACAAGAGGGTTGACCAAGACCGAACCCGATTCTGACCAGACCTTTACCCGTCGGTGCGGACCAGCACCGCAGCCGTGATTCCCGGCACCCGGACGGTGCCGGTCGCGGGCTCCCACGCCGTCTGGCGCACCACGTCGTCCGCACCGTCCTGCTGCGCAGCGGAGAGCACCCAGCGCTGCCCCGCCAGACCCGGCACCGGGACCGTCGCGCCCTCGACGGCCCCGTTGAGGACGACGAGCACGCCGGACGTCCGCGGGTCAACCCGCTCCCCCGCCGTGCCGTCGACCAGCATGACGACGAGGTCGGGTCGACCGACGGCCGTGCCCGACACCGGGAAGGACACCGCGCCGAGCACCCTCTCTGTGGTGCCGAGCCGCAGCAGCGGAAGGTCGCGGCGGACGCGCAGCAGGTCGAGGGCGGCGTCGCACGCCCGCGCGATGTCGTCCGGCCCCGGGACGAGCAAGGGGTCGGCGAGCAGGGTGGCCATCAGCGGCCAGCGGCGCCCGTTGTCCGGTTCCGGTGGTAGTCCGCGGCCGAAGCCGTTGTGCCGCAACGTGTAGTCGAGATGGTTGAACCAGTCGCCGGAGGCATAGCTGTTGCGGTCCAGGCTCTTGCTCCGCAGGAGCTCGGCACCCGCGTGCCAGAACGAGATGCCCTGGGAGAGAGTGACTGTCGCCAGGGCAAGGGTGTTGCGGCGGACCCGCTCGTCCATCGTGGTGACCCGGGGCAGCTTGAGCACGAGGGTGTCCCACAGCGTCTCGTTGTCGTGCGCGTCGACGTAGTTGACCACCTCCTCGGGGGACCAGGCGTAGCCGGCGGGGGCGCCGCCGTAGCGGACCGTGCGTCCGAGCACCTCCCTCCCGGTCTTCTGCGACACCAGCCGCAGCTTCCGCAGGCCCCCGGCCAGACCGATCTGGAGCAGGTCGGTGTCGTGCGGGTCGGCACCGCCGGTGGCGAAGCCGAGCCCGGCGCGCGGGTCGTCGTCGTGGACGGCACCTCCGCGCACGGCGTCACGGATCCGGTCGTTGAAGGTGCCGATCCCTAGTCCGTCCAGCTGGCCCTGCACGGCCTGGTGGAAACGGCGGTCGTCGGCGACCTCGCCGAAGTTCCAGCCCTCCCCGTAGAGGGTGACCGCCGACCCGTCGACGCCGTCGCGCGCCGGTGTCAGGGCGTCCAGCGCCGAACGCACCGCCTCGAGGTTGCCACGACTGTGGTGGCCCATGAGGTCGAAGCGGAACCCGTCGACGCGGTAGTGCCGCACCCACAGCACGCACCCGTCGACCATGAGCTTCTCGGCCATCCGGTGCTCGGTCGCCAGGTTCTGGCAGCACGTCGAGGTCTCCACGTGCCCGTCGGCGTCGAGCCGGTGGTAGTAGCCCGGTGCGACGCGGTCCAGCACGGAGGCCCTCGCCAGGCCGGAGTCGGTGGTGTGGTTGTAGACCTGGTCGAGCACGACCCGCAGCCCCAGCCCGTGCAGCGCGCCGACCATCTCGCGGCACTGCGCGACCCGCTCGCCGCCGTGGGCGTCGCGCGCCGAGGACGCGTACGACCCCTCGGGGGTGAGGAAGTGCCACGGGTCGTAGCCCCAGTTGAAGGCGTCGCGCAGCGCGTGCGCGCGGACCAGCCGCTGCTGCTCCTGCCCGGCCGGGTCCTGCCGGCTCAGCTCCTCGAGCACGGCCAGGTCCGCCTGCCGTTGGCGCGCCGGGTCCTCCTCGACGGAGGTCAGGTCGAAGACGGGCAGGAGGTGCACCGTCGTCATCCCCGCCTCCGCGAGCCTGCGCAGGTGGCGACGGCCGTGCCCCTCGACCCCGAACGCGCGGTAGGAGCCGCGGAGCTCGGCAGGGACGTCGGGGTCCTCGCGGGAGAAGTCCCGGACGTGCAGCTCGTAGATGGTCTGGTCCACCGGGCGGACCGGGGCCGGCACCGGGGTGCCGGACCAGACGCCCGGGGCCCAGGCCGGGTCCTGCAGGTCGACGAGCACCGAGTGGGTGGAGTCCGTGGTCAGGCCCACCGACCAGGGGTCGGTGCTCCGCACCGCCCGCACGCCACCCCCACGAGGGAGGACGTGACGCAGCTCGAGCAGGTAGCAGCGGTCCCGCCAGCCAGGGTCGCCGGTCACCGACCAGGCACCGTCGTCCGAGCGGGTCATCGGGTGGCGCGCGGGCTCACCGGGCGGCGCCCACGCAGCGGTCCCCCCGTCGGGCGGGGTCCCGTCCCAGAGGAGCAGGTCGACGGCGAGCGCGGTCGGCGCCCACACCGTCACGGTCGGGGTGCGCCCGTCGGTGCCGGGCGCACCGTGCCAGCCCACGCCATACCCGCGCTGCACGGCCCTCTCGGCGTAGAGGTCGTCGAGCACGTGCGGCACCTGCACCGAGGTGGCGAGCAGGACCCTCCCCTCGTGCGGACCACCGGAGTGGTCGCGGACCACCAGCGCCAGCTGGCCCCGCAGCAGCTCCTCTGCCTCGGCGGACCCGACGGTCCCCAGCCGCAGCGCGAGACAGCCGGCGAGGTGGGGCACCCGGGCGAGGACGTCCGATGGCAGCCCGTGCTCGTCGTGGACCAGCGCGTGCCCCGCACCCGGCTCGTCGTGGACGCCCAGCCCGCCGAGCGGCGCGCTCTCCAGACGCCAGGTCAGGTCGTGCACCGGGAGGTCGTGCGGCAGGTCGGCGGCCGGGAGCGCCAGCAGGTCGCGCGTCAGCCAGTGCGCCCGGGCCTGCGCGAGGTCGATCGTGCGCGGACCCGGGTGGGGGCGGTAGGTCATGCGTCCTCCGTGCGGACGAGCGGGACGGGATGGGCGGCGGGGTCGCGCAGACGGTCGGAGACCAGCCCGACCAGGGGTCTGAGGTCGGTCCACCACGGAGCGCGCGGCTGGCCCAGCTCCACGTCGACCTCCTCCTCGAGCCGGTCCACCGACGTCACCCGCAGCTCACCCCCGACCTCCCCGACCGAGCAGCTCTGCGGCTCTCCTGCCGCCAGCTGCCGCAGGACCTCGTCGAGCGCGGCCCGGGCGAGGCGGGTGGCCAGCAGCCGGTCGAAGGGGGTCGGGTCGCCGCCGTCCTGGACGTGGCCGAGCACGGTGTGGCGCACGTCGAAGAGGGCACCGCCCTCCTCCTCGAAGATGCGGGCCACGAGGTCGGTCGTGTAGTGCTCGGAGGCCTTCTCGTTGCGCAGCACGAGGTAGAGCCGGCACCCCTCCTCGAAGGCGCGGGTCATCCGCCGGGCGTCCTCGGCGATCTCGGCGATCCGCAGTCGGTCCTCGGGCAGGTAGACCCGCTCGGCGCCCGAGGCGATCCCGCTCATCATCGTCAGGTAGCCGCACCGGCCGCCCTTGGTCTCGGCCACGAAGCAGCGGCGGGTGGCCGAGGCCGAGGTGCGGATCTTGTCGAGCATCTCCACGATCGTGTTGAGCGCGGTGTCGGCGCCCACCGACAGGTCCGCCCCGGGCAGGTTGTTGTCGATCGACGCGGGCAGGCAGACGACCGGCAGCGCCAGCTCCGGGTGCTGAGCACGGGCCGTGTCGAGCAGCGCCGCGGCCCGGTAGGCGTCCAGACCGCCCACGAGGACCAGGGCGTCCAGCCGGTGCGCACGCACCGAGTCCGCCACCGCGGCGACGGTCGCCTCGTCGGGCAGTCGACGGCTGGTGCCGAGCACCGCGCCGCCCTGACCGACCCAGCCGTCGACCTCGGCCCAGCCCAGCTCGCGCAGCCGACCCTCGACCAGCCCCTCGAAGGAGCCCTGCACCCCGAGCACGGACAGGCCGCTGCTCAGGCCGAACCGGACCAGCGCGCGCACCGCGGTGTTCATGCCGGGGGCGACGCCGCCGACGTGGAGCACGGCTACCCGGCGCGACGGAGGGCCGTCGACGGGCTGCTCGGGGGCTCGGGTCAGCTGCCCCACCAGCCGGGTGAGGGTGACGAAGGAGGAGCCGCGGGCCGCGGCGGCGGTGGCGTAGTCGCGCGCCGCGAGCGCGTCCCGGACGGTGTTGGTCGCTGCCACGGACGCCGGCAGCGAGCTGGCTGTCGCGGTGTTGTGCCGCACCCCCACGACCTGCGACGGAGCGTCGGGACCGGCCTCGAGGAGCTGCCGGGCCGCAGCGTGCCCGAGCAGGGTCGGCATCCAGCGGTCGTAGGCCGAGGGGCGACCGCCCCGCTGCACGTGCCCGAGGATGGTGACCCTGGCGCGCTCCCCCAGCCGTTCGCCGATGGCGGCCTCGACGTCGGCGCTGGTGATCCGGTTGCCGTCGAGGTCGGTGGCACCCTCGGCCACGATGACCAGGGCGTCTCGCTGGCCGGTCGAGCGGGCCCGCTCGAGGGACTGGACGAGGCCGGCCTGCCAGCCCTGCGCGGGCGGTCCCTCCGGCAGGAGCACCGCGTCGGCACCGCCGGCGATGCCGGCCATGAGGGCGAGGTAGCCGCAGTGCCGACCCATCACCTCGACGACGAACGTGCGCTGGTGGCTGGCGGCGGTCGAACCGATGGCGTCCAGCGCCGCGATGATGCGGTGCAGGGCCGTGTCCGCCCCGATCGTCATGTCGGTGCCGGCCATGTCGTTGTCGATCGACCCGACGAGCCCCGCGACGACCAGCCTCGGGTGGGCGTCCCTGGCCGCAGCCGGAACCTCGCCGGAGGCGACGAGCTCGTCGAGCAGCTCGGCCCACTCGGTGCGCAGCTCCTCGGCGCCGCGCAACGACCCGTCCCCGCCGATCACGACGAGCCGGTCGATGCCCTGCTGCACCAGGTTGCGGACCGCTCGACGGCGTCCGTCCCGCTGGACGAACTCCGGGGACCGCGCCGTGCCCAGGACGGTGCCGCCCCGCTGCAGGATCCCGCTGACGTCGCTCCAGCCCAGCGGCCGGATCAGGTCGCCCCCGGTGACGGCGCCTCGCCAGCCCTCGAGCACGGCATACGGCTCACCGCCCAGGCGCAGGGTGGTCCGCACCACCGCGCGCACGGCGGCGTTCATCCCCGGTGAGTCTCCCCCGGAGGTGAGCACCCCGATCCGCACCGGTGACGACGACGGGTCCGGGGTGGACCCGGGTGGAGGGGTCGGGGAGCCCGCGTGCGGCATCGTCCAGCACCTTTCCGGAGGGTGTGCGGAACCGGTCAGGTCCATCCTCGCGCACCCGACCGGGTAGCCGCAGCGCGCCCCGTCAGGGCTGCACGAAGACGGCCACCGTGTAGGCCGGGACGCTGGCGGTGGCGGTGCTCTTGTCCCACGTCGCTGCTGTGACCACGTCGTCGGCACCGTCGGCCTGGACGTCCGAGAGCTCGAGGAGCTCCCCCTCCAGTCCCGGCACGGCCTGGTCGACGGCCTCTCCCGAGGCGTTGAAGACCACGACCACCCCGTCGAGCCCGGCATCGGCGTCGGCGCCCACGGTGTCGTCGATGTGCATGACGATGACCTGAGGGTCGCCGTCGTCCGTGCCGGACACCGGGAAGGAGACCTTCTGCTCGATGAGGTCCGCGTCGCCGAGCCGGAACAGGTCGGTCGAGTAGCGCAGCCGCAGCAGGTCCTGCGACATGGCGCTGGCCGTCTCGATGTCGGCCGGGGCCGGCTTGAGCGTGGTGTCGGCCAGGAGCGGGCGCATCACGTCCCACTTGTCCTCGTTGTCGGCCGCTGGCGGCAGGCCACGGGCGAAGCCGTTGTCCTCCTGGGTGAAGTCGAGCAGGTTGAACCAGTCGCCGCTGTTGTAGGAGTTGCGGTCCAGGCTCTTGCTGCGCAGCAGGTCGGAGCCGGCGTGCCAGAACGAGATGCTCTGGCTCAGCGTGACCGTCGCCATCGACAGGGTGTTGAGCCGGACCCGGTCCGCCATCGGGGTGTCCTGCGGCAGCTTGAACGTCAGCGAGTCGAAGAGCGTCTCGTTGTCGTGGGCGTCCGCGTAGTTGACCACCTCGTCGGGGTCCTCGGCGTAGGCGGCCGGGGAGCCGTTGTAGCTGATCTGGTCACCGGGGACCTCCTCACCGGTCTCCTGGCTGCGCAGCACGAAGTCCCGCAGGTTGCCGGCGAGACCGATCTGCACCAGGTCCGTGTCGTTGGCGCTGGTCCCTCCGGAGCCGAAGCCCTTGTCCTCGGTCGGGTCCTCGTCGAAGGGTCCGCCTCCCCGCACGCCGTCGCGGAGACGGTCGTTGAAGGTGGCGATCGAGGTGCCGTCCAGCTGACCCTGTGAGGCCTGGTCGAACCGGGCGTTGTCGGCGACCTCGCCGAAGTTCCAGCCCTCTCCGTAGAGCGTGACCTGCGAGCCGTCGACGCCGTCGCGCTTCAGGGTGAGCTCGTCGAGCGCGGCCCGCAGCGCCTCCATGTTGTCCCGGGAGTGGTGGCCCATGAGGTCGAAGCGGAAGCCGTCGACCTTGTAGTCCGAGGCCCAGAGCACGACCGCGTCGACCATGAGCTTCTCCCCCATGGCGTGCTCGGTCGCCACGTTCTGGCAGCAGGTCGAGGTCTCGACCGCGCCGGTGGCGTTCAGGCGGTGGAAGTAGCCGGGCACGACCTTGTCGAGCACCGACCTCTCTCCTTGGCCCGCCTGAGCGGTGTGGTTGAAGACCTGGTCGAGGACGACGCGCAGGCCGGACTCGTGCAGCCCGCCGACCATGGTGCGGAACTCGGCGACCCGCTGGCCGCCGTGGGCAGCCTTCGCCGTGGAGGCGTAGGACCCCTCGGGGGCCATGAAGTGCCAGGGGTCGTACCCCCAGTTGAAGACGTCGTCGCCCGAGACGGCCGTGACGCAGGCCTGCTGCTGATCGCTGGCGGGCGCGAACGACTCTAGGTCGCAGGCCGGCTCGGACTGCTCGGACTCGTCCTCCTCGATCGAGGCGATGTCGAAGGTCGGCAGCAGGTGGACGGTGTTGAGCCCGGCCTCGGCGAGGTCCTCGAGGTGGCGACGGCCGTAGCCGTCCTCGTCGAAGGCCAGGTAGGAGCCCTGCAGATCCTCGGGCACGTCCGGGTCCGCCATCGAGAAGTCGCGCACGTGCAGCTCGTAGATGCTCTGGTCGACCTCGTCCTCGAGCACCGGGGCGGTGCTGGTGCGCCAGACCTCGGGCTGCCAGCGGCGGTCCCGCAGGTCCACGACCACGGAGCGCTCCGAGTTGAGCGTCAGCGCGACCGACCACGGGTCGGTGACCTGGTTGGTCTCGACCTTGCCCGTGGCGGGCACGTACACGTCCACCTCGTAGCGGTACTCCATACCGGTCCAGGAGCTCTTGCCCCGCGCGGTCCAGGAGCCGTCGTCCGCGCGCTTCATCTCCACCCGCTGCGGGTCCTTCTCGCTGCCCGTCGGCCACAGCAGCAGGTCGACGTCCTGCGCGGTGGGCGCCCAGAGGGTGAGCGTCGGGTTCTTGCCGTTCCAGGTGATCCCGTAGGCCGTCTGCGTCGCCTCTTGCGCGTAGAGGGCGTCGAGGACGCCCGGGATCTGGACGCCGGTGGCGTCGCTCAGCCGGCCCAGGTCGTCGTACATCGCGACCGCGACCTGACCCTTGAGGATCTCGCCGGCCTGCTTGGCCGTCTTCTTGTCGAGCCGCAGCGCGAGGTAGCCCTCGAGATGCGGGAAGTCCTCGACGACCGACGCGGGCAGACCGGCCGGGTCGTAGGACAGCGGGGCCGAGCTCCCACCCGTGACGGCCTCGGCGTCGACGGCCAGGCCGCCGTCGGGCGACCAGTGCAGGCGCCAGTCGGTCAGCTCCGGCTGGTCGGCGCTGTGGGCGGGCCAGGCGAGGAGGTCGGGGGTCAGCCAGTAGGCGCGAGAGGTGCTGAGGTCGGGCGCGACGCCCGCCTCGCTCGTGGTCACGGAGATCTCGTGGGTCTCCAGCACGTAGCTGATGGTGGTGACGATGCCGTCGCGGGGGACGGAGAACAGCACGTTCCCGCCGTCCTGGCCGTAGTCCTCGCCCCAGGCCAGCCCGTGGGCCACCTTGAACTCGTAGTTGCCGGCAGGCACCTGGGTGCTGGACCAGGTGTACGTCCCGTCGCCGTCAGGGTCGACGAGCCAGGGCTGCATGCAGTCGGGGGCCCAGTCGACGGGGCAGCCGAGCTCGCTCTGCATCGAGCCGGGGGCGGTGATGATCGGGCCCTCGGCGTCGGAGGTGACGTAGTGACGGGCGTGGTCGTAGTAGAAGCTCACCGGACCGCCGTCGGTGGTGTAGGCGATGTTGCCGCCGCCGGGGACGCCACCGGCGCCGTAGTTCTCGGTCCAGCTCTTGTTGACGGCGGCCTTGTACTCGTAGCTGCCTGCCGGGAGGGCGTCGTAGGTACCCTTCCAGACCGTGTCCTTCGCATCCAGGGACAGCTGCGCCTGCTCGCAGTCCGGTGCCCAGTCGGCCCCACATCCCATCCCGGAGTTGTGGCTGCCGGGCACCGAGACGGTCGCCGGCTGCTCGACGGGGCCGACGGGCTCGCCGCCGCCGCCACCGCCACCGGCGCTGCTGGTCGGCTCGCCGACGATCCCGTAGGAGGAAGACGCGGAGACGTTGCCCGAGTGGTCCTCGAGGACGGCGCGATACTCCAGCAGGGTGCCGTACGGCATACCCGAGACGTCGTGGAAGACGCGGTGAGGGGCGTTGTCGTCCGTCCCGAGCACGGTCCAGTCGTCCACACCGACCGGGCGGTAGGCGAAGGTGACCTGGGCGTAGGTGTGCTCAGGGACGGAGGCGCCGATCTCGGCGCGCCCGCCGACGACAGCACCGGCGGACGGGGAGTCGAGGTAGACCGCGGGGGCCTCCTGGCGCGGCGTCAGGGCCTTGCCGGCACGGTAGACCTCGACGGACAGCGGGGCCACCTCGACGGACAGGCGGGCGTCGGTGCCGGTCTTGACCTTGGTCGTGTCGCCGTAGACGGCGGTGAACTGTGCCTTCTCGGACCAGGTGGGGACGGTGACGCGCTTGGCGCTGCTGGAGTTGTTGGCCACCACGACGTACTCGACGAGCTCGTCGGCGTCGACACGGGAGAAGGCGTAGACGCCGGCGGCCGCGCTGGCGTAACGGTGGATCTGAGCACCGTCGACGAGGGCGAGGTGCTGCTCGCGCAGGTCGGAGAGCGCCGCGATCTGCCGGTAGAGCGGGTGGTTGGTGTCGTAGCGGTCGCGCGATCCCGACGGCGCCGCGACCAGCGGCTGGGTGGCGTAGGAGTCGACCTCCGTCGCGAACATGTCCTGGCGGGCGTCCTTGTCGCCGCCGGAGCCGATGAAGCCCTGCTCGTCGCCGTAGTAGACGACCGGCTGCCCGCGGGTGAGGAACATCAGCTCGTTGGTGAGCTCGACCCGTGCCTGCAGGTCCGCACCGGAGTGGTCTTCGGCGAGCATCATCGCGGCGCGGCCCATGTCGTGGTTGCCGGTGAAGGTCGGCAGCATGTAGGCGTTGGAGTTGGTGTCGGTGTAGTAGTCGTCCTGGGCGTAGAAGTCCCGGAGCGCGGTGGTGGGCGCGCCCTTGGCGAAGTCGATCGAGCGCGACTGGAAGCCGAAGTCGATGACGCTCTGCAGCTTTCCCACGGTGGTGAAGGTGGAGAGGTAGTCGGGATTGTTGTCGTAGACCTCGCCGAACATGAAGAAGTCCTCGTTGCTCTCACGGGCGGCGTCGAGCACAGCAGGGCTGAACTCCTGCCAGAACTCGAGGTTGACGTGCTTGACGGTGTCGATCCGGAAGCCGTCGATGCCGAACGCGGCCCACTCGGCGTAGATGTCGATCATCCCGTCGACGACCTCGTGGCGCTCGGTCCACAGGTCGTCCAGGCCGACGAAGTCGCCGTACTCGCTGGACTCCCCGGCAAAGGTCGAGTCACCCCGGTTGTGGTAGAGCCGCCGGTCGTTGAGCCACTCCGGCACCTTCACCGTCTCGTCTTCCCTGTCGCGGAACACCGGGGTGTAGGGGAAGGAGCCGCGGTCGACCTCGGGGAAGGTGTCGGTGCCGGCGTAGTCCTTGTCGTCGAAGACGGTGTCGTTGCCCGAAACCGTGTAGGGGAAGTCGCCCTTGGAGCGGTAGCCGTACTCCCCCTCCTCGTAGTCGATGACGTCGGCGGTGTGGTTGGTGATGATGTCGAAGTAGACCTTCATCCCGCGGGAGTGCGCCTCGTCGACGAGCGCCTTCATCTCCTCGTTCGTCCCCAGGTGGGGGTCGATCTGGGTGAAGTCGGTGATCCAGTAGCCGTGGTAGCCGGCACTGGCGTCGTCGCCGCTGCCCTGGACCGCACGGTTCTCAAAGCTCGGCGTCAGCCAGATGGCCGTCGTGCCCATCCCCTCGATGTAGTCCAGCCGGTCCATGATCCCGGCCAGGTCACCCCCGTGGTAGAACCCCTTGTCCGTGGGGTCGAAGCCGTGGTCGAGCCGCTTCCCCTCGATCCCCGCGGTGTCGTTGCTGCGGTCGCCGTTCGCGAACCGGTCGGCCATGACGAAGTAGAACTGCTCCTCGGTGACGTGCTCGCGGAGGCTGTCCTGCGCCAGGTCGTCGTCCGCATCGGTCGCACTCCCGGCCAGGTCCTGCGGCACGATGCCGACGGCCTCGGTCTCGGTGTCGAAGGAGAACTCCAGCGTGGCCGGGCCACCGATCCTCAGTGGCAGGTTGGCCTCACCGCTCGGGTAGGCCCCGTCCCACCCGCCGTCGAGGGCGAACTTGTACTCCCAGTCGCCTTCAGGAACCTCGAAGGTTCCGCTGTAGACGGAGCCGGTCCCCTCCACCGGCTGCAGCACCGTGTCCTCGCAGGAGGGATGCCAGTCCGAGGAGCAGCCGAGCTCGTCCTGCAGGTTCCCGACGAGGGTGACGGTCCGAGCCGCTGCGGCTGTGGCCGTCGAGGCGGTCGCCACCCCGAGGGTGACGGGAGTGGCGGCTGCCGCGCTCAGCAGCAGGGCACCGGACAGAACGCCGGCGAGGGCGGGACGCGACATTGCGGCTCCTGGTTCATGGGGCACAGTCAGGGTGACTGACTGACTCTAGACCAGACTTGTCGCCAAGACGACAAAACCCTGCAAGACTTTGCACAACCTTGACCGACGACGACCCGTCCCGACGATCCCCGGGCTCCGCCGGTCCGCCGGTCCGCCGACCACCCTCAGAAGACGGACCGCTCCACGATCCGACCGTACTGAGGCACCCACGGGAGCTCGTGGCCCAGCGTGTGCGCAGCGCGGTGCCACCAGTGGGGGTCGGCCAGGGCAGCACGGGCGATCATGACCGCGTCCGCCTGGCCGGTGGCGAGCACGTGCTCCGCCTGGCGCGCGTCGGTGATCATGCCGACCGTGCTCACGGGGATCGAGAGCTCCCGGCGCAGGGACGCGGCAAAACGGGTCTGGTACCCAGGCCCCACGGGGATGCTGGCCCGGGCCTCGTTGCCGCCGGTCGAGACGTCGACGAGATCCACACCCAGTCCCGCCAGCCGCTGAGCCACGGCGATCGTGCGATCGAGATCACCCTCCACACCGCCGGGCGCCTGCTCGGACCAGTCCGTGGCCGAGAGGCGCACCAGCAGGGGTATGCGGTCAGGAAGCACCGCGCGTACGGCGACCACGACCTCCTCCAGTAGACGCGATCTGCCCGCGTCGGATCCCCCGTAGCCGTCCGTCCTGTCGTTCACCAGGGGGCTGAGGAACTGCGCCAGGAGATAGCCGTGGGCACCGTGGACCTCGACCGCGTCGAACCCGGCGATCACCGCACGACGGGCGGCCTGGGCGAACGCCCGGATGATCCCGTCCAGCTCGTCCGTCCTCAGGCCCCGCGGGGAGTCATAGCGCCCGAAGGGCTGGGGGGTGGGCCCCACCGTCTCCCAGCCTCCGTCGTCGAGCGAGACGGAACCTCGCTCGTCGTGGAAGGGGGCGAACACGGAACCCTTGCGGCCGGCGTGCCCGAGCTGGATGCCGATCCTGGACCCCACCTCGTGCACCTGACGGACGACCCTCTCCCACCCGGTGATCTGCTGGTCCTCCCACAGCCCCGCGTCCCACGGTGAGATCCGCCCCTCCTTCGTCACGGCGGTCGCCTCGGTGAGAACCAGGGGTGCGCCGCCGACCGCGAACGACGTGAGGTGGGCGAGGTGCCAGTCGGTCACGAACCCCGGCTCTGAGGGGCGGCAGGAGTATTGGCACATGGGCGAGACCCAGACTCGTCCGGGGAGCTCGAGCCCACGCAGGGTCAACGGTTCAAAGATTGCAGGAGGCATTCCCACAGTCTGCCATCGACTTCGTCCCGGGCATGACTGTGCCCCTGACCAGGTCTCCCCGGTCAGGGGCACAATCGAAATGAAGTCCGGCGGTGTCCTACTCTCCCACACCGTCACCAGTGCAGTACCATCGGCGCTGTCAGGCTTAGCTTCCGGGTTCGGAATGTGACCGGGCGTTTCCCTGACGCTATGACCGCCGTAACGCTGTCG
>NZ_JBJFZS010000019.1:0-95295 GCF_045032595.1 Ornithinimicrobium jinqii
GGTAAAGCGCCCGGTGGCCGGGTTGTAGAACCGGGCGCCCATGAGGGTGAGGCCGAAGGTCTCGGGTGCGGTGGCGCGTTCTTTGGTGCCGAGCCATCCGTGGCCGAGGGGTCCACCGACGGTGGCGGCGGCGGTGGGGGTGCGGGGGGTGCCGTACTCGGTGTGGTCGGACCAGGCGGTGATGCCGTTGACCGCCCCGGTGGCCGGGAGGGTGATGGTGGTGACGACGTCGCCGTGGGGGTTGGCCACGGTGAGCTCGGCGGTGGTGGCCCCGCCGGTGGTGGTGGCGGACACGCCGAGGTCGCCGCCGATCCCGGACAGGAACCGGGTGGTCGTCCCGCCGTTGTCGTAGGAGCTCCAGGCGGGGTTGTCGGAGTCGTCGCCGTAGTGGCGGACCACCTGCGCCTTCGGGGTCGCGTCCGCGGGCAGGGGGCCTTGGCCGGTGGTGGTCTGGGTCAGGCGCCGCCCGGCCGGGTCGAGGGTGAACGTGGTCGTGGTGGTGCCGGACTTCACCAGGCGCGGGGCGTCGTTGTCGTAGTAGCCCAGGGTCAGGTCGTTGGTCCCCATGGGGGTGTCGGCCACCGGGATGAGGGTCTGCCGCCCGAGCTGGTCATAGACGTAGGTCCCCTGCCCGTTCGCGCCGGTGGTGGCGGCGTCACCGGTGTTGTACGCCCACGTGGTCGTGGTCCCGGTGGCGCTCCCGCAGGGGGTGGTCTTCAACGAGGTCCGGTTGGAGTTGGCGTCGAAGCCGTAGGTGCGGGTCTGGCACACCCCGGGCGCGGGAACCTCACCCTCGCCCGGGGTGGTGGTGACGGTGCCGGCGTGGGTGGTCGCGGTGAGGTCGTCGACCCGGGTCAGGCGGGACAGGGCGTCGTAGGTGTAGGCGCGTTCGTAGCCGTACCCGTCGCCGACACCACCGGTCCCGTCGGGCGTGGTGGTGTCCGAGCCGTCCAGCACCGCGCCGGCCGGGGTGGACTCCAGCGCGATCCGTCCCAGGGGGTCGTTGAGGATGCCCCACCCGAGCCAGGTCCCGGTGGTGCTGGTGCCGGTGTCGGGGTCGGTCAGGGGTCCGGTGAGGAACTGCTCGACCGGTTCCCCGGCCGGGTCGGTGCGCCACCTCTGGGTGATCCCGCCGGGGGCGCCCTGGGCGATGAGGGTGCCGTTGGCGTCGTGGGCGCCGGTCAGGGCGAAGCTGCGCCCGCCGGTGGTGTGGACCACCTCGGTGGGCAGGCCTCGCCGCTCAACCCGGCCGAGGGTGTCGGCGCCGTCGTAGGTGTAGGTGGAGGACCCGTTGGGGTCGGTGACCGTGGCGACCCTGCCCGCGGCGTCGAAGCCCGTGGTGGTGGTCTGACCCTGGGCGTTGGTGTAGGCGGTCTGCCGACCCCAGGTGTCGTAGGCGGAGGAGATGGTGGAGGTCACGACCCCGGAGTCGTTGAGGGTCTCGGTCCTGGACACCGCGCCGGTGGTGGCGTCGTAGACGGTGCGGGTGGTCGGGACCGCCGCGGCCCCGGTCAACCCGCTGGTCGAGGTCGCGGCGGTCAGGACCCGCCCGGCGGTGTCGTAGGTGCTGGTGGTGGTGCGGGTCGCGCCGCCGGAGGTCTCCACGACGGTGGTCGGTGCCAGCCACATGGAGTAGGCGGTGGTGCGCTGCGTCGGGAACCCGGTGGCCGGGGTGGTGGCGGGTCCGGTCGTGCAGACCAACCCGGCCCAGGCCGCCTTGTTCCCGCACGCCGTGTCGGTGCTGTTCACCCCGGCGGTCCAGTACACGGTGGCCCGGGTGCCCGGACCGGTGCCGGTGGTGGCCTCCGACGGTTGGCGCTGCTGCACCACCCGGCCCTCGGTGTCCAGCACGGTGACCGCGGCCGAGGTCGTGGTCCCGTGCCCGGTGGTCACCGTGGTGGGGGTGGCGAACTGCCACCCGGACCCGGTGCCGGCCACGACCGGGTCATACGTGTTCACGGTCCTGGACAGCACGACCGGGGCACCACCCGCCTGCAGGTCGTTCAGCAGGGTGTCGGCGGCGGTGACGGTGATGGTGGTGGGCAGGTTGTACCCGGTCCCGGACCTCGGGTTCAGGCCGCCGTCGGGGGCGCCCTGGTCGTAGACGGTGCTGGTGTGCGGGCGCACGCCTTCGGTGACGCCCAGGCCGGGCACCTGGGAGGTGCGGGCCGGGCCCCAGGTGTCGGTGACCAGCGTCCCCGCGGGCGCGAGCACCTTCCCCGCGTGCTCGGGGTCGTTCCCGGAGTAGACCAGGTCCTGGTCGTTGTACCTGGTGATGGTGGCCAGCTGTGCGACCTGGTCCGCGGTCCACGGGTCTTCACCCTCCTCCAGGCCGGTCGTGCCGAACGCGCCGGTCTTGGCGGTCGCGGAGGCATCCAGCTCACGGACGACGTTGCCGTGCGTGTCGTACCCGGTGGCGGTGACCTGCCACTGCCCGGCACCGTAGGAGGCGGTGTTGACGGTGTACCCGCGGGCGGTGGTGAAGTACAGGTCGGCGAAGGCCCAGTCCGCCGCTGCTACGCCCGCCGCCGTGGTGGCGGTGAGCTGCTTGTCCTGCCCGAACACGGCCGCCGTCGTCGTCGGGACCTCGTCCTGGGCCTGCCCCCACTTCCCGACGGTGGCCTTGTCCAGGTTCGGCAGACCGGCCGGCGGCGCGGCCAGGTCGATGGCGTAGACGAACCGGTTCAGCTGGGCCGGTCCACGCTCCACGGCGGTGAGCTGGGCCGGGACGGTGCCGGTGCCGCCGATGTACCTCAGGGTGTAGGGCTCCAGGCCGGGCGGTGTCAGGCTGGTGAGCCGGCCCGCGGCATCGTAACCGTAGCTCGTGGACAGCCCGGGGAAGCCCGACTGACGCGGGTCCCCCCGGGGAATACAGTGGCCACGAAGGTTCAATGCCGCAATGCAATCACGATGGTTGCGACGCCGGCTAGACAAACACCCACGATCCATATCCAGCCCAGAATGTTCAGAGTGGGATCATCCGATAGGCCGAGCAGGAATATCGGTGGAGTGACGATCAGGATGACAATCCATCGCACACCAAGAAACCCTTTATACTCGGTCCATCCCTCGTTAGCATTCTTCATGTCTTCTATCCCCACTTTCTTCCAGCCCAGTAACCGGCTCCTACGACACCGGCACGCGCAGCCGAGTACCCTGGCCGAACCTTCCAATTTCCTCGGAAGTGCCTGGCAGAATTTCGCACACTATTTCCGAATCCTCGCGCATGCGATGAGGCAGACCAGCCCTGCCGATGGGTGCCAGTGTGCCCTCGAGATCGCTGCCAATTACTCCACGCTGCCCGAAGCGGTGTCCGCGTCCTATGCATGTAGCTCCCCCACCTAGCAGCAGGAAGGGCCGTCAGGGCGAAACTAACGGACGACCTGCGGTAGAAGGTTCGCGTGTTGCCATATGTCTTCCAATTGCTCCCGGCCGTCGCGGCAAAGGCGATGCCGCCAGCCACAGCGCAAGCGCCTACCGACGCCACGATGCAAACTCCTAGAGCAGCGTATCCGGTCCAGCGAGCTGCGCGACCCCACGCCTTCTTACTTCCCCACAGGGTTCCATCTATGTCGTGGCCATTGATGGGGTCGGTGGGGTAGGTGTAGGTGTTTGGGTTTCCTCCGTAGACGGGGTCGGTGGAGGTAAAGCGCCCGGTGGCCGGGTTGTAGAACCGGGCGCCCATGAGGGTGAGGCCGAAGGTCTCGGGTGCGGTGGCGCGTTCTTTGGTGCCGAGCCATCCGTGGCCGAGGGGTCCACCGACGGTGGCGGCGGCGGTGGGGGTGCGGGGGGTGCCGTACTCGGTGTGGTCGGACCAGGCGGTGATGCCGTTGACCGCCCCGGTGGCCGGGAGGGTGATGGTGGTGACGACGTCGCCGTGGGGGTTGGCCACGGTGAGCTCGGCGGTGGTGGCCCCGCCGGTGGTGGTGGCGGACACGCCGAGGTCGCCGCCGATCCCGGACAGGAACCGGGTGGTCGTCCCGCCGTTGTCGTAGGAGCTCCAGGCGGGGTTGTCGGAGTCGTCGCCGTAGTGGCGGACCACCTGCGCCTTCGGGGTCGCGTCCGCGGGCAGGGGGCCTTGGCCGGTGGTGGTCTGGGTCAGGCGCCGCCCGGCCGGGTCGAGGGTGAACGTGGTCGTGGTGGTGCCGGACTTCACCAGGCGCGGGGCGTCGTTGTCGTAGTAGCCCAGGGTCAGGTCGTTGGTCCCCATGGGGGTGTCGGCCACCGGGATGAGGGTCTGCCGCCCGAGCTGGTCATAGACGTAGGTCCCCTGCCCGTTCGCGCCGGTGGTGGCGGCGTCACCGGTGTTGTACGCCCACGTGGTCGTGGTCCCGGTGGCGCTCCCGCAGGGGGTGGTCTTCAACGAGGTCCGGTTGGAGTTGGCGTCGAAGCCGTAGGTGCGGGTCTGGCACACCCCGGGCGCGGGAACCTCACCCTCGCCCGGGGTGGTGGTGACGGTGCCGGCGTGGGTGGTCGCGGTGAGGTCGTCGACCCGGGTCAGGCGGGACAGGGCGTCGTAGGTGTAGGCGCGTTCGTAGCCGTACCCGTCGCCGACACCACCGGTCCCGTCGGGCGTGGTGGTGTCCGAGCCGTCCAGCACCGCGCCGGCCGGGGTGGACTCCAGCGCGATCCGTCCCAGGGGGTCGTTGAGGATGCCCCACCCGAGCCAGGTCCCGGTGGTGCTGGTGCCGGTGTCGGGGTCGGTCAGGGGTCCGGTGAGGAACTGCTCGACCGGTTCCCCGGCCGGGTCGGTGCGCCACCTCTGGGTGATCCCGCCGGGGGCGCCCTGGGCGATGAGGGTGCCGTTGGCGTCGTGGGCGCCGGTCAGGGCGAAGCTGCGCCCGCCGGTGGTGTGGACCACCTCGGTGGGCAGGCCTCGCCGCTCAACCCGGCCGAGGGTGTCGGCGCCGTCGTAGGTGTAGGTGGAGGACCCGTTGGGGTCGGTGACCGTGGCGACCCTGCCCGCGGCGTCGAAGCCCGTGGTGGTGGTCTGACCCTGGGCGTTGGTGTAGGCGGTCTGCCGACCCCAGGTGTCGTAGGCGGAGGAGATGGTGGAGGTCACGACCCCGGAGTCGTTGAGGGTCTCGGTCCTGGACACCGCGCCGGTGGTGGCGTCGTAGACGGTGCGGGTGGTCGGGACCGCCGCGGCCCCGGTCAACCCGCTGGTCGAGGTCGCGGCGGTCAGGACCCGCCCGGCGGTGTCGTAGGTGCTGGTGGTGGTGCGGGTCGCGCCGCCGGAGGTCTCCACGACGGTGGTCGGTGCCAGCCACATGGAGTAGGCGGTGGTGCGCTGCGTCGGGAACCCGGTGGCCGGGGTGGTGGCGGGTCCGGTCGTGCAGACCAACCCGGCCCAGGCCGCCTTGTT
The DNA here is from genome assembly GCF_045032595.1 of Ornithinimicrobium jinqii. Lineage (NCBI taxonomy): Bacteria > Bacillati > Actinomycetota > Actinomycetes > Micrococcales > Ornithinimicrobiaceae > Ornithinimicrobium > Ornithinimicrobium jinqii. The sequence continues at coordinate 5,366 of NZ_JBJFZS010000019.1, forward strand.
CCCGCACGCCGTGTCGGTGCTGTTCACCCCGGCGGTCCAGTACACGGTGGCCCGGGTGCCCGGACCGGTGCCGGTGGTGGCCTCCGACGGTTGGCGCTGCTGCACCACCCGGCCCTCGGTGTCCAGCACGGTGACCGCGGCCGAGGTCGTGGTCCCGTGCCCGGTGGTCACCGTGGTGGGGGTGGCGAACTGCCACCCGGACCCGGTGCCGGCCACGACCGGGTCATACGTGTTCACGGTCCTGGACAGCACGACCGGGGCACCACCCGCCTGCAGGTCGTTCAGCAGGGTGTCGGCGGCGGTGACGGTGATGGTGGTGGGCAGGTTGTACCCGGTCCCGGACCTCGGGTTCAGGCCGCCGTCGGGGGCGCCCTGGTCGTAGACGGTGCTGGTGTGCGGGCGCACGCCTTCGGTGACGCCCAGGCCGGGCACCTGGGAGGTGCGGGCCGGGCCCCAGGTGTCGGTGACCAGCGTCCCCGCGGGCGCGAGCACCTTCCCCGCGTGCTCGGGGTCGTTCCCGGAGTAGACCAGGTCCTGGTCGTTGTACCTGGTGATGGTGGCCAGCTGTGCGACCTGGTCCGCGGTCCACGGGTCTTCACCCTCCTCCAGGCCGGTCGTGCCGAACGCGCCGGTCTTGGCGGTCGCGGAGGCATCCAGCTCACGGACGACGTTGCCGTGCGTGTCGTACCCGGTGGCGGTGACCTGCCACTGCCCGGCACCGTAGGAGGCGGTGTTGACGGTGTACCCGCGGGCGGTGGTGAAGTACAGGTCGGCGAAGGCCCAGTCCGCCGCTGCTACGCCCGCCGCCGTGGTGGCGGTGAGCTGCTTGTCCTGCCCGAACACGGCCGCCGTCGTCGTCGGGACCTCGTCCTGGGCCTGCCCCCACTTCCCGACGGTGGCCTTGTCCAGGTTCGGCAGACCGGCCGGCGGCGCGGCCAGGTCGATGGCGTAGACGAACCGGTTGAGCTGGGTGCTGTCGCGGCGGACCGCGGTCAGCTGGGCCGGGGTGGTCCCGGTGCCGCCGGTGTACTGCAGGGTGAACCCGTCCACGCCCGGTGGGGTGAGCCCGGTCAGCCGGCCGGCCGTGTCGTAGGCATAGGTCGTGGCCAGGCCGGTGCGGGGGTCGGTGACCGACGTGAGCCGCTTGGCGGAGTTGTAGGCGAACTCGGCGACCGTCACGGTCTCCATCGCACCGGCGGTGCCCTTGGCGGGGTCGAACAGGGTCGCCGAGACCGACCGCACCTGCCCGGCCACCTCGGTCCCGGACGTGGTCGTCCCGTAGGTGATGTCCAGCACCCGGCACCCGGGCGTGGTGACCGGACCGGTGCCGGGACAGGAGACGTCGGCCGGTGCCGGCGCCACGATCCGGGTGACCCGCCCGGCGGTGTCACGGGCGAACGTCATGGCGCCGGGGACCCCGACCTCGACGACGGAGGCGGGGGCGAAGATGCCGGCCGTGGCGGTCGTGGGAGCGGTGGTGGGGGTGAAGGTGGTGATGTTGCCGTCGATGTCGGTGATGGCCAGCGCGGTCGAGGTGCCGGTCCCGGTCACCTTCAGGGTCATGCCGGAGGCGGCGGTGTCCTCGCTGCCCGCCAGCCACGTCCCGACCTCCAGGGTGGCGGTCGTGCGGGCACGGTAGGTCCCGTCCGCGGACGAGGGCGGGTCGAAGACGACCGCCTCCCCGTCGCCGTCGACCAGGACGAGGGACCCGTCCAGTCGGGTGTTGTCGATCAGGGTGGCCCCGGCCAGCCCGACCTCGGAGCCGTCGAGGTTGGCGACCCAGCCAGGCCCGAACACGCCCTGAGCGGGGGTGGTGGGCAGCCCGTACGTGGCGTGCGAGCGGGACAAGGACATGTCGCCGGTGTAACCCGGGACGGAGACGTCGGTGACGGTGGTGTTGAACTCGCCGGTGAACAGGGCGACCTGCCCCGGGCCGGCGTCGGTGACGGGGAAGCCGTTGCCGAAGGCGTGCGGGACCCGGAACACCGAGCGGGCGTCCTGCTCCCCGGTGCACTTGGTCACCCCGCCGCCGTAGGTGAAGCAGACCTGAACCTCGAGCACGACCGGGACCCGTTCGTCGGCGCCGGTGTTCGTGTTCACCGCCGCGGCTGCGGTGTTCCACGTCCCGGCAGCCTCAGACTGGCCGTTCTTCTGGCTCACGAGGATCGGGTCGGGCGCGTCGAACCAGTTGGTCGCGGTGGAGCCGCCCTCGGACCCGGCGACACGGTACTTGAGCGTGGCGGTGACGCTCTGCCCGGCCTGGGCCGGTGGTGCGGCGGCCTCCACCGGGACCACCCCGGTCACCGTGGGACGCGGGTCACCCAGGGGTGCGCGCATCCCGGCGGCACCGTAGCCGAAGGAGTGCAGGACCGTGCCGGTCTTGACCCCGGTGCGGGAGACGCCGGTGACCCGTATCGTGTGCCCGCCGCCCGTCCGTGGGACGGTGACGTCCACGCCGGCGACGGCCGGGTCGGAGCTGTTCGGGATCGGGTGCGAGGTGAGCGTGCCGCCGTCGACCTGCACCTCGAGCCTGACGTTCTGGTCCCACGTGGACGGCGCCGCCCCGGTGGCGCGGCAGGTCACGTCCGTCGCCGGTGGGGTGTCGGCCCAGGACCCGTCGGTATACGGGTCGGGGCAGGTGATCACCGGGGCTGCGCCGGCGGTCCAGTCCACGTAGAACTTCTTGAACCCCGACCACGACCCGGTCGTGCCGGTGGAGTCGAGCGCCTTGGCCCGCAGGTAGTACGCGCTGTGGTTGACCAGGTCGACCGTCGGGGTGCAGCCCAGGACGGTCCCGCCCGTGCCCAGGGCGGTGGTGCAGGTCGCCTTCAGCGTCGCGTCGGAGACGTTCGTGTTGGTGGTGTGGACCTCGAACTCGAGCTTGACGGTGTTGGCGTCCGGGTCGGTCGTGCTCGACTCGAACCGGGGCCGCTTGGCCGCGGTCCACGACTGCGTCGAGCCGTCACCGGCGTTGTAGTACTGAACCGCGGCCGGCAGCACCGGCACCGCAGGGGTGGCCGGGGGCCGGTTGTAGTTCACCCCGAGCACGGGGGCGTACTTGCCCTCGGAGGAGTAGAACCGCTTCCATCCGTTGTTGTCGCTCTCGCTGCCGGCCTTGACCATCACCGACCTGGTCGTCGAGGTGCCTGCGGCCCAGGACTGCACCAGCGAGGTGAGGGGGATGTTCACCCGGCCGCCGGGGCAGGAGGTGCTGGCCCCGCGGGCGGCGTTCACCGACCCGGCCGGTGTCGAGGTATAGGTCGGTTTGGTCGGCCACGTCACCGTCGAGGCCACCGTGGTGGTGGTCGCGTGGGCGCCGACCGGGCTGGCGGTGCAGGACCAGGACCAGTGCTCGTACAGCGACAGGTTCGCCGACATCACCTGCTTGCCCACGACCGCCGAGGTCGGGAAGTTCAGGAACGACCGGGCGATGTCACCCCCGCCGTTGTGGGTGCCGACCAGCAGCTCGTCATCGCTCGCGTACGTCTGGTACGTCGCCGACTTCAGCACGTAGGTGTCCATCGAGGGCGATACGCTCACCAGCGCGTAGGTAGGGTCCACGGTGACCGGGAACACCCGGGCCGCATCGGTCAGCCAGGCCCGGTCCACCGACACCACCAGCTCGGCCCGGCCCTTGCCGGCGGCCGGGACCACGTCCAGGTCCACCTGCGTGGTGCTGGTCGGCAGCCCGGAACGGTCGTCGACCTGGGCGTCGAACGCGACCGGCGCCACGATCGTGGAGACCACGACGCCCTGGGCGTCGACGAACTCGACCACACCCTCTCCACCGGTCCGGGCGGTCAGGCCCTTGGTCAGCAACGGCACCGACCAGGACACCTTGTCCGCTCCGGGCAGGGCGTCGGCTGCGGCCGGGTCGGTGAGCACGAACGTCTGCTCGAACCCCGACCGGCGGGCATCGATGACCACGTCCACCCCGGGCCAGGCGTCCACGTACCGGGCGGTCGTCTCCTCCAGGACCGGCCTGCCCTTCACGGGCAGCCGCCACGTCACCTGCCGCCCACCCCCGGGGTGGGTCACGCTGATCGCGTCGACCAGCTTCCCGCCCGCCCCGGCATCCCCCGGCAGCCGGATGCCCAACGGGTGCGCCTTCGGCCCGACCGACCCGTCGGCGCGCACCGCCAGGTCCAGGTCGACCTCGACCCACTCCCCGTCGGTCCCGCGGAAACGTTGCTGCCCGGCCGACATCTGCGTCGTGTACGACCCGTCCGGGTTGACCGCGGTGGTGGAGAACTCATCGGTCAACGACTCCACCGTGACTGGTTTCCCGCTGACACGTGCCGCCACCGACGCCGCGACCACGTCATCCTTACCCACGGCCGGGACCGGCAGGTCCTCATCCTCGGCCGTGGAGTTAGCGTCCGAGGGCTGCTCGTCCTGGGGACTGGTCGTGCTCGTGCCCTCCTTCTGCGGAGCGGCCACCGACGCTGGCCCACCGATCGTCACCGCGAGCACCATCACCAGGGCCCCGGTCAACCAGCGCACCCATGTCCGCCACGCCTCCGGCACCCCGGTCCAACCCAGCCCAGCCCCACCCCGACCACCCACGACGCAACCTTGCTTCCCGAAGGCCCCACCCGACGTGAAGCAACGCGCAGAACGTACCCGGCAACGTCACCCCCAGGAAGCACCCACGGATCACGATCCGGTAACGAAACCACGACGGCCAGTCAGGCCACGTGCCGCGCTCCGGCACTGCCACCAGGTACGCCGAACTCATGCCTACGGGCTGACGCGACCACGGCGGCGCGGCCCGACCCGCGCTGGTGGCCACTCACGGCTGTTCTGTGGCCTTACGGATGAGCGCGGCCAGATGAGCCGCCACCGACCCAGGAGACGACCATGGCTGCCACCCTCACCCGCAAGCTCGTGTCGCTGACCGAGGCGGCCGACGTCCTCGCGGTCTCGACCAAGACCGTGCGCCGCTACATCGCCGACGGGCACCTCGACGCCGTGCGGCTCGGGCGCAGGACGCTGCGGATCAAGCTCGACTCGATCGAGAGGTTCATCGACGCCCGGCCAGTTGGCGGGTGGCGTCGGACCGGCTGAGAGTCCCATGCGTGCCCGGAAGGACCGCCCGCTGTTCCTCGCTTGTTCCTCAGACACAAGCAGAGGCCCTCGAAAGGGCCTCTGACCTGCGGTTATATGGTGGGCGATACTGGGTTTGAACCAGTGACCTCTTCCGTGTCAAGGAAGCGCGCTACCACTGCGCCAATCGCCCTGATCGGCTTTGTGCTCCGAACGAGGTGGAGACGGGATTTGAACCCGTGTAGACGGCTTTGCAGGCCGTTGCCTCGCCTCTCGGCCACTCCACCATGTGAGGCATTTCGTTGGTGGTTGTGCCTCCGAGCGGACGACCGGGCTCGAACCGGCGACCTCAACCTTGGCAAGGTTGCGCTCTACCAACTGAGCTACGTCCGCACTGTGTGCCCCACCTCACGGTGGCGCGAGACGCAACATTAGCCGACGGATCCGGGTGGGTCCAAATCGGACGAGGGCCGCGTGTCGTCGCAGGCGTCACAGGGGCCCCAGCAGGACGCCCGACCTGCTCGGCTCGTCCGCAGGACCCGCCGTCCCTCACAATGGGGACCGACGACGCGTCGCCTCCGATCCCGCTCCCCCCACCTGAAGGTGTTCTCCCACATGGACCTCTGGCCCGGTACCGCCTATCCCCTGGGCGCCAACTTCGACGGAAGCGGCGTGAACTTCGCGATCTTCTCCGAGCACGCCACGGCCGTCGAGCTCTGCCTCGTCGGTGAGCGCGCCAAGGAGGTGCGGGTCCCGCTGACCGAGGTGGACGCGCACGTCTGGCACGGCTACCTGCCCAACTGCCAGCCCGGCCAGCGCTACGGCTACCGGGTCCACGGCCCGCACGAGCCCGGCCGGGGCCACCGCTTCAACCCCAACAAGGTGCTCCTGGACCCCTACGCCAAGGCGGTCAGCGGGCAGATCCGCAACCACCAGGGCATCTTCGGCTACGACTTCGGCGACCCTGGGTCGTTCAACGAGGACGACTCGCTGCTGCACACGATGCTCTCCGTGGTCGTCAACCCGTTCTTCGACTGGGGCCACGACCGACCACCGCGGCACGCCTACGCCGACAGCGTCATCTACGAGGCCCACGTGCGCGGACTGACGATGAACCACCCCGAGGTCCCGCCGGAGATCCGGGGGACCTATGCCGGCGTGGCCCACCCTGCGGTCATCGACCACCTGACCCGCCTCGGCGTCACCGCCATCGAGCTCCTGCCGGTCCACCAGTTCGTCAACGACCCGCACCTGCAGGACAAGAACCTGTCCAACTACTGGGGCTACAACACCATCGGCTTCCTGGCCCCGCACAACGGGTACTCGGCCTACGGCCACCGCGGCCAGCAGGTCACCGAGTTCAAATCGATGGTCAAGGCCCTGCACGAGGCCGACATCGAGGTCATCCTCGACGTCGTCTACAACCACACCGCCGAGGGCAACCACCTGGGCCCGACGCTCGCCTACCGGGGCATCGACAATGCGTCCTACTACCGTCTGGTCGAGTCCGACCCGTCGCACTACTACGACACGACCGGCACGGGCAACAGCCTGCTCATGCGCAGCCCCCACGTGCTCCAGCTGATCATGGACTCCCTGCGCTACTGGGTGACCGAGATGCACGTCGACGGGTTCCGCTTCGACCTTGCCGCCACCCTGGCCCGCCAGTTCCACGAGGTGGACAAGCTCTCGGCGTTCTTCGACATCATCCAGCAGGACCCGGTGATCTCGCAGGTCAAGCTGATCGCCGAGCCCTGGGACCTCGGTGACGGCGGATACCAGGTCGGCAACTTCCCGCCCCTGTGGACCGAGTGGAACGGGCAGTACCGCGACACCGTCCGCGACTTCTGGCGCGGTGCCCCCGCCACCATGGGCGAGTTCGCCTCGCGCCTGACCGGCTCCTCGGACCTCTACGAGCACAGCGGCCGGCGGCCGATCGCCTCCATCAACTTCGTCGTCGCCCACGACGGCTTCACGCTGCGCGACCTGGTCTCCTACAACGAGAAGCGCAACGAGGCCAACGGCGAGGGCGGCAACGACGGCGAGTCCCACAACCGCTCGTGGAACCACGGGGTCGAGGGCCTCACCGACGACCCCGAGGTCAACGCCCTGCGGCTGCGGCAGCAGAAGAACTTCCTGGCGACGCTGATGCTCAGCCAGGGGGTGCCGATGCTCGCGCACGGGGACGAGATGGGCCGCACGCAGTTCGGCAACAACAACGTCTACTGCCAGGACAACGAGCTCTCCTGGGTGGACTGGGAGCTGGAGCCCGAGCAGCAGGACCTGCTCGACTTCACCTCACGCCTGATCCGGCTGCGCCGCGACCACCCGGTCTTCCGGCGTCGCCGCTTCTTCGCCGGCGACGCCGACCACGGTGGGCAGAGCGAGCTCGGCGACATCGTCTGGTACTCCCCCGACGCCGAGGTGATGGACGACGCCGACTGGGTCTCCACCCAGCAGGCGGTCACCGTCTTCCTCAACGGTGAGGCGATCCCCGACAAGGACGACCGGGGACGTCCCGTGGTCGACGACCACTTCCTGCTGATCATCAACGGGCACCACGATCCCGTGGCCTTCACCGTGCCGGACGGCATCGACACCACCTCGTGGGCCGTCGTCGTGGACACCACGTCGGCCTTCCGGACCACGGACCGCTGGGAGACCGGGACGACGCACGAGGTGCCCGGCCGGGCCGTCGTGGTCCTCGAGGCCAGACCCGAGCCGGAGCTCAACGAGTCCTGAGCCGTCTGCTCAGAGGGCGGCGAGCCGCTCCTTCTCCGACTCCACGTCGAAGTCGGCCACCGGCCAGGCCAGGTCCAGGGCTCGCAGGTGCTCGAGGAGCAGCTGCTGCACGGCCAGCCGGGCATACCACTTCCGGTCGGCCGGGACCACGAACCACGGTGCGCCCTCGGGGCTGCACCGCTGGAGGAGAGCCTGGTACGCGGTCTGGTAGTCGTCCCAGTGGGCCCGCTCGCCGAGGTCCCCGGGGTTGTACTTCCAGTGCTTGTCGGGGCGTTCCAGCCGCTCCGAGAGTCGCTCCTTCTGCTCGTCGGCCGAGATGTGCATCATCACCTTGATGAGGGTCACCTCGTCCTCGACCAGCTCCTTCTCGAAGTCGTTGATGGTCGCGTAGCGACCCTGCCACTCCTTCTCCGGCACGAGGTCGTGCACCCGCACGATGAGAACGTCCTCGTAGTGGGAGCGGTCGAAGACGCCGATCATCCCCGGGGTCGGCAGCGCCCTGCGAATCCGCCACAGGAAGTCGTGCTTCTTCTCGGCCCTCGTCGGGGCCTTGAAGGCCTTCAGGTCCACGCCCTGCGGGTCGACCGAGCCGACGACGTGCCGCATGATCCCGCCCTTGCCCGAGGTGTCCATCCCCTGGATCACCAGCAGCACGCGGCGACGGCCCCCCGCCCTGCTCATGGCGTAGAGCCGTTCCTGCAGCTCGTCGAGCTCGTCGTCGGCCGCGACGAGGGCCTCCTTGCCGTCAGCCTTGTCGCCGTCGAAGGCGGGGGTGGCGCGGGGGTCGCGGTCGCTCAACCGCATTCCGTCCTCGAACCGGAGCGCGTCGCTGAAGGGCGTGGCGTTCTTCTTTGTCGTGGCCATCGGCCCATCGTGGCACGACGCACCGACGCCGGTCCGGCATCATGGCGGCCATGTCGACGTGCCGCACCGGGACGGGTCCTCTCACCGCAGCCGAGCTCGAGGACTGGTATGCCGTGCCGCTGGGTCGCGCGGACGGCACCTGGGTGCGCGCCGGGCTCGTCACGAGCCTGGACGGGAGAGCGGCCGGACCGGACGGTCTGAGCGGCAGCCTGAACCGTGGTTCGGCAGGGGACCACGCCGTCTTCGACCACCTGCGTCGCTGGGCGGACGTGGTGGTCGTGGGGGCCGGCACGGTGCGGGACGAGGGGTACGGGCCGTTGCCGGCCGTGCCCCTCGTGGTCGTGAGCCGCTCCGGGGACGTCCCTGCGCGGTTGCGCCGAGCTGCCGAGAGCGGCACCCGTGACGGCCCCGCGGTCGTCGTGCTCGACGGCCACGGCGAGGACGTCGACCCTGGGCGCGTCCTGACCGAGGTCGCCTCCCGCGGCTGGCGAAGGGTGCTCCTCGAGGGGGGTCCGCAGCTCCTCGGTACCTGGCTGGAGGCCGACGCCGTCGACGAGCTCTGCGCCACGGTCCGCCCGGTCCTCGTCGGCGGCGACGGGCCCCTGCTCGTGCCACGGTCGACGAGCCTGCGCGCCCCCGTGGGGTCCACCACGCACCTCCTGGCGTGGGAGGGCGACGTGCTGGTGCGCACCCGTCTGCGGTGAGAGGCGACCCGTCAGCGCAGGAAGCTCGCGACCAGGTCCTCCCACAGGCCCGGGTTGGTGTTCCACTCCTGGCAGTGCCTCGCCCTCGGCCAGACGAACGTGTGGACCAGTCCCGGCCGGCGCCGGGCGAGGTCCTGGGACGGGCCGAAGGGCACCGTCTCGTCGGTCGCCGAGTGGATGATGAACATCCGGTGGCTCACCTCGTCCGCGCGGTCCACCCAGTTGGTCGCCGCCACGTCCACGGGCTCGGAGATCCGCAGCAGGTGCCGCGAGGCTTTGCTCCGCAGCAGGCTGCGCGCCAGGTGGTCGATGGGGCGGGGTATGAAGTGGAGGTCGGCCTGGTGCGCCAGGACGGACCCCCAGTCGATGACGGGGCCGTTGAGCACGACCCTGTGCACGCGGTGGGCCACGTCCGAGCGGTTCAGCGCCTGCAGCACGATCGCCCCGCCCATCGACCACCCCACCATCACGAGCCGCCGGGCGCCGTGGGCGAGGGCGTAGCGCATCGCTGCGTCGACGTCCCGCCACTCGGACAGCCCCAGGCTGTAGCGTCCGTCCGCGCTCGGGGGTGCGCCGATGTCGTTGCGGTACATGGGGATCAGGCTGGTGTACCCCATCCGGTGCAGGACCGGGACGGCACGCAGGGTCTCTTCCCGCATCGCGCTCCGTCCGTGCACGAGGATCGCCCAGTCACCGGTCTCCGTGCCGGGGGCCGGGGGCACCCGCCAGGTGGGCAGGTCCCCGACGTCCGAGGTCACCAGCACGTCCTCGTGCTCCAGCCCGTGCGCGGACAGCGGTGTGCCGCAGTAGAAGTACTTGTTCCAGCGCGCCGGTCCGGGAGCCAGGACGCCCTTGTCGACCCCCAGCACCTCACGCGTGACGACACCCTTGCGCGGGGCCCCGGCCGGGGGGGCCTCGAGCACCGCGCCCAGCCGGGCGTGACCCGTGCCCTTGTCCAGCCAGAGACCGTAGCGCCCCGCGGATGTCGTCTCCGGGCTCGCCCGCAGGGTGACCGTCCCCTCCCCCACCTCCACGATGGTCGTGTCGTCCTTCTTCTCGTGCTCCGGCGTGATGATCTTGTGCGCGAAGTAGGTGGCGGTGCCCATCGACACCGCGCCCCCGAGGGCCGCCCCTCCTGCCACACCCGCGCTGACCACGACCGCGCGCCGCGCCGCCGTCGCCTCGGGGCTCATCCGCGCACCCCCAGGACCGAGGACAGGTCGTGGTCGACCGGCAGCTCCAGCTGCTCGTAGGTGCAGGAGCCCGGGTCCCGGTCCGGCCGCCACCGCACGAACTGCGCCGTGTGCCTGAACCGCTCCCCCTCGAGGTAGTCGTAGCGCACCTCCACCACGCGCTCCGGACGCAGCGGCACGAACGAGAGGTCCTTGCCAGCGGCCCACCGCGACTGCTCGTTCTTGCGCGGCGTCCGCTCCCCCTCCAGGTGCGCCGCCCAGTCCCACGGGTGGCCCTCGAAGGTCGTCACGAGCGGCTGGAGCTCGGCCAGCAGCTCCCGCCGCCTCGCCATCGTGAAGGAGGCCGCCACCCCGACGCTGTTGAGCACCCCCCGCTCGTCGTAGAGGCCCAGCAGCATCGACCCCAGCGCGTCGTCGCCGCTCTTGTGGACCCGGTAGCCCGCGACCACGCAGTCTGCGGTGCGCTCGTGCTTGAGCTTCGTCATCACCCGCTTGTCGGGCTGGTAGGGCGCGTCCGGGTCCTTGGCGATGATCCCGTCCAGGCCGGCCCCCTCGAGCTCGCTGAACCACCGCATGGCCACCTGGGGGTCGTCGGTCAGCGGCGTGAGGTGCACGGATCCTCCCAGCCCCGACGTCCCCACCCCCGAGAGGGCCTCCTCGAGACGCGCGCGTCGCGCCGAGAACGGCATACCCGTCAGGTCCTCGTCACCGAGGGCGAGCAGGTCGAAGGCGACGAAGGCGGCCGGCGTCTGCCCGGCCAGCAGCCGGACCCGGGAGTCCGCGGGGTGGATGCGCTGCTGCAGGGCCTCGAAGTCGAGTCGCCGTCCGTCCCGGGTGGCGACGATGATCTCGCCGTCGACGACGCACCGCTCGGGCAGGTCGCGCTTCATGGCCTCGACGAGCTCGGGGAAGTAGCGGGTCAGGGGCTTGACGTTGCGGCTGCCGAGCTCGACCTCGTCGCCGTCGCGGAAGACGATGGACCGGAAGCCGTCCCACTTCGGGTCGTAGAGCCAGCCCTCCGGCAGGGTCCGCAGCGGCTTGGCCAGCATGGGCGCGAGTGGTGGTAGGAGAGGCAGGTCCACGACGTCAGTCTGCCTCAGCCTGCCGACGCTCCCCGTCCCCGACGCGGTTGCCCTGCTCGTCCCAGTGCTCGGCGACCTTCTTGCTGGGCTGGACGCGCGGGGGCTCACCCGGCATCTTGGGATGGTCGGGAGGGAAGCTCAGCTCACCGAGCCCGCGCTCCACGTCGGCCTCCCACAGGGCGTGGGCCCCGTCCACCTGCGCCGGTGCCGCGTGCAGGTCTGCCCACGGGTCCCCGTGCTCCCGCAGCCAGGCGGGCACGGTCCGCACCGTCAGCTCGCCCGGACCGACCTCGTCGAGCTGGTCCCAGGTGAGGGGCACCGACACCGGCCCTCCGGGCAGCACGCGGGGCGACCACGCTGCCGCCAGGGTCCGGTCCCGCGTGGCCTGGTTGAAGTCGACGAAGATCCGCTCGCCGCGCTCCTCCTTCCACCACGCGGTCGTGACGAGGTCCGGCATCCGCCGCTCGAGCTCGCGTGCCAGCCCGATGACCGCGTGCCGCACCTCGAGGAACTCCAGGCGAGGCGCGACAGCGGCGAAGACGTGGACGCCGCGGCTGCCGGTCGTCTTCACGAACGGTGTCAGTCCGGCCTCGACCATGACCTCGCGCAGACCGCGCGCAGCCTCGACGACGTCGGCGTAGACACGCCCGGGCTGCGGGTCCAGGTCGATCCGGATCTCGTCGGGGTGGTCGTTGTCCCCGGTCCGCACCGGCCACGGGTGGAAGGTGACCGTGCCCATCTGCGCGGCCCAGAGCACGCCGGCGAGCTCGTCGACGACCAGCTGGGGGTGCCGGCGCCCCGAGGGGTAGGTCACCATCGTGGTCCGCACCCACTCGGGCACGCCCTTCGGCGGGTTCTTGGAGTAGAAGATCTCCCCCTCGATCCCGTCGCGCACGCGCTGCAGGGTCACCGGGCGGTCGGCCAGTCCGCGGACGAGCGGCTCCGCGACGGCGGTCAGGTATGCCGCGAGGTCGGCCTTGGTGATCGCCCCACCGTGCTCGGTGGCGGGCCAGACCACCTTTCCAGGGCTCGTGAGGCGCACCTCGCGCGGCTGCCCCTCGGGCCCGGGAGCGGTCAGGGTCAGGGCGTCAGCCATGACCCCACGCTAGCCTGCAGCCCACGGTACTGACAGCATCGCTAGCATGAGCGTCATGGCGACGGTGACGGTGCGCGGCCTCGACGACGAGGTCCGGCGGCGGCTGAAGGTGAGAGCTGCGGCCAACGACCGGTCCATGGAGGCCGAGGTGCGGGCCATCCTCACGGCGACCGTCGCCGAACAGCCGGTCCATCCAGCTGGTGCGACGTCCGCCCCGTCGGACCTCCCTGTCGGTCGGTCCCGCACGTCCGTGCTGACCAGCCGCGAGGAGCGCATCGCGGGCCTCGTGTCGCAGGGGCTGACCAACCGGCAGATCGCCGGTGCGCTCTTCCTGTCGGAGCGCACGGTGGAGTCGCACGTGAGCGCGATCCTGCGCAAGCTCGGCTTCCACAGCCGCGCGACGGTCGCCAGCTGGTACACCGCTCGTCCCACCCCCCTCTGACGGCGGACCGCCCGTACTTCCACGGATGTCGCGCCGGCGGCTCACCACTAGGTTCTGCCGTAGGCGTGGTCAGCCGGGCGAGAGCCCCGGCGCGACCCACGCGCAACGGGGAGGACTGTCATGACGCAGCAGAGCATCCGGAGGGGACCTGCCCGGGGGGTCGGACCGAGGCGCTGGGTCGCCATGCTGACCGGGGGGATGCTCGTCCTGAGCGGGGTCCTCGGAGGGGGCGCGGCCGCCACGCCGCTGGAGACCGCACCGCAGGGCGACGCGAAGATCCAGCCGGACGTCGTCGAGGAGCTGGCGGACCGGGGCCGGGCGACGGTCCTGCTCCGGTTCGGCGACCGTCCCGACCTCGAGGCGCTGTCCGGCATCGCGTCCTGGGACGAGCGGGGCCAGGCGGTCTACGACGCGCTCCGCACCACCGCCGACCGCAGCCAGGCCGGTGCCCGCGCCGCGCTCGAGGACGCGGCCATCGACTACCGGCCCTTCTTCATCAGCAACGCCATCCTCGTCCGGGGCGGGGACGAGTCGTTGGTGAGCGCGCTCGCCGACGACCCCGAGGTGGAGGGCGTCTACCTCCCCTCCGACTACGAGGTTCCGGAGCCGGTCGTCAGCGAGCCGGTCTTCACGGCAGACGCCGTGGAGTGGGGCGTCGCGAACATCAACGCCGACGACGTGTGGTCCACCTACGGCGTCAGCGGCGAGGGCCTCGTCATCGCCAACATCGACACCGGGGTCGAGTACACCCACCCCGCCCTGGTCGACCAGTACCGCGGCAACAACAGCGACGGCACCTTCACCCACGACTACAACTGGTTCGACGCTGCGGGGACCGGCTCGGAGGAGCCGGTCGACGTCGATGCTCACGGCACCCACACGATGGGCACGATGGTCGGGAGCGACGGGGGCTCGAACCAGATCGGGGTAGCACCGGGCGCACGGTGGATCGCGGCGAACGGCTGCTGCCCGACCGACGAGGCACTCATCGCCTCCGGTGAGTGGCTCCTCGCCCCGACGGACCTCGCCGGGGAGAACCCGATGCCGTCCATGCGGCCCCATATCATCAACAACTCCTGGGGCAGCGGGTTCCCGTCCAACGACCCGTTCATGGAGGACGTGGCGGAGGCCTGGGCGGCCTCCGGGATCTTCGGCGTCTGGTCGAACGGCAACATGGGGCCGCAGTGCGACACCTCCGGGGCGCCGGGCAGCCGCATGATCAACTACTCGGTCGGCGCCTACGACGTCGGGAACACCATCGCGGGCTTCTCGTCCCGGGGGGCGGGACAGGACGGCGCAGTCAAGCCTGACATCTCCGCGCCCGGGGTGGACGTGCGGTCGTCGGTGCCCGGCGGGGGCTACGAGGCCTTCAGCGGGACCTCCATGGCGGCCCCCCACGTGGCAGGAGCCGTGGCCCTGCTGTGGTCGGCCGCACCCGACCTGATCGGTGACGTCACGTTCACGCGCGAGCTCCTGGACGGATCGGCGATCGACACCCCCGACGACCAGTGCGGGGGCACCGACGACGACAACAACGTCTACGGAGAAGGCCGGCTGGACGCCCTGGCGCTCCTGGACTCCGCACCCATCGGCGACACGGGCCAGCTGGAAGGCACCGTGACCGACGCCGCGACCGAGGAGCCGATCGGTGGCGCAACGGTCCTGCTCGAGGCCGAGCGCACCCGGACGACCGCGACCGCCACCGACGGCACCTACGGACTGCGTCTCGGGTCGGGCGACTGGGCGACCACCGTCAGCAAGTTCGGCTACCTCCCGGACGACGCGGTGGTCACCGTGCCGGTCGACGACACCGTCGTGCACGACGTGGCGCTCCAGCCGGCACCGACCGGGGTCCTCACCGGCACCGTCACGGACGGGTCCGGCCAGGGCTGGCCGCTCTACGCACGGATCAGCGTCGTCGGCGCGCCCTCGGTCGGCGCCTACACCGACCCCCAGACCGGCGCCTACAGCCTCACGCTGCCCGCCGGCACCCACCTGGTGCGCGCAACCTCGCAGCTTCCCGGATACCAGGTCGAGACCCGCGAGGTCGTCGTCACCGCCTCCGGCGACGTGGTGGCGGACTTCGGTCTCACCGTGGACCCGATGACCTGCACCGCGCCTGGCTACGCCCTGACCCTCGACGGACAGGCGCAGACCTTCGACGACCTCGCTCTGCCTGAGGGATGGACCGTGGAGGACCTCGCCGGCAGCGGTCTCACCTGGGAGTTCGAGGACCCGTGGGGAATCCCCAACGGGACCGGGGGTGACGGCGGCTTCGCCGTCGCGAACAGCGACTTCTCCCAGGGCACCTACGACACCGTCCTCGTCTCTCCGGTGATGGACGTCGCGGCGATGCCGAACGTGACCGTGAGCTACCGACAGTTCTTCGACACCTTCGGCTTCTCCGTCGGGTCCGTCGAGGTCAGCGCAGACGGTGGCACGACCTGGACCAGGGTCCACGAGGTGACCTCGTTCATCGAGCAGGACCTGGTCGTGCTCGACGTGAGCGAGCAGCTCGCCGGGTCGGAGCAGGCCCAGGTGCGCTACCGCTACGAGGCGGACGCCGACCTGTGGTGGCAGGTGGACGACGCCTTCCTGGGCAGCCGGACGTGCGACCCCACCGGCGGTGGCCTCGTCGTCGGCTACGTCCGGGACGACGTCGACGGAAGCGGGATCGTCAACGCTCGCGTCACGTCCGTCGACAACCCCGGGGACTTCGGCACCACCCGGGCGACCCCCGACGACCCGGCGCTCGACGACGGCTTCTACTGGCTGCACTCCGAACTGGTCGGTGCGCACCCCTTCGAGGCCACCGCCCGGAACTACGGCACCGACCAGCAGGACGTGGCCGTGGTGGACGGCGGTGTCGCGCGTGCCGACTTCGTGCTGGGCCAGGCGGTGCTGGAGGTGGACCCGACGATCATCGAGACGACGGTGGCCCTCGGCGAGGCGGACAGCGGTGACTTCACGGTCACGAACACCGGCACGAGCGGGGCCGAGATCACCTTCACCGAGCGTCGGGGCGGGTTCGAGATCCTCCGTGCAGACGGCAGCAGGATGACCTCGCAGCAGGTCGCTGCGGCGGACGGTGCTCCTCTGGTCACCAGGGCCGTCGAGGCGTCGTTCGGCGCGTCCGCCCTCCGGGACGAGATGTCCGAGGCGGCCCCCGCCCCGGCCCCCGCCGACGAACCCTGGACGGACCTGACCGAGCTCCCGGTCCCGGTCACCGGTAACCGCGTCGTCACCCTGGACGGCGTCTGGTACAGCGTCGGCGGCTTCTCCTTCGGAGACTTCGCCGGCCTGTACCGCTACGACGCGGTGGCGATGGAGTGGCAGACGCTCTCCGCGCTCCCTGCCCCGGTGGAGATGCCGCTCGCGGCGGCCGCTGACGGCCGCATCGTCGTCGCGGGTGGCTGGTCGATGACCGGGGAGCCGACGTCTGACACCTGGGTCTACGACCCGGACGCAGACAGCTGGGCACCCGGTGCCCCGATGCCGACACCCGTGGCCTCCATGGGCGTGGCCACCGCCGGGGGGCAGGCCTTCGCGGTCGGAGGGTGCACGACGGGCTTCTGCTTCCCGGTCGTCGACACCGTCCAGTCCTACGACGTCGCGGCCGACTCGTGGTCGGTGCACTCGCCCACCCCGACCCCGGTCGCCTTCTCCTCGTGCGGCGGGCTGGAGGGCGGCATCGTCTGCGCCGGCGGGGTCGACGAGGGCGAGACGGTGCTGGACACGACCTGGTCCTTCGACCTGTCCGCAGACTCCTGGACCTCCTTGGCGCCCGCGCCGGTCAGGTTCTGGGGCCCCGCCTCCGGGAGCGCGAACGACCAGCTCGTCGTCGTCGGCGGGATCCAGGAGGACCAGCTCACCAACGCGTCCTGGTCCTACGACCCCTTCACGGACAGCTGGTCACCGCTACCGAACGCCAACCACGCGGCCTACCGCGGCGGCGGTGCGTGCGGCTTCGTCCGCGCGGGCGGTCAGGACGACGTCGACATGGTGGCGTCGGCGGAGCTTCTCCCCGGCTTCGACCTCTGCTCCGAGGGCGGCGCCGACATCGACTGGCTCGAGCTCGACACCACCGAGGCCGTCCTGGCACCGGGCGAGAGCGTGACCGTCAGGGTGACCACGGACAGCGCCTTCGTCAACCAGCCGGGCACCTACACCGCCGGGGTCGGGATCGTCGCGAACGTGCCCGTGCAGGTCGAGCCGGTCGCCGTCACCATGCACGTCACGCCACCGCTCACGTGGGGCAAGGTGGCTGGCACCGCCTACCTCGAGGACTGCGCGGGCGGCCAGGTCGCCGGCGACTCGATCGTCGTCGACATCACTCCCGTGCGGGAGGACGTCGGCGACGGATGGGTCATCCTCACCGACCAGGAGGGCACCTACGCCCGTTGGATCAACACCCAGCTGGGAACCTTGCGGATGACGGCGCTGCTCGGCGGCTACCGTCCTGACGCCCACCTCGTGGACCTCATCCGTGGCGCCACGGTGACGCAGGACTTCTCGCTGCTCTCCCAGGAGTGCCAGGACAACCCTGACATCGTCCCGCCGGAGGTGGTGCGCGTCGCCGGTCTGGACCGCTACGACACCGCAGCCCGGGTCGCACGGCAGTTCGGCAGCGCCGACACGGTATACGTCGCCTCCGGGGCAGACTTCCCGGACGCGCTCGCCGCGGCGGCCCGCGCCGGCAGCCTGGGTGGACCGGTGCTGCTGGTCAAACCCGCGTCCGTCCCGAGCGTGACCGCCGTCGAGCTCGACCGGCTGCAGCCGCAGACGGTGGTCGTCGTCGGTGGGACCGGCGCGGTCTCCGCCGTGGTCGAGGACCAGCTGGAGTCTCTCCTGCCCGGCGCCACCGTCACGCGTCGCGCTGGCGCCAACCGGTACGAGACCGCTGCGGCGATCTCCAGCGACCTCCCGTCCGCCGAGGTGGTCTACGTGGCCACAGGCGTCGACTTCCCCGACGCCCTCGCCGGCGCGGCCCGCGCGGCGTCGCTCGACGCACCGGTTCTGCTCGTCCGTCCCGACCTGGTGCCGTCCGCGACGCGTGCCGAGCTCGACCGGTTGGGACCGGCGAGGATCGTCGTCCTCGGCGGGCCGCTCGCGGTCTCGGCGACGGTGGTGACTCAGCTCGGCGCCTACGGGGAGGTCGAGCGGGTGGCCGGCATCGACCGCTACGCCACGGCTGCCGAGGTGTCTGCGGCGCTCGCGACCTCGCAGGACGTCTTCGTGGCCACCGGTCTGAACTGGCCGGACGCGCTGGCCGGTGCGGCCCGCGCGGGCGCCACGGACTCACCTGTGCTGCTCGTGCGTCCGTCGAACGTCCCCGCTGTCACCTGGGCGGCCCTGGACCGGCTGGAGCCCGGCCGGATCTTCGTGCTCGGCGGGCCGCTCGCGGTCGGCGACGTCGTCCTCGAGGAGCTGCGGCTACTGCGCTAGCAGGGCCTCGTCGTACCCTGACCGGCATGAGCCACCACCACAGCACCCCCGCGACCGACGCCGCCAAGGCGGCCACGGCATACCCGAGCGCGAAGCCCGAGGAGGCCTGGCGCGAGCAGCTCAGCCCGGCGGAGTACCAGGTGCTGCGCGAGGCGGGGACCGAGCGCCCGTTCGTCGGGGAGTACACCGACACCACGACCGAGGGCGTCTACGCCTGCCGCGCGTGCGGCGCCGAGCTGTTCCGCTCCGAGACCAAGTTCGAGAGCCACTGCGGCTGGCCGTCGTTCTACGCCCCGCTGGCCGAGGACCGGGTGGAGTACATCGAGGACGCGTCCCTGGGGCGGGTGCGCACCGAGGTGCGCTGCGCCTCCTGCGGCTCCCACCTGGGTCACGTCTTCGAGGGCGAGGGCTACGCCACGCCCACCGACCAGCGCTTCTGCATGAACAGCATCGCGATGACCCTGCGCCCCCAGGGCGACGCCGGCTGAGACGGGTCGTTCTAGGACGCTCCGGGACCCTGGTCGGCCAGCCGGTCGGCGACGACGACCCGCAGCGCGGCGTGCCGGACGAGGAAGGCACGCTCGTCCAGACCCTTGCGCCGCAGCCAGACCGTCACCTCGGTGTGGCACTTGCTGGCGTTGCACGAGGCGCAGGCCGGGACGACGTTGTCGAGCGTGTAGCGCCCACCCCGGGAGATCGGCAGCAGGCAGTCCCGCTGCAGCGACCCGGTGGCGCCGCCGCAGTAGGCGCACCCGGCCCAGACCTCCTGCAGCACCGCCCACTGCGTGGGCGTGAGGTCGTGCTCCACCCGTGCCATGCGACGGGCCCGGCGTCGGGCGTGGCGCGCGGACCTGGTGCGGGAGGGCATGGGCCGAGGGTAGGTCGGCGGGCTGACGATCCTCAGGGCAGGGAGGCGACGAGCGCGTCCAGCTCCACGCGGGGCCCGGTGAAGAACGGGATCTCCTCACGCACGTGCCGGCGAGCGTCGACCGCCCGCAGGTCGCGCATGAGGTCGACGATCCGGTGCAGCGCGTCGGCCTCGAAGGCCAGCAGCCACTCGTAGTCCCCCAGCGCGAAGGCCGAGATGGTGTTCGCCAGGACGTCCTTGTAGTCCCGGGCGGCCTCCCCGTGCTCCCGCAGCATCCGGCCGCGCTCGGCCGGGTCCAGGATGTACCAGTCGTAGGACCGCACGAACGGGTAGACGCAGACGTAGCCCTTGGCTGCCTCCCCCGACAGGAACGCCGGCACGTGCCCCCTGTTGAACTCGGCCGGCCGGTGCAGCCCGACGTTGGACCAGACCGGCTCGAGGTGCTGCCCGAGGTGGGTCTGGCGGAAGCGCTGGTAGGCCGCCTGGACGAGCTCCACGGTCTCGGCGTGCCACCAGATGAGCAGGTCGGCGTCGGCACGCAGGCCAGCCAGGTCGTAGACGCCCCGGATCACCAGGCCCTCACCCTCGAGGTCGGCGAAGAGCTCACGCACCTGTTCCACGAGCGGCCCGCGGTCGACGGGCAGCGGCGCGACCGAGCGGAACACCGAGTAGGCGGCGTAGCGGATGGTCGCGTTGATCTGCTCGGCCTGGTCTGCGGTCGGGGAGGTGTAGTCGCTCATGCACCGCATTCTCGCCCGGGCGGCTGACCGTGCCACCCGCGGGGTTCGCTCAGCCGAGCTCCTCGACCGCCCGGCGGGCCGAGGCGATGCAGGCGGGGATGCCGACGCCGTCGAACGCCGCCCCGCCGGCGACGAGGTGCGGCACCCCGTCCAGCTCCGCCCGCACGCGCGCGACCAGGTCGAGGTGGCCCACGGCATACTGCGGCAACCCCCCGCCCCACCGCTGCACGTGCGCGTCGACGGGCTCGGGCAGCGCCCGGCCCAGGGCCTGGGCCAGCTCCGCCCGGCACACCGCGACGAGCTCGTCATCGCTGACCTGCAGCACGGACTCCTCCCGGTGCCGACCGACGGAGACCCGCAGCAGCGTCAGGTCGCAGCCGCCCGGACCCGCACCGCGCCCCAGCTCGCGCACCCAGTCCCACTTGACGGCGCTGAACGTCGACGCCTTGACGGTGTGCCCGTCCACAGGAGGCACGAGGAACCCCGAGCCGTGCAGCGGACCCAGCTCGTCGGTGCGGAAGGCAAGCGTGACGACGGCCATCGAGGCGCTCTCGATCCGGGCGAGCAGCCCGGCGGCCGTCGGCGCGACGTCCGTCAGCAGCCGCGCCGCCGGCGCCGCCGGCACAGCCAGGACCACCCGGTCGGCCAGGTATGACGTGGGCCGCGGGCGCGGGCCCGTCACCGCCTCCCACCGTCCGTCGGGCACCTGCCGCAGCTCGCGGGCCACGGTGCCGAGGACCACCCGGCCACCGCGCTCCCGGACCGAGGAGGCCAGCGCCTCCGGCAGCCGGTGCAGGCCGCCCGCCACGGTGGCGAAGACGGGGGGGCGGGAGGAAGGGCCGGCCGCCCGCGTGCCGCCGCCGACGGGGACGGCCCGATCGACGGTGGCGAGCAGCGGCTCCCCCGCCCTGGCTGCCGCCAGGAGAGCCGGCAGCGTGGCCGCGGACGAGAGGTGGGCGGCGTGCCCGGCGTAGACGCCTCCGAGCAGGGGTTCGACGAGCCGCTCCACGACCGCCAGTCCCAGGCGACCGCCGACGAGCTCGGACACCGAGACGTCGTCGGCGACCACCGTGCTCACCCGCTCGTGGCGGGCCCGCTCGACCTCCTCCTCGGTCAGCAGACCGCGCAGGGCGTCCGGGTCGGCGGGGACACCCATGAGCGTGCGGGCCGGGATGCGGTGCATCCGGTCCCGTGACCAGATCTGCGCCGGGGCCCCGGTCGGGTGCACCACCTCGTCGCTGAGGCCGGTCAGCCCGATGAGGTCGAGCGCCTCGGGCAGGCGGGCCAGGACGGCCTCCGCCCCGACGTCGACGACGCACCCGGCGACCCTGCCCGCGCGGATCTTGCCGCCCACCCGGTCGGCACCCTCCAGCACCGTGACGTCGGCCGCGGCGTCCCGCCGCAGGATCTCGTCCGCCGCGGTCAGACCGCTGATGCCGCCGCCGATCACGAGGTAGGACGTCATGGGGGCCATCGTGTCAGGGCTGCAGGCGCTCCAGGCACACGCGTAGCCGTGCACCGAGGCGCACGCCGCAGTGCACGCCGAGGACGTCACCCGCTGCCGATCGCTAGAGTCGGTCGCGTGACCGACAGGCAGACCCAGGACGAGATCCGCACCGCCCTCGAGGTGGTCGACCCCAGCACCTTCGACGCCGCGGCCGAGGCCGAGCGCCGCATCGAGTTCCTGGCGGCCTACCTCAGGGGCTCCGGCACGAGCGGCTACGTCCTCGGCATCAGCGGTGGTGTCGACTCCAGCGCCGGGGGCCGGATGGCCCAGCTCGCCTGCGAGCGGGTGCGCGCAGCCGGCGGCGAGGCGACCTTCGTGGCGGTGCGCCTGCCCTACCACGTGCAGCAGGACGAGGCCGACGCGCAGCGGGCGCTGGAGTTCGTCGCGGCCGACGAGGTGTGGACCGTCGACATCGGCCCGGGCGTCGACGCCCACTGGGACCAGCTGGTGGCCGCCGGTCTGGACCCCGCCGACGACCGCGACCACTACCACCTGGGCAACGTCAAGGCCCGGCACCGGATGGTCACGCAGTACGCCATCGCCGGGACACGCGGCATGCTCGTCATCGGCACCGACCAGGCGGCCGAGGCGGTGGTCGGCTTCTACACCAAGTTCGGCGACGGGGCGGCCGACGTCACCCCCCTGTTCGGGCTGCCGAAGCGACGGGTCCGTCAGATCGCGCGGCACCTCGGTGCGCCCGAGTCCCTCGTCGAGAAGGTCCCGACCGCCGACCTGGAGAGCGACAGGCCGCTGATCCCCGACGAGGTCGCGCTCGGGGTCCGCTACGAGGCGGTCGACGACTACCTCGAGGGGAGGGACGTCTCGGAGCAGGACGAGGCGACGATCGTGGGCTGGTACCGCCGCACGGGTCACAAGCGCGCACTGCCGGTCACGCCGGACGGCTCCCTCCGGGACCGCTGACCGTGCCGGCGTCTGCCCGGCGCCGTGCGAAACTCGGTCGGTGAGCACCTCCCCCACCGCCGAGACCACCACCACCAGCGAGCCGGCCGCCACCAGCGGCCCGACCACCGCCGACTCGACGCTCGTCCGCGCCGCTCGCCGGCAGCCGGTGCCCCGCGCCCCCGTGTGGTTCATGCGCCAGGCCGGACGCTCGCTGCCGGAGTACCGCGCCATCCGCGAGCACGTCCCGATGCTCGAGTCGTGCCGCACGCCCGACCTCGTCACCGAGATCACCCTGCAGCCGGTGCGCCGCCACGGCGTGGACGCCGCCATCTTCTTCAGCGACATCGTCGTGCCCCTGCAGGCCGCCGGCGTCGACCTCGACATCGTGCCCGGCACCGGACCGGTGGTGGCCGAGCCGGTGCGCACCCGCGCGGACCTCGACCGCCTCCCCGAGCTCACGCCCGAGCACGTGCCCGACATCACGCGGTCCGTGCAGCAGATCGTCGCCGAGCTCGGTGCCACCCCGCTCATCGGCTTCGCCGGCGCCCCGTTCACGCTGGCGTCCTACCTCGTCGAGGGCGGCCCGTCCAAGAACCACGAGCGCACCAAGGCGATGATGCACGGCGACCCGGCGCTCTGGCACGACCTGTGCGCCCGGCTGGCCCAGATCTCGCGGACCTTCCTGCGGGTGCAGATCGAGGCGGGGGCGAGCGCCGTCCAGCTCTTCGACTCCTGGGTGGGTCACCTGAACCGCTCCGACTACCTGCGCCACGTCGAGCCGCACAGCCGCTCCGTCCTCGAGGGCGTCGCCGACCTGGGTGTGCCGCGCATCCATTTCGGTGTCGGCACCGGCGAGCTGCTCCTGCAGATGGCGCAGGCCGGGGCCGACGTGATCGGCGTGGACTACCGCGTCTCGCTCACCGACGCGGTGGAGCGCACAGGGGGCCGGTATGCCGTGCAGGGCAACCTCGACCCGGCGCTCCTCTTCGCCCCCTGGCCGGCGCTGGAGGCCCGGGTGCGCGAGATCGTGGCCGAGGGCCGGCAGGCGCCGGGGCACATCTTCAACCTGGGTCACGGCGTGCTGCCGACCACCGACCCTGAGGTGCTCACCCGGGTCGTGCAGCTCGTCCACGAGGCGTCGGCCCTCGAGGCCTGAGGCTGTCCAGGGTGCGCGCGACGCCCGGAGGGACGGGCACCCGTCCCTCCGGGCGTGGCGGTGCAGGCGTCCGGCCGCGGATCGGCCTAGTCTGGACGGTGTGGTGAACCGGAGCTCTGGCAATCGACCGCGGACGCGCGCCGCGAGCACGGTGAGCCTGCCCGAGACCACCACGCTCTTCAGCCGGGCCATGGAGGACCTGCGCGAGGTGACGGTGCGACCCGAGCTCCAGCTCGAGGAGGTGCCGGCCCCCACGCGGCTGGCGCCGCACGCGGTGGCGCTCTCCGGCGAGGTCGTCACCTCCCACCTGGACGACGACGAGGAGCCGGCGGCCACCGGGCGTTTCGTGCTCCTGCACGACCCCACCGGCCCCGAGCCCTGGGAGGGCACCTGGCGCGCGGTCAGCTACGCCAAGGCACAGATGGAGCCCGAGGTGGGTCACGACCCCCTCGCCGGGCAGGCCGGCTGGTCCTGGCTGACCGACGCCCTGGACGCCGCCGAGCTCGGGTGGGCAGCCCCCGCCGGCACTGTCACCTGCGTCACCTCCGAGAGCTTCGGTGCGCTCGTGGACCGCGAGCCGAGCGTGGAGCTGGAGATCAGGGCCTCCTGGACGCCCGTGCTGACACCGGGCCGGGAGGGCCCGGAGCTCGCCGCCCACCTCGCCGCCTGGGGCGACCTGCTGTGCACGCTGGCCGGCCTGCCGCCCCTGCCCGAGGGAGTCGTCGCCCTGCCCGGTCTGCGCCGCTGACGTGGACCGACCCGACCCGACCTGGACGGACCCGGACCTGCTGGCCCCCGGCGCCCTCGACCCGGCCGACCTCGACCCGGCCGACCTTGACCCGGACCCCACCTCCGACTACGAGCGGCTGGACGCGCCCGACGCGGGGGTTCCCGAGGTCGTCGAGACCGAGGAGGGGCTGGCCCGGGCGGTGGCGGCCATCGCGGCCGGCTCGGGCCCCGTGGCGGTCGACGCCGAGCGCGCCTCGGGCTACCGCTACGGGCAGAAGGCCTACCTCGTCCAGCTGCGGCGCGAGGGCGCCGGCACCTGGCTGATCGACCCCGTGCCGCTGGGCGACCTCAGCGTGGTCGACGAGGTGCTGGGTGGGACGGAGTGGGTCCTGCACGCCGCCACCCAGGACATCCCCTGCCTGGACGAGGTGGGGATGCGGCCACGGGCGCTCTTCGACACCGAGCTCGGTGCCCGGCTCGCCGGACTGCCCAGGGTGGGGCTGTCGGCGTCGATGGAGTACTACCTCGGCGTCACGCTGGCCAAGGAGCACTCCGCCGTCGACTGGTCGACGCGACCCCTGCCCGAGCCGTGGCTGCGCTACGCAGCCCTCGACGTCGAGCTGCTCGTGGAGCTGCGCGACCGGATGGAGCGCGACCTGCTGGAACAGGGCAAGCTGGAGTGGGCCCGCCAGGAGTTCGCCGCGCTCGTCGACTTCCAGGGACCGCAGAAGGACCAGGCCGAGGCGTGGCGCCGCACGTCCGGCATGCACAAGCTGCGCAAGCCCCGTGCCAACGCCGTGCTGCGCGAGCTGTGGTGGGCGCGCGACGGGGTCGCCCGCGAGCGGGACGTCGCCCCCGGTCGCGTCGTGCCGGACAGCACGCTCGTCGACCTGGCCGCCCGGATGCCCCGCCAGCCCTCCGACCTGGCCGCCGCACGCCCCGACCAGTCCCACTCCCGGCAGCGCCGGGCCCAGCAGGGACTGCTGCGCTACCAGCGCACCTGGCTGTCGGCGATCAAGCGGGGCCTGGAGCTGCCGGAGGACGAGCTGCCGGAGCCGACACCCCGCGGCGACGGCCCTCCCCCACCGCGGGCCTGGGTCGACCGGGACCCCGCGGCCGCGGCGCGGCTGGAGCTGGCGCGCGGCGACCTCGCGGCCCTGTCCGAGCGCGTCGACGTCCCCGTGGAGAACCTGATGACCCCGGACCTCGTGCGTCGGGTCCTGTGGCGCCCGCCCCGACCGGCCACCGCCGCGAGCGTGGACGTCGCCCTCGCCGAGCTCGGGGCCCGACCGTGGCAGCGCGAGCTCGTGGCCCCCCTCCTGGCCGCCGCGGTGGACGAGCACCCCTGACCAGCAGGTCGGGCAGCGGCGCGCCGAGCGTCGGTGGGCCCCGCCCGGACCGAGTCCCGGGTCTCACGCCTATCTCATATATGTGATCTACAGTGGCGTTCCATGACTGAGAGCTACCTCTCCCGCATCGGCGGCCTGATCCGTGACGCCCGACGCCACAAGTCCCTCACCCAGGCCGAGCTGGCCGAGCTCCTGGGAACCAGCCAGAGTGCCGTGGCCCGGATCGAGCAGGGCAAGCAGAACCTGTCGCTGGAGATGATCGCGCGCATCGGCGAGAAGCTCGACTCCGAGATCGTCTCGGTCTCCTCCGGGGTCCCCCAGAACCTGCGCATCACCGGCGGCGTCAAGCTCGCGGGCGAGATCGACGTGCGCACCTCCAAGAACGCCGCGGTCGCCCTGCTGTGCGCGTCGTTGCTCAACAAGGGCCGCACGACCCTCCGCAACCTGGCGCGCATCGAGGAGGTCAACCGCATCACCGAGGTGCTGACCTCGATCGGCTTCAAGATCCGCTGGCTGCCGGACTCCTCCGACCTGGAGATCGTCCCGCCGGAGCGGATCGACCTCGGCTCGATGGACGAGACGGCAGCGCGCCGCACCCGCACGATCATCATGTTCCTCGGGCCGCTCATGCACGAGTTCGAGACCTTCGAGCTTCCCTACGCCGGAGGCTGCGACCTCGGCACCCGGACCGTCGAGCCGCACATGATCGCGCTGCGCCACTTCGGCCTGGACGTGACGGCCACGACCGGCACCTACCACGTGAGCGTGGACAAGACCGTGTGGCCGCCCCGGCCCATCGTCCTCACCGAGCGCGGCGACACCGTGACCGAGAACGTCCTGCTGGCCGCCGCCCGCCGCCCCGGGACCACGGTCATCCGCAACGCCTCGTCCAACTACATGGTCCAGGACCTGTGCGTCTTCCTCCAGCAGCTCGGTGTCACGATCGAGGGCCTGGGCACCACGACCCTCACCGTCACCGGGGTCGAGCACATCGACCAGGACATCGAGTACTCCCCCTCCGAGGACCCGATCGAGGCGATGAGCCTGCTCGCGGCCGCTGTCGTCACCGGCAGCGAGATCACGATCAAGCGCGTGCCGATCGAGTTCATGGAGATCGAGCTGGCCGTGCTGGGCACGATGGGCTTCCAGTGCGAGCTCTCGGAGGAGTACACCTCCGCCAACGGACACACCCGGCTCCTCGACCTGCGCACGATCCCCGGCCCGCTGAAGGCGCCGCTGGACAAGATCCACCCGCTGCCCTTCCCCGGGCTGAACATCGACAACCTGCCGTTCTTCGCGATCATCGCCGCCTGCGCCCAGGGCTCGACGCTCATCCACGACTGGGTCTACGAGAACCGCGCCATCTACCTCACCGAGCTCACCACCCTCGGCGCCAAGGTCCACCTGATGGACCCGCACCGGGTGATGATCGAGGGCCCGACCAAGTGGCGCGCCGGCGAGATCATGTGCCCTCCCGCGCTGCGTCCCGGCGTCGTCATCCTCCTGGCGATGCTGGCCGCGCCAGGCGTCTCGGTGCTGCGCAACGTCTACGTCATCAACCGCGGCTACGAGGACCTGGCCTCCCGGCTCAACGCCCTCGGCGCCCAGATCCAGACCTTCCGCGACATCTGACCCGTGGGCGTGCGCTGGGGCGGGCGACGGCATACCCGATGAGCATCGTCTGGGACGAGCGGGGGGGCGCCACGGTCGTCCGCGACGGGCACCCGCAGTCCTACGTCGACCCCGACGACCCGTTGCTGCTGGTCTTCGAGTACGTCCAGCAGTTCGGGCTGGTCCTCGAGTCGCTGCGGCCCGACCCCGCCCCGCTGGCGGTCACCCATGTCGGCGGGGCGGGTATGACACTCGCCCGGTGGGTGCACCGGGTGCACCCCGGATCGCCGCAGATCGTCCTCGAGCCCGACGTCGCGCTGACCGAGCTCATCCGACGCGAGCTGCCCCTCCCGCGCGGCCACCGCATCAGGGTCCGCCCGGTCACCGGCCAGGAGGGAGTCGTCGCCCTGCGCGACGGGTCGGCCGACGTGGTGGTGGTGGACGCCTACGACGAGGGCCGCCTCCCCGGCGAGCTCGCCGGCACCCGGTGGGTCGGTGAGCTGGACCGCGTCCTGACGCCCGACGGCCTCGTGCTCGTGAACGCGGCGGACGAGCCGGGCCTGCGGTGGGTGGCGCGGTCGTGCGCCACCCTGGCCACCCGCTTCGCGCACGTCGGGCAGCTGGTGCTGCGCGAGGTGGCCAGCGGCAAGAGGTACGGCAACGTGGTCCTCGTCGCCTCGCGGCGACCGCTCGACGACGTGAGCCTCACGCGGGCGGCGGCTCGGGCCGACTTCCCCACCACCTGGCGCAGCAGCGACCAGGTGAGCAGGCTGGTCGCCGGGTCCAGGCCCTTCGGCGAGGTGGGCGAGCCCTCCCCCGCCCCGCCCGTGGGGAACCTCCTCCGTCTCCGGTAGGGCACGCACCCTCTCACCGCCTTTCGGGGAAACCCGGACGGGTCGCTCCCGCGGCCGGGGGGACTACGGTTGTGCCGTGCGCACGGCCTACCTCGACCATCCGGGCCCGGTCCCGATGGCCCACCGCGGCTTCGACCTCGACGGTCTCGAGAACTCGATGCGGGCCTTTGACGCGGCCGTCCGGCTGGGCTACCGCTACGTCGAGACCGACGTGCACGCGACGCGCGACGGGGTGCTGCTCGCCTTCCACGACGTGAGCCTCGACCGCGTCACCGACCGCCGGGGGGAGATCCCCGAGCTGTCCTGGCGCGAGGTGTCCCGGGCCAGGATCGGCGGGGTGGAGCCGGTGCCGCAGCTGGAGGACCTGCTGGGCGCCTGGCCGGAGCTGCGCGTCAACATCGACGTCAAGAGCTCTGGTGCCATCCTGCCGCTGGCGCGCGCCATCGAGCGCACCCGGTCCCACGAGCGGGTCTGCGTGGCCTCGTTCTCGGACCAGCGCCGGCAGGCGGTGCTGATGCGGCTGACCCGGCCGGTGGCCACGTCCGCCGGACAGACCACGGCCGCCCGGTTCCGCGCGGCCGCCGCCCTGCCCCACCTCGTGCGCACGCCGGTGCTCACCCGCGTGATGCGCGGCGTCCACGGCCTGCAGGTGCCCGTCCGGCACGCGGGTGTCGAGGTCGTCACCCCCTCGACGATCGAGGCCGCCCACGAGGTCGGGGTCTTCGTGCACGTGTGGACGGTCAACGACGTCCCGGAGATGACCCGCCTGCTGGAGATGGACGTCGACGGGCTGGTCACCGACCGTGCCGACCTGCTCAAGGAGGTGCTGCTCGCCCGCGGCCAGTGGGTGAGCTGAGCTCAGCGGTCGCAGCCGGTGAATCGCCAGAGCGAGGCGGAGCCCCCGCGGTCAACCAGCTCGAAGGCGGGGCCCTGCGGCTCGAGGTTGCGCAGCCCCGGCGTGGTGTCCTCCCACTTGGCGTTGAGCTCGTCCTCGAAGGTGAGGGTGTCGGCGTACACGTGCGTGACCCCGAGGGACCGGACCGCCTCGCACACCTCCGGGGTGTCCTCCCAGGCGTCGAAGCGCTCCTCCAGCAGGGTCCGCTCGGGCGATCCGGGGATCGGGCTGAGCTGGGGGAAGACCACCTGGACGTCGGCCCGGTGCAGCAGGTAGGGAGAGCCGGCCACGGCCTCGCCGAGCACGACGGCCTCGTCGGGCAACGTCTGGGCCGCCCGGTCGATCATCGCGATCTCCTCCGGCTCCAGGATCGTCCCCCACGCGATGGGGTACGTGGTGTAGGTGGAGGCCATGACCTGGGTCTGGCTCGTCCACCGCAGGCCCGAGGACAGCCCGACGAGGGCGACGGCCAGGATCAGCGCGACCGCGGTCACCGGGACCTGGAGACGTCGGGCCACCGCGCGGGAGAGCCAGGCTCCGGCCCCGGCGGCCAGCATGATCGCCGGCACGAGGACGAGCTGGTTGATCCTCGAGGCCTGGGTGTACCAGAAGCCGGCGAGCACCCGCAGCGGCTGGTCCGCGGGGCCGGCGGCGAGCAGCGTCAGGGCGACCGCGGCGAGCAGGGAGACCACGAGCCAGCGCGCGTGCCGACGGCGCACGGTGAGGGCGACCCCCAGCCAGACGAGCAGCGTGGCGACCAGGTTGACCGAGGTGATCTTGTAGACGTAGATGAGCGGGTGGTCGATGAGCAGCGAGCCGAGGGCCGGGAGGTAGGAGTCCTGGCCCCCGCGCTGGTAGTCCATGATCGAGCGCACCGGAGGGAAGGTCACCAGGAAGGCGAGCACCCCGACGATCGAGACCACCCACAGCACCATGACCAGGGCGGCGCCGAGCCTGGCGCCGCGGCGGGCGTGCCGCCGCAGCTGCCGCGCCAGGAGGACCGTGAGCAGCGGCAGTGCCAGCAGCATGAGCGAGAACAGGCCCGACGGGTGGGCCAGGGTCACCCCCGCCACCGCCCAGACGAGCCCCAGCGCCAGCGCGAGGTGCATCCGCCAGCTCAGCACCCCGCGCAGGGTGGCGATCACCAGCGCGATCGTGCCGGGAAGGCAGGCGACGGACAGGGCGTAGGGCCAGACCGCCAGCATCGAGACCGCGATGGCCGGGAACGTGACGTAGCTGGCGGCGAGCAGCGGCACGAGGACCGTAGGAAGGGCGCGGTGCGGGAAAACCACGCGGGACAGGGCTACCAGCCCGGCGATCCACACGACCGACCCGATGACCAGGGAGCTGGCGTTGGCGGCCTCGGTGACACGGGGGAAGCCGGGTGCCACGGCCACCAGCGCGTGCCAGACGGCGGGGTAGAACGGGGCGACGTTGTCGGCGTACATCGGGGCCAGACCGCCGAGGGAGCTGGCGTTGCCGGTGTCCCGGATGAACCAGAGGGCGTTGAGGTGGAACACCGCGTCCCAGGCCTGTGGAGGCTGGTCCGCCCGCCCCATGCCGTGCGTCATCGCGGCGGCCAGGGTGCCGCCGCCGACCGCCCACGACACGGTGAGCCACACCTTCTCGCGGGTGCGCAGCTGGCGTTCGCCGCCGACCTCCACCCCGGCGGGGTGGTGGGTCGTGCCCAGGCCCCTGCCCAGGGCGGCCGCCACCGCGACGACGACGAGCAGACCCAGCAGGAGGCTGGGCAGGCCCCACGCGATGCCGACCAGGTCGTAGACGACGGCCAGGACGCCGGCGAGGCCCGTGGTGACCGGTGCCCCACCCCCGAGCGCGAGGAGCCCACGGAACCCGAGGAGCCGCAGCACGGCATACCCCGGCAGCACCCACAGCAGCGCGAGCCCGACGATCCCGGGCGCGACCTCCCACCAGCTCATGCGGGGACCGGCTCACCGCCGCCGATGGTGAGGCGGGGGGTGCCGGTGAAGTTGCTGGGGTCGGTGGTGCGGCGGCCGTCGAGGAGCAGGCGCAGCCCGGGCAGGTCGGCGGCGCAGAGGTGCGCGTACTCGGGGTGGTCGGCCTGGACGATCGCGACGTCGACGGGCTCGCCGGGCTGTCCGGCCGCCCAGTGGTAGGGGGTCCACCCGAAGGAGGCGAGCTCGTCGTCGGTGTACATGGGGTCGTGGACGAGGACCTGGGCGCCGCGGGAGCGCAGGGCCGCCACGGTGGCGAACACGCCGGAGAAGGCGGTCTCCTTGACCTTGCCGCGGTAGGACGCGCCGAGGACGAGGACGCGCAGTCCGTCCAGGGAGCCGAGGAGGGACGCGGCGCGGGCGACGGCGTACTCGGGCATGGCGGCGTTGGCGGCGCGGGCGCTGGCCACGACGGTGGCGTCGGGGTCGGTGGAGAGGTAGAGGCGGGGATAGACCGGGATGCAGTGGCCGCCGACGGCGATGCCGGGGGTGTGGATGTGGGAGTAGGGCTGGGAGTTGCAGGCCTCGATGACCCTGTGGACGTCGATGCCGACGGTGTCGGCGAACCGGGCGAACTGGTTGGCCAGGCCGATGTTGACGTCGCGGTAGGTCGTCTCGGCCAGCTTGGCCATCTCGGCGGCCTCGGCGCTGCCGAGGTCCCAGACCCCGTTGGGTCGGGGCAGGTCCAGGCGGGTGTCGAAGTCCAGGACGTCCTGGTAGAACGCGACCGCGGCGGCGGTGCCGGCCTCGCTCAGGCCGCCGACCAGCTTGGGGTAGCGCCGCAGGTCCGCGAAGACCCGTCCGGTGAGGACCCGTTCGGGGCTGAACACCAGGTGGAAGTCGCTGCCCTCGGCCAGGCCGGAGATCTCCTCGATCATCGGCTTCCACCGGTCCCGGGTCGTGCCCACGGGCAGGGTGGTCTCGTAGGAGACCAGGGTGCCGGGGCCCAGGTGCTGCGCCAGGGAGCGGGTCGCGGCGTCCATCCAGCCGAAGTCGGGCGCCCCGGTGGCCTCGTCCACGAACAGCGGCACGACGACGACCACGGCGTCGGCGCCGGGGATCGCGTCGGCGTAGTCGGTGCTCGCGCGCAGCCGCCCGGCCGGGACGAGGTCGGCGAGCTTGTCGGCGAGGTGGTCCTCCCCCGGGAACGGCTCCTGCCCGCGGTTGACGCTGTCCACGACCCGCTGGTCCACGTCCACGCCCACGACCTCGTGCGCGGGGTCGGCGTCCGCGAACTGCACGGCCAGCGGCAGCCCGATCTTGCCCAGCGCGACAACCGCGATCTTCATGTCCGTGTGTGTCCGTCCTCGTGGGGCTGTGGGTGCCCGCTCAGGATACGTGGCCTTCCCCACGGAGCCGGCTCAGCGGCGCCGTGCGGCGAGCGAGGAGGCCATGAAGCGCAGCGGGGCCTCCCGGTGCAGGACGTGGCGCCACGAGGACGGCAGCAGGGTGCGCGGGCGGCCGTGCCGGCGCCGGTCCCGGGCCCGCGCGAGGAGGACGGCCGCGGGGACCGTGGGGTCGAGCACCGCGGCCAGCAGGTCGTGGTCGGCGCGGCTGAGGGGGTCGGCGGCGCCGGGGGCGGCGTCGAGCGTACGCCGGGTGAGGTCGGCAAGCGCCCTCCTCTCCGCCACGGACCACCAGCCGGGGTCGGACCGGGTGAGGACGGCGCCGAAGACGTGGATGCGCAGGACCTTGGTGGCCACGGCCCGGCGCTGGCGGGTCGTGAGGTCGCGCACCCAGGGCAGGTCCCACAGCATGTCGACGCTGCGCAGCTGGGCGGCGACGGGCCGTGGCGCGTAGGTCACCCGGTCGGGAGCGTCCTCGTGGATTCGGTACGCCGGGGCACCCGGAGCCCTGAGCACCCGGGCCCGCGCCCAGAGAGCCGTGACCATCGGGACGTCACCGCCGACCTCGGCCTGCGGCAGCAGCCGCGCCCCCGGCAGACGCAGCGCCCCGCGGGACAGCAGCCCCAGGGGCGCGGAGCGGTAGCTGAGCCGATCCCGCACGAGGTCCAGCGGTGCACCCGCACGCCGGGCCGGACGCACCGGCGGGGTGGGGACCGGTCGCCCCGCCAGCTCGAGGGGCGCCAGGACGACGACCGGTTCCGCCGGGTCGAGGCCCTCAGCCGCCTCCAGCCACGCGGGGATCGCGCCCGGTGCCAGCGTGTCGTCCGAACCGAGGACGGAGACCCAGGGGGCGGTGGCCGCGTCGAGGCCGGCGTTGAACGGGCCGCTCGGACTGGGTATGCCGTCGCGCAGCTCGAGCAGGCGCACGCGCGGGTCCTCCCGGGTGCGGGCGCTGAAGGACCCCGCCACCTCGCCCGCGGACAGGTTGTGGCAGACCACCGTCACCCGCACGCGATCTGCCAGGGCACCCGAGCCGTCGAGCACCGAGCGGACCGCCCGCTCGGTCCGACGCTGCGCCGAGTGCACAGCCACGACCACGTCGACCACCGGACCGTCCGGGGCAGGGAGAAGGGAGCGGTACACGGCGTCGACGCGCTCGGCATACCGGTGGGCCCCGTAGCGCTCCAGGACGGGGGCGGCGATGGCGGAGGCGGTCAGGCCCGCGCTCGAGCGCCATGCTCCCTCGACGGCGTCGGCCCACGTCATTGCCGGAGCGCCGGGGGCCACCAGGGCCCCCGAGGGTGGCCCGACGAAGTCACGGGGCCCGGAGGTGTCGCCCACGACGACGGGACGTCCGGCCGCCAGGGCCTCCGCGGCGGCGACGCAGAAGGTCTCGGCGCGGGTGGGCAGCAGGAAGACGTCGGCGTCCGCGACGAGCGGCTGCACCTCGTCCGGTGTGATGTCGCCGGTCAGCCGCAACGGCACCCCGGAGGCGTCCGCCGCCCTCACGACCGCGGCGCGCAGCGGACCCTCCCCCACCCACGTCAGGCGGGCGTCGGCCCCGCGGGCGCGAAGCTCCGCGACCGTGGCGACGGCGGTGAGCGGGTCCTTGCGGTCGATGAGACCGCCGACGCCCACGAGCCCCGCCACGCCACGGCCCGGGTCGGTCAACGGCACCTCCGGTCGGCGCCGGGCCGACAGCTCCTCGGGCGCGGTGACGATGTTGGGCACCACCACCACCGGACCCGTGCGCAGCCGGCGCACCCCCGCGGCCAGCTCCTCCCCCACCACCACGACCACGTCGGGACGGGCCAGGAGGTGGCGGACGGCCAGCCGGGCGCCACGCAGTCCGAGGGTCAGCGTCTCGGGTGCCATCAGACCGGACCAGTGCTCGGTGTGCACCCACGGCACGGCAGGGCGCGGGCCGGTCGTCGGCAGCAGCGCCGAGACTGCCATCGTGTGCAGCAGGTCCGCGTGCCTGGTGAGCTCGAGGACCCGGCGGCGGGCCCGCAGCACGTGGTCGGGGCGCCGCGGGTCCATGGCGAGACGCTCGAGGCTGACCCGCCCGCCGGTGCCGGGGACCTCCGGACCTGGGTCCCCGTGGGTCAGCAGCCGGGGCGCGCACAGGTGCAGCACGTGCACGTGGTGGCGGGTCGCGATGGCCTCGACGTCCCGCGCCACGAAGCTGCCCGTCGACGGCGACGACGGGGTCGGGAACCAGGTCGTCACCACCAGCACGCGCATGGGGCACACGCTATCCGGCGACCGGCCCGGGTCCACGGTGCCGCTCCTTCCTGGTCCGGCCCCCACGCCCTACCCTGGGCCGGTGAGGATCCTCAGCGTGGTCGGTGCGCGTCCGCAGTTCGTCAAGCTGGCCCCGGTCGCGGCGGAGTGCGCGCGACGGGGGGTGGAGCACGTGATCGTGCACACGGGGCAGCACTACGACCCGATGCTCTCCGACGTGTTCTTCGCGGACCTGGGGATCCCGGACCCGGACGTCCACCTGGGGGTGGGGTCGGGCGGTCACGGGGTGCAGACCGGGTCGATCCTGGGGGCGATGGACGGGGTGCTGGACGCGCAGCGCCCGGACTGGGTGCTGGTCTACGGCGACACCAACTCCACGCTGGCGGGGGCCCTGTCGGCGGTGAAGCTGCACGTCCCGGTGGCGCACCTGGAGGCCGGCCTGCGCTCCTTCAACCGCAGGATGCCGGAGGAGCACAACCGGGTGCTGACCGACCACGCGGCCGACCTGTGCCTGGCGCCCACGCAGGTCGCGGTCGAGCACCTGAGGGCCGAGGGCCTGGGCGGGCGCACGGTGCTGGTGGGCGACGTGATGATCGACGTGCTGCACCGGGTGCGCGACGAGCTCGTGGACGGCGAGGCGGTGCTGGCGGAGCTGGGGGTGAGCGAGGGCGGTTTCTCGGTGGCGACGGTGCACCGGGCGGAGAACACGGACGACCCGGTGCGGCTGCGGGCGATCGTGGAGGCGCTGCGGGAGGTCGACCACCCGGTGCTGCTCCTGGCTCATCCGCGTCTGCGGGCCCGTGCCCAGGAGCAGGGGCTGGACCTGGACGGCGGGTCGTTGACGACGCGGCCGCCGTTGCCCTATCCGGCGCTGGTGGGTGCGGTCGCCCGGGCGCGCGGGGTCATCACCGACTCCGGCGGTCTGCAGAAGGAGGCGTTCGCGCTGCGGACGCCGTGCACGACCGTGCGGACCGAGACCGAGTGGGTCGAGACGGTGCGGCTGGGGTGGAACGTGCTCGTCGAGCCCGGGCCCGCGGTCCGCGAGGCCGCCTCCCGCCCCGCGCCCGCACCCACCGACGAGGCGCCCTACGGCGAGGGGCGGGCCGCGGCGGCCGTGCTGGACGCGCTGACCTGAAACCCGTTGCCGGGAGGTCGGCGCGGCAGGACACTACTGGTCATGGGACTGCAGATCGTCGCCGTGCCGCACCCCGGGCGGCCGGGCACGGACCCACCTCGGCTGCTGGCCGGGTTCGTCGAGGCGTCGCGACGTCACCTGCTGTCGGTGCTGGGCGACGACGACCTGGCCGACAGCGCGCAGAGCCTGACGGTGGCCTACGCCGACCAGTCCTTCCGTCGCACCCTGCTCCTGGTCGCGGTCGACAGCGACCAGGTGCTCGGGGGGATCTGGCTGACGATGCCGCTGCGCGACAACACGACGCTGGCCGAGGCTGGTGTCGCCCTGGACCCCGGGGCCGACCCCGCCGAGGTCCTGCCGCTCCTGTGGGAGCACGCGCGCCCGGTCCTCGTCGCGGACGGTCGGCGCACGGCCCAGGTCTGGATGACGCACGCCGTGCACGGAGCCGGGGAGGTCATGGTCCCGCGCACGGGTGCGGGCCGGCTCAGCGGCGACCGGGCGGCGACGACCCTTCGCGACCTGGGCTTCGTGCTCGAGCAGGTGGAGCGGCACAGCGCGGTCGAGATGGCCCGGGCCCTGGCGCTGGCCGAGGACGCGGGACCGAGGGCGGCAGACGTGGCGGGCACGGCATACCGCGCCGTGAGCTGGGTGGGGTCCACCCCGCCGGAGCACCTCGAGGCGATGGCCGGTCTCATGGCGCGGATGAGCGTCGACGTGCCCACGGGAGACCTGGAGCTGGAGCCCGAGGCGTGGGACGCCGAGCGGGTCGCGCACGGTGACCGGAAGGTCGAGGCCATGGGCCGGGTGCGGGTGACGACCGTGGCCCAGCAGGTGGCCAGCGGGTCGCTGGTGGCCTACACGACGATCGACGTCCCCACCGACAAGCCGCACGTCGCCTACCAGGAGGACACCCTCGTCCACGGAGAGCACCGCGGTCACCGGCTGGGCATGCTGGTCAAGGCCGTCAACCTCGGCGTCCTGGCCGCAGCTGCGCCCCAGGTGGCCCGGATCCACACCTGGAACGCGGGAGAGAACGCGCACATGCTCGCGATCAACGAGGCGCTGGGGTTCCGTGAGCGCAGCGTGGAGGGTGGCTGGCAGCTGACGGCGCTGACGTGAGGGGGACGGTGGGCGTCGCCCCTGCGGTCCGGCGGTCCGACGACGGGGCGCTCAGCCGTTGACCCGGGCGGCGAGCGTGTCGATCGCCCGGGTCCAGCCGCGGACCTGCTCCTGGGCCGAGAGCTCGGAGGCGGCGGCGTGCGAGGCCGCCTTGAAGCCGGCGACCTGCTCGTCGGTCAGCGCGTCGAGGGCGGCGGCCAACGACTCGGCGGTGAAGTCCTCGGTCACGACGCCGAGGCCGTGGTGGCGCACGAGGTCGGCCATCTCCGGGCTGGGTCCCACGACGACGGCGAGCCGGGCCTGGACGAAGTCGAAGAACTTGTTCGGCAGGGTGAACCTGTAGTTGAAGTTGACGGGCGGCAGCACGAAGACGCCGACGTCGCACGCGGCCAGCGACTCCCCCAGTCGGTCCGGGGGGACCGGGTCGTGGAAGCGCACCCGGGGCAGGTCGGCCGCCAGCTCGCGCAGCTCCTGCAGGTAGCCGGGGTCGTTGGGCATGAGGTAGAGGTCGAGGGTCAGCGGCCGGGCGGCGGCGCGGACGGCCTCGATCATGACGTACAGGCTGCGACCCCGACGGGCCAGGCCGGAGTGGACCAGTCTCAGGGGCGACCCGACCGGGGTGGGCGACCGGTCGGCGAACGGCGCCGCGTTGGGCACGACGACGGGGCCCAGGCCGAACTCGCGCCGGTACTCCCGCGCCAGCCAGGTGCCGACGGTGCTGACCGAGTCGGCAGCGGGCGCGTAGCGGCGCAGCAGCCACCGGTAGTAGGGGGCGACGAAGAGACGCCAGCGCCAGGACTCCTCGCTCTGGCGCGACGCGTACTCGTGCAGGTCCAGGTGCAGGCCGCCCGCCGGCGCCAGGTCCAGGGCCACCGGGAGCGTGTCCGCGTCGTTGGCCAGCACCACGTCGTAGCTGCCTCGCCGTCCCTCCAGGAGGGTCCGGGTGGCGCGGACCACCGGGGAGGCGCGGTAGGCCGTCTCGAACCGTCGGGTGGCCAGGAGGCGCCGGTCCTTGTGCCAGGCGACCACGTCGTCGGGCAGGCGCAGGTGCTCGACGACGCCGTCGGGAGCCTCGCCGTAGCCGAGCGTGGTCACGGCGTAGCGCTCCGCGAAGAGGCGGACCTGACGCAGCACGCGTGCGTCGGAGCGCAACGGGCTGAAGGAGACGATCAGCAGCCGGGGACGCGGCTCGGACCTCACAGCGGCTCCTCGACCAGGTCGGCGGTGCCGTCGGCGATCGCCCGGACCGACGTGACCCACCGACGCGACTCCTCTGCGTCGGACAGCACGTGGGCGGCCGCGTGGGCGGCGGCCTTGAAAGTGGCGACCTGCTCAACGTCGAGGTGGCGCAGGACGGCCGTGAGCGAGGCGGCGTCGAAGCCGTCGGCGACCACGCCCAGCCCGTGGCGGTGCACCAGCGCGGCCATCTCCGGGCTGGGTCCGACGACGAGCGCGAGACGGGCCTGGACGTAGTCGAACACCTTGTTGGGCAGCGCGTTGGCGTTGTTGAACGACAGGGGTGGCAGGACGTGCACCCCGACGTCGTGGGCGTGGAGGGTGGTGACGAGGTCGGCGTAGGGCACCGGGTCGTGCACGGTCACCGCGCCACCGGTGCGCGACGCCTGCTCCCGCAGCTGCTGGAGGTAGGCGGGGTCGTTGGGTGTCAGGTACAGGTCGAGGGTGAGGTCCGCGCCCTCGGCGACCGCCGCGTCCACGGCGTCGACCAGGACGTGGAGGTCGCGGTTGCGCAGGCACGCGCCGGAGTGCACCAGCCGCATCGGCGACCCGACGGGCAGCGGCGCGAGATCGGCGTACGGGCTGGCGTTGGTGACCACCCCCACCTCGACGCCGAACTGCTCGGCGTACTCCTCGGCGATCCGGCCGCTGACGGTGGTGACGGCGGCGCAGCGCGGCAGGAAGCGTCGGCAGAGCCACTCCTGGTAGGGCGCGATCCGGCGCATCCAGGCCGCGTGCTCCTCGTGGAGGCGAGGAAAGTACTCGTGGAGGTCCGCGTGGACGCCGCCTCGGGGCCGGAGCGACAGGGCCAGCGGCACGGCGTCGAGGTCGTTGGCGAGGATCACGTCGGCGCCGTCCGGGGTCAGGTGCCGCCGCACCCAGCGGACGCCCGCCTGCGCCCGGTAGGCGGTCCGGTAGCCGTGGGCGGTGATGAGGCGGCCGTCGAGCCGGTTCTGCGCCGCGTCCGGGACCCGGAGGTGCGCGGTGACACCGGCGGGCGCCGGCCCGAAGCCGCAGGTCACGACGTCGAACTCGCGGCTCAGGTGGCGCACCTGCCTGAGGACGCGCGCGTCCGAGGCGATCGGGCTGAACGAGAGGACGAGGACGCGGGGTCGCTCGCCCGGCTGAGGTGCACGGGGTGCCCGTCCGGCACGGAGGCGGGCGAGCGCGGTCGCGGTGGCGGCCTCGGCGTGGGCGCGCAGGGTCGCCTCCGGGTCGAGGTTGGCGCGGGGGTCGGAGGTGAGGAGGATGTCCCACCGGGACGACGAGGCCCGGCGGGCCGACGCCGCGGCGAGGGCGTCGGTGTCGCGCGCGGTGAGGACCGCCTCCACCAGCTGCTGGTCGGCGCGGTGCAGGGCGCGCAGCGCGTCGGGCGCCATCGTGACGAGGTCGCGCGTCAGCTCCTGCACCCAGCGGGCCTCCCCCGGCCCCCAGTCCACCGGTGACGGACGACGCCGCACGGCGCCCAGGACGTGGATCCGCAGCGTCTTGACGGCGATGGCGCGGCGGGCGCGCTCGGGCAGGGCCAGGACCCACCGCTCGTCCAGGAGGCGGGCGTGGGCGGCGAGCTCGTCGGCGACCGGACGAGGGGTCGTGGTGGTGCGCGAGCCGGGGGTCGAGGGGTCCCCCGTGCCGACCAGGTAGGGCGGCAGGTCGAGGCCGTAGTCGATGCGCTCCCCCGAGGTGGCCAGCCGCAGGGACAGGGCGACGTCCTCGCCGGTCCGCAGTCCGGGGGTCAGCGGCTCGGGCAGCAGCCCCAGGTCCTCGAGCACGCTGCGCCGCAGGAGCCCGAGCGGGGCGGTCCGGTAGGCGAGCCGGTCACGCACGAGGTCGAGCTCGCGGGTGCGCCCGGGGCGGGTGCGGGGCGTCGGGACGAGCTCGCCGCGGTCGGTCTCCAGGCGCGCGACCAGCCAGGCCGAGCCCAGCTCGTCGGCGAGCGTGCCCCAGGCGGCCAGGGCCCCGTCGGCGAAGCGGTCGTCGGAGCCGACGATGCTCACGTAGCGACCGGTGGCCGCCGCGAGCCCGGTGTTGAAGGGGCCGGAGGGGCTGCCGGTGCCGTCGTGCACCTCGAGGTAGCGCACGTGGGCACAGAGGTCGGCCTCGCCGGCGTCCTCCAGGCCCCGCTCGACGCGCTCCCGCACCGCGGCGGACGCGAGCTCGTGGCAGACCACGGTCACGCGCACCCGGTGCCCGCTGGGCAGCACCCCGCGCAGGTCGGCCCCGCGGAGCGCCGAGAGCACGGTGCGCCCGACCGGGCGGTCGAGGTCGTGCACGGCGACGACCACGTCGATGTCGACGGAGGGCAGCATCAGGCCAGCCCCGACAGCCGCGCCTGGGTGGCGAACTCCGGGTGCGCGGCGACGACGTCCTCGAAGCTCCCGCGCGCCGCGATCGTGCCGCCGGTCATGAAGCAGACCTGGTCGGAGTGGCGGACCGTGGAGAGGCGGTGGGCGACCGCGATGACGGTGACCGATCCGTGCAGCTCGCGGATCGCGCGGGCGACCGCGTCCTCGGTGGTGGTGTCGAGCGAGGAGGTGGCCTCGTCGAGGACGAGGACGAGGGGATCGGCATACAGGGCCCGCGCGATCCCCAGCCGCTGCCGCTGCCCGCCGGACAGGGCCAGCCCCCGCTCGGCCACGCGCGTGCGCAGCCCGCCGCGGCCGGCGACGACCCCGCTGAGCTGGGCACGCTCCAGGGCCCGCACGACCCGCTCCTCGTCGATGTCGTCCCCCCAGGTGAGGGCGACGTTCTGGGCGATCGTGCCGTCGAAGAGG
This sequence comes from Ornithinimicrobium jinqii, assembly GCF_045032595.1. Taxonomy (NCBI): domain Bacteria; kingdom Bacillati; phylum Actinomycetota; class Actinomycetes; order Micrococcales; family Ornithinimicrobiaceae; genus Ornithinimicrobium; species Ornithinimicrobium jinqii. Next base: position 46,422 of record NZ_JBJFZS010000019.1, read on the forward strand.
TTGACCTCCTGCGGCACGTAGCCGACCCGGGACCGCCAGGCGGCCAGCACGTCGCCGAGCGGCTGGTCGTCGACGAGGATCCGGCCGGAGGAGGGGACGAGCAGCCCCAGCACCACGTCGACGAGGGTGGACTTGCCGGCGCCCGAGGACCCCACCAGCGCGACCGAGGAGCCGAGGGGGATGTCGAGGTCGACGTCGTGCAGCGCCGGCTCGGTGGCTCCCGGGTAGGTGAACGCGACGTCCTCGAGGACGAGCCGTCGGGGCTCGGCTGCCAGCGGTTCCTGCCCGAGCCGCTCGGCCGCCTCGACGTAGCCCTGCGCAGCCTGGATGTCCGCGATGACGGCCTCCGCGTGCGGGAGGGTGGAGGCCGTCTGGGTCATGATCGACTGGAAGCGGTTGACGCTGGGGATCATCCGCATGCCGGCCACCGCGAAGAGGGCGATCGCCTCGAACGCCTGCCCCGCCCCCCCGAGCAGGTAGGACACCCCGCCGACGAGCGCGAAGCCGAGCACCAGCCCGGTGTCGGTGACGAACTTGGGCACCGAGTTGAGGAACATCAGGTGCGAGCGGGCGCGCGTGGCGTGCACCCGGTTGGCGTGCACCAGGGTGGCGACCTCGTCGGCCTTGCCGCGCAGGGTCACCTCCTTCAGGGCCCCCATCATCTCGGTCATCAGGCCGGCGACCTTGAACGAGTAGTCGCGTCCCACGCGGCCCGCCACGACCGCACGGGGCGAGATCACGACATACATGAGCACGGCGAGCCCGCCGAGGTAGCCGAAGGTGATGAGGGCGGTGAGCGGCTGCGCCACGAGCAGCACCACCAGCACGGCGGCGAAGGTCGCCAGCTCGGCCGGCAGGGAGGCGGCCGGGAGCAGCAGCCCGGTGGTGGTGTTGGCGATGCCGACGTCGGCCAGGCGGACCAGCTGGGCGGTGTTGCGCCGCAGCCGCTCGGTCCAGGGGGCGCGGATGTAGGCGCCGAAGAGCCGGTCGCCGATGACGAGGTCGTAGGCCGCCAGGCGCGACGCGACCACCCACTGCAGCACGAGCGCCGCCAGGCCCTTGACGACCACGAGGAGGCAGATGCCGCCCAGGAGCCAGGCGTAGCGCTCGGGCTCGACCTCGCCGATCAGGGGCAGGGAGACCGGCCGGTCCTGGATCATCGGGGCCAGGGTGAGCGCCAGCAACGACAGGGCGAGGATGTCGACGACCGCGAGGAGGCTCGCGAGCACGGCATACCCGCCGAGGAAGGCGCGGGTGGAGGGCGGCAGGAGGGGCAGCAGCCGACGCAGGGCACGCCACAACCGGCTCACGCGCACCACCTCGTCATGGCGACCATCGTAGGCTGCCGGTGTGCCCGATCCCGTGAGCTCCGTGCGCCGGTGGGCCTGGCGGGCCGTCGGCGCCCTCCCCGCCCCCGTGCGCGACCTCGCCACCGTCCCCGTGCGACGACGCGCGGACGCCGAGCTGCGCGCCCTCGCACCGATGCCGCCGGCACGCCGGCGTCTCTACCTCGGTCCGTGGAACACCGCTGGGCAGGCCTACGCGTGGGCGCGGGCGGTCGAGCAGCACCTGCCGGACACTGCCGCCCAGAACCTGTGGGCCCAGCGCTCGGCCGCGCAGGCCCACTTCCACTACCCCGCCGACCACCACCTCTCGGTGCTGGCCCAGCGCGGCCACGTCCGGGAGATCCACGGCGAGCGGGTGCTGCGCGAGGCGACGCACGTCGTCCTCGAGTCGGGTCGGCCGGTGCTCGCCGACTTCCACGCCGGCACGATGCTCACGGACCTGCCCGCGCTGGACGCGGTCGGGGTGGAGCACGCGGTGCTCTACCACGGCAGCGAGATACGGGACCTGCGCGAGCACGCCGAGCGCTACCCCCACTCCCCCTTCGGTGGCGGGTGGGACGACTACTTCCGCACCGTGCAGTCCGTCGTCGACAAGAACCGCGCCGACCTGGAGCGGTATGCCGTCGCCGGGGGGCGGGTGCTCGTCTCCACACCCGACCTCCTCGACGCGGTGCCCGGAGCGACGTGGCTGCCGCTGGTCGTGGACGTGGAGCGCTTCGCGACGGCGGCCGAGGGGACGGGGGTCGTCCCGCTGGAGCGGAAACGCCCGGTGGTGCTGCACGCCCCGTCGAACCCCCGGCTCAAGGGGACCGAGGTGGTGGAGGAGGTCCTGGCGCGTATGGAGCGTGCCGGGCTCCTCGAGTACCGACGCGTGCGCGGGGTGCCGCACGCGCAGATGGCCGGCTTCGTCGCCGACGCGGACGTGGTCGTGGACCAGCTGGTCCTCGGCAACCCCGGCGTGCTGCTGGCCGAGTCCCTGGCCGCCGGCCGGGTCGTCGTCTCCCACCTGACGCCGGCCGTGAGGGCACGGATGGACGAGGCGGACGCCGGGCTGGGGGGCAGGGGTGCGGTCGACGGTGGGGTGCCGGTGGTGGAGGCGGACGCCGAGAGCTTCGAGGCGGTGATGCACGAGCTGCTGAACGGGCGTGCCGCAACGCACGAGGTCGCTGCCCGGGGCCCGGGGTGGGTCCGCCGTCACCACGACGGTCGTCGGGCGGCCGCGGTGCTCGGCGGGTGGATGGGCGTGGAGCCTGTCGGTGGCTGAGGCCCTCGTCGTCTCCGGCGCCTCCTGGAACCGGATGATCTATCTCCCCGAGCTGCCCCGCGGCGGGTCGCAGACGATCTTCGCCACCGGCAGCCACGAGGCGGTCGGCTCCAGCGGCGCGGGCAAGGCGCTGAACCTGCGGGCCTGCGGCGCGGACGTGGCGCTGTGGTGCCGGCTCGGGGACGACGAACCGGGCCGGCGGGTCAGGCGCGACCTCGGGGCCGCCGGTGTGGAGCTGCTCGTCGAGGCCGACCCGGCCGGCACGATGCAGCACACCAACCTCATGGACCCGGACGGGGGCCGGGTCTCGATCTTCGTCGAGAGCGGGTCGCTGGAGGACCCGGTCGGGGAGCCGTGGCGCTCGGCGCTGGTGGAGCGTGCCAGGAGCGCGGACGTCGTGGCGGTCACCATCTTCGAGCAGACCCGTTCCCTGCTCGCGCCGCTGCGGGCGGCGGGTGTCCCCCTGTGGGTCGACGTGCACGACTACGACGGGGTGGCGGCCTACCACCGTGACTTCGTCGAGGCCGCAAGCATGCTCCAGCTCAGCTCGGTGGCCCTGCCGGGCTGGCGCAGCTTCGCCGAGGGGCGGGTCGAGGCGGGCACGGTCGCGGTCCTGTGCACGCACGGGGCGGAGGGGGCGTCGGTGGCTACGGTCGACGGCTGGGTCGAGGTCCCTGCCGTCCCGGTGCCGGCGCCGGTCGACACCAACGGCGCGGGGGACGCCTTCTTCGCCGGGTTCGCCTCGGCGTGGGTGGAGGGGCTGGACGTGGCGGCGTGCGGTGCCCGGGGCGCGGCGCGCGCCGCCGTGGCGGTCGCCTCCCGCGGGCTGGCCTGACGCCGGGCCGCGACGCTCGGGTGGCCCGCCGCCCACGGGGTGCGCGGCCAGGCACCGGGCCTGGCGGGCGCGTAGGCAGGGACCGGTTCCATCGCTGCAGGGTGGCACCAGCCTCAGCGCCGAGGCAGGACCACCTCCGCTGCGGCCTCGCCCGTCGCCGCGAGGCTCCGGTGCTCCCGCACCCAGGCCGTCCGGTGCCCGGCACCCTCGGACGGGGCCCCGCGCAGGGCGCGGAGCATCGCGGACGCCACCGCGCGCACGTCGTAGGCCACGGGTTCGCCGAGGGCGTACCCGCGGAGGTCGGCGGCGGCGGGGCCCGGCCCCGCGAAGACGACGGGGGTTCCGCAGGCCAGTGCGGCGATGACCTTGGTGGGGTAGGCGAAGTCGTAGCCGACCCCGGGGCGCACGCTGACCAGGGCCGCCGCGGCGCCCCGCAGCCACGCGGCCGCCTCGGCGGGCGGAACGAGGGGCCTCAGCTCGATCGCCCCGACCGGGACCTCGTCCCGGACCCGTTGCAGCACAGGCCAGGACGAGCCCTGGCCCAGGAACACCAGTCGCGCGCCAGGTTCGTCGCGCAGGACCTCGCGCAGCGCCTCCGCGAAGATCTCGGCGCCCTGCCACTCCGAGGCCGTGCCGGCATAGACCAGGTAGGGCGTGCTCGGCGCGTCCGGGTGCCGCTCCCCCTCGGGCGTGAAGACGCTCGTGTCGATCCCGTTGGGCACCACGGTGATCGGCGTCCCGGGCCCGGCCAGGGCGCTGACCCGCTCGGCGACGCCGTCAGAGACGGCCACGACGTCGCGGGCGCCGCGCAGGGCGAAGGTCTCGACGGCCCGCATGATCGCGACGACCGGCCGCGGTGCGCCCGTCGAGGCGGTCGCGTCCGACCAGACGTCGGCGGCGTAGTACACGTAGGGGACGCGGCCCCCGACCACCGACCGCAGGGTCAGGACGACCCGGGTCACCGCTCCGGTGGTGGGCGGTGGCTCGACGACGACGACGTCGGGTCGGGGCGTGGTGAGCAGGCGCCACGCCAGGGGCAGGTCGAAGGAGAGGTAGGGCAGGTAGCCGCGGACGTAGCCGGTGCGGTCGCGCAGCACCGGCCACCGGCCCACCCCGACGTGCGAAGGCACAGCCGCGTCGGGGTCGGTGCCGACGGCGCGCAGGGACGGCGGCGGGTTGCTGGTCAGCACCCGTACCTCGGCGCGGGAGGCCAGGGAGGTGACCAGCGCGCGGAGGCGGAAGGTGGCCGCGGCCGCCTCGGGCACGAAGATCCGGGAGGCGAGCACCACCCGGCGCGTCCGGTCCGGTCGCGTCACCGCCACCCGGCGCGTCCGGTCGGATCGGGCGGGCACGGGGTCACAGGTGGACGGTCTGCCCGGTGGAGGCGGAGGTCAGGATGGCTTCGACGACGCGGAGGGTGTGGACGCCCTCGGCCATGGACACGGCGTCCGAGGGTCTGCCCCAGAGGGCGTCGCGGAAGTTCTCCTGCTCCACGCGCAGCGGTTCGCGGCGGGCGATGGCGTAGCGCACCGAGTCGCCCTCGGACACGCCGCGGAAGGCTGAGACCTGGTCCCACTCGGTGGTGACGTCGCCGTTGGCCACGAACGTCAGGTCCCCGGTCAGGGTGTTGGCCACGAACGCACCCTTCTCCCCCGTCGCGACGGTCTGGCGCACCTTCAGCGGGGAGAGCCAGTTCACGGTGTGGGAGACGATGATCCCGTTGGCCAGCCGCCCGGTGGCCACGACCATGTCCTCGTGCTCCCGACCGGAGCGGTGCGTCACCTGCCCGGCGACCACCTCGTAGGGCGAGCGGGCGATCCAGGACGTGAGGTCGATGTCGTGGGTGGCCAGGTCCTTGACCACGCCCACGTCGGCGATCCGCGCCGGGAACGGACCCTGGCGGCTGGTCGTGATCTGGTAGACCACGCCCAGCTCCCCGGCCTCGATCCGCCGCCGCATCTGCAGCAGCGCCGGGTTGCACCGCTCCACGTAGCCGACCGCACCGACCAGGCCGGCGGACCTGAACGCGTCCGCGACCCGCTGCCCCGACTCCGCCGTCGCCGCGATCGGCTTCTCCACCATCGCGTGCACCCCCGCCGCCGCCAGCGCCAGCGCGACCTCCTCGTGCAGGTAGGTCGGCACCGCGACCATCGCCGCGTCGATCCCCGCCCCGATCAGCGCGTCCACGTCGGGAAGCACCGCCAGCCCACCGGCGACCCGGTGCCGGTCCCCGACCGGGTCCGCGACCGCGACCAGCTCCATCCCCTCCACCTCACGGATCACCCGCGCGTGGTGCCGGCCCATCGAGCCCAGCCCGATCAGGCCCATCCGCACCGGCCTGCCCTCCTCCAGCGTCCCCATCAGGCGCCCGCCCCCAGGACCGCGTGGACCGCGGCGCCGACCCGCTCCAGGTCACCGGTGGACAGCGAGGGGTGCACCGGCAGGCTGATGACCTCCGCCGCCGCCCGCGCGGTCTGCGCCAGCTCGACCTCGGGGGCGAAGCGCGCCAGCGAGACCAGCTCGTGGTTCGGCGTCGGGTAGTACACCCCGCACCCCACCCGGTGCTCCTCCCGCAGCGCCTGCACCACCCGGTCCCGCTCCGCCGCGGACGCGCCGTCGACGCGGACCGTGTACTGGTGGTAGACGTGCGTACAGCCATCGCGCACCGTCGGCACCACCACCACCCCGGACAGCGCCTCGTCCAACCACGCCGCGTTGGCCTGCCGCTGCGCCGTCCACCCCCACACCTTCCTCAGCTGCACCCGCCCGATCGCGGCATGGATGTCGGTCATCCGGTTGTTCAGCCCCACCACCTCGTTGGCGTACTGCTTCTCCATCCCCTGGTTGCGCAGCAGCCGCACCCCCCGGGCGATCTCCTCGTCCGCGCACGCGACCATCCCCCCCTCACCCGAGGTCATGTTCTTCGTCGGGTACAGGCTGAACATCCCGAACACCCCGAACGACCCCACCGGAGCCCCGTGGTAGGACGCCCCGTGCGCCTGCGCCGCGTCCTCGAACAGCACCAGCCCGTGCTCGGCGGCCACCTCCCCCAGCCCGTCCATGTCCGCCGGGTGACCGTACAGGTGCACCGGCATCACCGCCGCCGTGCGGTCGGTCACCGCCTCCCGCACGCTGGCCGGGTCCAGGTTGAACGTGTCCGCGCTGATGTCCGCGAACACCGGCGTCGCCCCCGTCAGCGCCACCGCGTTCGCGGTCGCCGCGAACGTGAACGAGGGCACGATCACCTCGTCCCCCACCCCGATCCCCGCCGCCAGCAACCCCAGGTGCAGCCCCGAGGTCCCCGAGTTCACCGCCACGCACGTCCGCCCACCCACCAGCACCTGCGCGAACTCCACCTCGAACGCCGCCACCTCCGGACCCTGCGCCACCATCCCCGAGCGCATCACCCGGTCCACCGCCGCCCGCTCCTCCTCACCGATCAACGGCCTCGCCGCAGGAATCATGGGCTGCTCGGTCGTGCGCTCGGTCTCAGTCATGGGTGTCGCCTTCCTCGGTGAGGGTGCCGTCGTGCTCGCGGTAGAGGGTGCCGGTCGTCGGGCACCGCCAGCGGCCCGGGGTCGTGTCGGGCTCGAGCGGGTGGCCGGCGCGGCCCACCCACCCGACCTGCCGGGCCGGGACGCCGACGACCAGCGCGTGCGCCGGGACGTCGCGGGTGACGACGGCTCCGGCCGCCACCGTGGCCCACGCCCCGATCGTCACCGGGGCCACGCAGACGGCCCGGGCCCCGACCGAGGCACCCCGTCCGATGGTCACGCCGACCGGTTCCCAGTCGGTCGCGCTCTTGAGCGAGCCGTCCGGGTTGATCGCCCTCGGGAAGGTGTCGTTCGTCAGCACCGCGGCGGGTCCGACGAAGACCCCGTCCGCCAGCTGGGCGGGCTCGTAGACCAGCGCGTAGTTCTGGATCTTGCAGTGGTCGCCGAGCCGCACCCCGGTGCCGATGTAGGCCCCCCTGCCGATCACGCAGCCCCGGCCCAGCACCGCGCCCTCACGCACCTGCGCGAGGTGCCACACCGAGCAGTCGTCGTCGACGGTCGCGTCCGGGGAGACGTCGGCGCTGTCCATGATGCGTGTCGTCACACCACTCCTTCGTCGGGCTTCGTCGGGCTTCGTCGGGCATCCCGCGGACGGTGCGGGACAATGCTCGGTATGACCTTATCGCCCCCGCTCGACGACGCCTGGCTCGTCGTCCCGCTCTTCAACGAGGAGGCGGTGGTCGAGGGGGTGCTCCGCGCCGCGCGGGAGGTGTTCCCGCACGTGGTGTGCGTCGACGACGCCTCGACCGACGCGTCGGCGGCGCGTGCGGAGGCCGCGGGTGCCGTGGTCGTGCGGCACCCGTTCAACCTCGGTCAGGGGGCGGCGCTGCAGACCGGTATGCGGTACGTGCTCGAGGCGACGGACGCGGCCTACCTGGTGACCTTCGACGCCGACGGGCAGCACCGCGTGGAGGACGCGGCAGCGATGGTGCAGCGGGCCCACGACGAGGACCTGGCGGTCGTCTTCGGGTCACGCTTCCTCGACGACCGGACCCGGCCCGGGCGGGTCAAGAAGGTCGTCCTCAAGGCGGCTGTGTGGCTGACCAACCAGCAGACCGGGTTACGGCTGACCGACGCGCACAACGGACTGCGGGTGATCCGGAGGGACGCGGCCGCAGCGCTGGACCTGCGGCAGAACCGCATGGCCCACGCCACGGAGATCGTGCTGCAGCTGGGCCGGACCGGGCTGCCGTGGGCCGAGCACCCCGTGCACGTGCTCTACACGGACTACAGCAGGGCCAAGGGCCAGTCGCTGATGAACTCCGTCAACATCCTCATCGACACCCTGATGAAGTGAGGCCGGCCCGATGCTCGACCGACTGATGGACCAACCGCTCGACCAACCGCTGATCAAGATCGTCCTGCTCGTCGCGATCGTCGTGGTCACGGGCATGCTCAACGCGTCGTCGGCCGGGGCCCGGCACCAGGCGGTGCGTCGCCTGCTCCTCATCGGTTTCGTGCTGCTGGCCGCCATCGCGGTGCTGTTCCCCCGGCTGCTCACCCAGCTCGCGCAGGTCCTCGGGGTGGGCCGCGGTGCCGACCTGCTGCTCTACGGGCTGACGGTCTTCTTCCTCGGCTACGTGGCGTCCTCCTACCGCCGGATGCGGCAGATGGAGCAGCAGGTCACGACCCTGGCCCGGGAGCTGGCCCTGCGCGCCGCCGTGCACGACACGACCGAGCACCCGGACCACCACGAGGACAGCCCGCCCGACGACGGGGCCGACGCAGCACGGTAGGTCAGCAGTGGTCCTGCAGGGTCCGCAGCACCTCCGGCGAGGCTGCGGCGACGATGCCGCGCACCGGGGTGCCGGGCGCGTAGTCCTCGCCGTCGACCGACCCGACCGCGCCCCCGACCTCCTCGACCATGAGCGAGCCCGGGGCGTGGTCCCAGGGCATCGTCCCGACGTAGACGAGGGCGTCGCAGACGCCCTCGGCGAGCTGGGGATAGTCGATGCCGCAGCTGACCCAGGTGAGCTCCAGCGGCCCGACGGGGCCCAGCATGGCGCCGACCTGCTTGCGCCGCGAGGTCCGCGCCCGCCACCGGGCCGGGTCCGTCGCCGGGGCGGCGCGGACGACCCGCTGGCCGTTGCGCCACAGCCCCGCCCCCCGCTCGGCGACGTAGGCCAGCCGGTGCTGAGGCTGCCAGATCCACGCCCTCACGGTGCGGCCCCCGCGGGTCTCGGCGACCATCACCGCGTGGTCCGGCGACCCGTGCACGAAGTTGCGCGTCCCGTCCACCGGGTCGACGGTGAAGGCGTGCTCCGCGGCGCGGAACGCCGGCAGCAGGCCCGGGTTCTCGGCATACGCCTCCTCCCCCAGCACCAGCGCCTCCGGGTAGGCCTCGCGCAGCGCTGCGGTGATGATCACCTCGGCCTCCCGGTCGGCCACCGTGACGTAGTCCTCCGGGTGGGACTTGGACCCGACGTCGCCCTCGGCCAGTGCCCGGAAGCGCGGGTCGATCACCTCCGCGGCGGTCTCCTGGAGCAGGGTCAGCACGGTCTGGGTGTCCATGGGCACGGGCACCACCCTGTCACGTCCGCTCAGCCGGTGGAGCGGTGCACCTTGTGCTGGGCCGCCTGGGCGACCGGACGCACCACCATCCGGTCGATGTTGACGTGCCGCGGCCGGGCGGCCACCCAGGCGACGCACTCCGCGATGTCGTCCTCGACCAGCGGCTCGGCCACGCCCGCGTAGACCTTGGCCGCTGCCTTCTCGTCGCCGTGGAAGCGGGTCCGGGAGAAGCCCTCGGACCTGACCATCCCCGGCGCGATCTCGCTGATCCGCACGTCGGTGCCGCTCAGCTCGAGGCGGAGGGTGTCGACGACGGCGCGCTCGGCGAACTTCGCCGCGCAGTAGCCGCCGCCGCCCTCGTAGGCCACGAGCCCCGCCGTCGAGCCGATGACGACGATCGTCCCGTGGTCCGCGGTCGTGAGGGCCGGCAGCAGGGCCTTGGTCACCGCCGCGGTGCCGATGACGTTGGTCTCGTACATCGCCCGCCACTCGTCGAGGTCGGCGGACGCCACGGGGTCGAGCCCCAGGGCGCCCCCCGCGTTGTTGACGAGCACGTCCAGCCGCTCCCCCACTGCCTCCGCCAGCCGGGCGACGTCCCCCGGGCTCGTGACGTCGACGACGAGCGCACGCCCGCCGATCTCCTGGGCCACCTGCTCGACGCGCTCGGCCCGCCGCGCGGTGACCCACACGTCATACCCGTCCTGGGCCAGCCGTCTGGCGCAGGCGGCGCCGATGCCGCCGCTCGCCCCCGTCACCACGGCCGTCGGTCTCGTGCTCATGCTGGGTGCCTCCCCGCCCCGGTCAGACCAGGGAGGCCGAGAGGGTGATCTCGGTCCCGGTGAGCGCCTTGGAGACCGGGCAGCCCTCCTTGGCCGCCTCCGCGAGCCGTTGGAAGTCCTCGTCCTCGAGCCCCTCGACCTGCGCCTGGACCGTGAGGTGGACGCCCGAGATCGCGGGGACCGTCGGGTCGAAGGTGACCTCGGCGACCGTGTCGATCCGGGTGGGCGGCGTGCCGTTCTTGTCCAGGACGTTGGAGAACGCCATCGAGTAGCAGGAGGCGTGGGCCAGCCCGATGAGCTCCTCGGGGTTCGTCGTCCCCCCGTGCTCCTCGGTGCGGGCCTTCCAGCTGATGTCGAAGGTGGCGAGCTTGGAGCTGTCCAGGCTCGCGGTGCCCGACCCGCCCGTGAGGTTGCCGGTCCAGGACGCGCTTGCCCTGCTGGTGAGTGCCATGGGTCTTCACAAACCTCTCGTCGGCCGCCCGGCCGGTCCGGACGTGCGTCGTGCCCCACTCTGCCCCGGCCCGCCCCCGCCCCGCCACCCGGGGTCCCCGGTCAGACCTGCGTCAGAGCCTCGATCGCGGCCACGTCGGCGGCCAGCTGGCGCTCCAGCCGGCTGCGCTGCTCGGGCGTCAGGTCCACCAGCCCCAGACCCAGTCGGGTCGCCTCCGCGACCGTGCGCGCCTGGTCGGGCCGGATCAGCCCGGCCCGCAGCGCGTGGGCGGCCGCTCCGGCGTAGGTGTCGAAGACGTGGACTCCGTCCACGGCGCGCTCGGCCCGCTGCTCCGGGGTGAGGTCGGTGACGTTGTGCAGGAGCGTGGCGACGATGTGCTGGGGGTCGCGAGCGTGCATCTGGGCGCCCACGTCGCCGTCGGCCTGCCCGCTGTCACCGATGAAGACCATCCGGCACTCCGGGAAGAGGAGCCTGTCACGCTCCATGTTCTGGATCTTGCGCTCGGCGATCGCGGCCTTGGTGTGCAGGTTGAGCAGCGAGCCGCCGAGCACCGAGTGCGGCGGGAGCCCGAGGTGCGACAGGTGGTTGCGGGTGTACTGCTCCACGAGGCCGCGCGGACCGCCCGGGCGTGCGGTGACGAAGGTGAGGTCGCCGGCGCGGTTGGGCTGCTCGGCGGCGCCGTCGTCGAGGGCCTGCAGGAGCGCGACGACCCCCGGGTAGATCGTGCCCCGCGGGTAGCGGTCGTCGTGGATGGCGCAGGTCAGGGTGTCGTCGATGTCGCAGAGCACCCGCAGGTCGGAGGTGGGGTCGACGCCCGCCTGCGCGGCGATGTGCGCCAGGAGCCGGTCGGCGAGGTCGTCGTCCAGGTCGTCGAAGACGAGGTGCTCGAGGTCGTGGTGGTCCTTGGCGTGGTTGAGGTGGTACTTCAGGTCGTGGAAGGCGGCCCCCTCGGAAGCCAGCATCACCCCGACCAGCCGCTCCTGGTGCTCGCGCCCCATCCCCATGCCGTGCAGGCAGGACAGGACCACGCCCAGGCTGGCGGCCGAGAGCTCGGCGCGACGCTCGCGCAGGAGCAGGTCGAGCATCTGGGTGCGGTGGTCCGGTCCCCAGAGGTGGTCGTCGACGTCGCCGAGCGTCCGGGGCAGGTCGAGGTCGGCCAGCACCGCGTCGAGCTCTCCCTCGGGGGTCTGGCGCAGGATCGTCAGCACCTGCTGCTCGGCGTCCCTGCCGGTGCGCCAGCCGTCGGTCAGGGTGGTGATCTGGAGTGCGCGCGGGTCCATGTCCTCAGTCGACCACACCGTCAGCGCCCTGCTCCACCTGGCGCGTCATCGCGCCACGGACAGGGCCGCCGGCTCCAGCCGGACGCGGGCCTCGACGACGTGGTGCACCACGTCGCCGTCCACCTGGGCCGGGACCGGGACGTCCGAGCGGACCACGACCTCGCGCGCGGTGCGGTAGCGCAGGGCGGGGTGGTCCGGTGGGTGGTGCCTCCTCGTCGACAGCCCGGTGCGGGCCACCCGGATCCAGCCGATGGGCCCGTCCGGGGAGACCAGGACGAGGTGCAGGAGGCCGTCGTCCAGCCCCGCACCCGGCACCACGCGGGCTCCCCCGGGCAGCCGCGCGGCGTTGACGGCCAGCAGGCTCCACAGGGGTCCGGCGTCCACCGGCCGTCCGTCACCGGTGAGCGTCAACGGGTGGCCGGGCCTGAGCAGCCGCCGCAGGCCCGGCCAGAAGTAGGCGAGCCAGCGGACCCTGGCCTTCTGCGCCGGTCGGACCGCCGCCAGCGTCGCGGCGTCGTGCCCCAGACCGGTCACGACGAGGAACGGGTGCTCCTCCCCCGCGCCGACGGCGTCCAGCAGCAGTGCGCGACCGAGGTCCGTCGGACGTCCCGGGCCGGTCACGGCCAGCCGGGCGGCCGCAGCCAGGTCGCTCAGCGGCAGCCGCGCGCTGCGCGCGAAGAGGTTGGCGGTCCCCACCGGCACGACACCCAGCGTGACGACCGCGGCGTGGTCCGCCGCGATCGGGGCAGCCCCGGCCAGGGCACCGGCGACCAGCCGGGCCGTCCCGTCACCCCCGGCCACGACCACGCGCCCTACCCCCTGGCTCACGGCATACCTCGCCTGGTCCGGGCCGGGCTGCTCGACCGTGGTCTCCAGCACCAGCGGTCTCCCCAGTCCGGCTGCCGCACAGGCGGACTCGACCGCGCGACGGGCGGCCGGCGCGCGGCGGGAGGAAGGGTTGAGGACGAGGGCGACCCGGGGGCCGGTCACCGGCCGGTCAGGCCAGCTGGGCGGACAACGACGTGGCGACCGCGTCCGGGGTCAGGCCGATCCGGTCGAGGACCTGCCCGCGGGAACCGTGGTCCAGGAACTCCTGGGGTATGCCGTACGCGTGCACCGGGACGCGCACGTCGGCCTCCGCGAGGGCCTGGCCGACGCGGCCGGCGATCCCGCCGACGAGGCTGTCCTCGACGACCGCGACCGCGCGAGCGGGGCGGGCCAGCTCGACGACGGCCGGGCTCACCGGCAGGACCCAGCGGGGGTCGACGACGAGGACCGAGCGGCCCTCGGCCTCCAGCTTGTCGGCGACCTCGAGGGCGGTCAGCGCCATCGAGCCGACGCCGACCAGGAGCAGGTCGAGCGGTCCGTCGGTCGCCGGCTCGCGCAGGACGTCGACGCCGTCGACCGAGCGCAGCGCCTCGATGGGGGCACCGACGGTGCCCTTGGGGAAGCGGACGACCGTGGGAACGTCCTCGACCTCGACGGCCTCGCGGAGAGCGAGCGCGACCTGCTGCCCGTCCCGCGGCGCGGCCACCCGCACGCCGGGCACCATGCTCAGCAGGGTGAGGTCCCACATGCCGTTGTGGCTCGCGCCGTCGGTGCCGGTGATCCCGGCCCGGTCGAGCACGAAGGTGACGCCCTGGCGGTGCAGGGCGCAGTCCATGAGCAGCTGGTCGAAGGCGCGGTTGAGGAAGGTGGCGTAGATGCACACCACCGGGTGCAGGCCGGCGTAGGAGAGCCCCGCCGCCATCGTGACCGCGTGCTGCTCGGCGATCCCGACGTCGAAGACACGGTCGGGGAAGCGCTCGGCGAACGGCTGCAGCCCCACCGGGATGAGCATCGCCGCGGTGAGCGCCACGATGTCGCTGCGCTCCTTGCCCAGGCGGACCAGCTCGTCGCTGAACTCGTCGGTCCAGCTGCGCCCCGACAGCTCCAGGGGCAGGCCGGTCTCGGGGTTGATGACGCCCACGGCGTGGAAGCGGTCGGCCTCGTCGGCCGTGGCGGGGTCGTAGCCGTGGCCCTTCTCGGTGATCGCGTGGACGAGCACGACCCCGCCGTAGTCGTGGGCGCGGCGCAGCGCGGTCTCCATCGCCTCGACGTCGTGGCCGTCGACGGGGCCGATGTACTTCAGGCCCAGGTCCTCGAACATGCCCTGCGGGCTGATGATGTCCTTGAGGCCCTTCTTCATCCCGTGGAGGGTGTCGAAGACCTGCTTGCCGACGACCGGCGTGCGGTGGAGCTGGCGCTTGCCCCAGGACAGGACGTTCTCGTACTCCTGGGTGGCGCGGAGCGAGGCGAGGTAGTCGGCCATCCCGCCGCGGGTCGCGGCGTAGGAACGTTCGTTGTCGTTGATGACGATGATGAGCGGCAGGTCGCGGTGGTCGGCGATGTTGTTGAGCGCCTCCCACGCCATGCCCCCGGTCAGCGCACCGTCACCGATGACCGCGACCGTGTGCCGGTCGTGCTGGCCCGTGAGCTGCCGTCCGGTGGCGATGCCGATCGCCCAGGACAGCGAGGTGGAGGCGTGCGAGTTCTCGACGACGTCGTGGTCGGACTCGGCGCGGCTGGGGTAGCCCGAGAGCCCGTCCTGGGTGCGCAGGGTGGAGAAGTCGTGCCGACCGGTGAGCAGCTTGTGGACGTAGGAGATGTGCCCGGTGTCGAACAGGATCGTGTCGCGCGGGGAGTCGAAGACCCGGTGGAGGGCGATCGTCAGCTCGACGACCCCGAGGTTGGGGCCCAGGTGTCCGCCGGTGCGCGAGACCGAGTCGATGAGGTAGTCGCGGATCTCCTGCGCCAGCCGGTCCACCTGGCTGGGCGAGAGCCGTTTGAGGTCGCTCGGGCCGTTGATGGTCCTCATGAGTCCCACGTTGCTCGGTTTCCTTCGGTCGTCGCAGGCCGCGGCGTCGGCGATAACCCGGTCAGTGTACGCACCGGCGCCTGGGCGGACGCTGCGGACGCTGTCGACGGGTCGGGGCGCCGGTCACCGCATCGGGGCACGCAGCCGCAACGCCTCCAGCAGGAGCCCGGCCGCCCGGTGGGCGGCCCGCAGCCGCAGGCCCTCGCGCGCCAGCGCGTCGAGCACGTCCCCGATGCTGCCGGGCGGCAGCAGCGGTCCGAGCTCGGGCCGCACGTCCCGCCACGCCCCCCGCATGGCCTCGAGCTGGGCCTCCAGGTGCCGGGTCGCCACCCAGGCGAGCGCGGCCGGGTGCTTGCGCCAGGCCCGGTAGGCCCGGTAGTCGGCCGGGCACTGGTCGAGCAGCCAGGACACGGCAGCCTCCTCCCAGCCGGGGACCCCGGCGGGAGGCACCCGGTCCGGCCAGCCCGGCGGTCCGCTCGACATACGAACAAGTGTACGACTCCGCACCGACGGGCGGGTGCGGCAGCGATCCGGGCGCTACGACATACCGTCGTGGCACCATGGACCCATGGCGAGCAGCGGGAAGTCCGACGAGAAGGTCGACAAGCTCGACCGCAAGGTCTACGAGGCCGAGCTGTTCCGGCTGCAGGGCGAGCTGGTGAAGATGCAGGAGTGGATCCGCGAGACGGGCAACCGGGTCGTGGTCGTCTTCGAGGGCAGGGACGCGGCGGGCAAGGGCGGCGCGATCAAGCGCGTCACCGAGTACCTCTCCCCCCGGCAGGCGCAGATCGTGGCGCTGCCGACCCCGACGGAGCGGCAGAAGACGCAGTGGTTCTTCCAACGCTACGTCGAGCACCTGCCGGCAGCGGGCGAGATCCGGCTGTTCGACCGCTCCTGGTACAACCGCGCCGGCGTCGAGCGGGTCATGGGCTACTGCACCCCGGACGAGCACCGTCGCTTCCTGCGCCAGTGCCCGATCTTCGAGCGGATGCTCGTCGAGGACGGGATCCTGCTGCGCAAGTACTGGTTCTCGGTCTCCGACGCCGAGCAGGAACGTCGCTTCCGCTCCCGGCTCGGCGACCCGATGCGGCGCTGGAAGCTCTCCGGCACCGACCTGGAGAGCCTGACCCGCTGGGAGGACTACAGCCGGGCCAAGGACGACATGTTCGTCCACACCGACACCCCAGAGGCCCGCTGGAACGTCGTCGAGAGCGACGACAAGCGCTCCGCGCGGATCAACATGATCGCCCACCTGCTGGACTCGGTGCCCTACACCGAGGTCGAGCTGCCCACGCTCGCGATGCCCGACCGGCCCGCCTCCACCGGGTACCAGCGCACCGACCGGTCGCTGCAGCAGGAGGTGCCGGACCACGCGGCCGAGGTGGGGCGGGCCCACGGACGGCCGGTCGAGCGCCGGTCGCGCGAGGACATGGCCTGAGCCGGTCGCGGACCGTGACCACCGGCGAAGGAGGCCCGACATGAGGACCGTCGACATCAACTCCGACCTCGGCGAGGGGCACGGGAGCTGGCGCATGGGCGACGACCTGGCCCTGCTCGGGGTGGTGACCAGCGCCAACGTCGCCTGCGGCTTCCACGCCGGTGACCCCTCGATCATGCGCGACGTCTCGGCGCGCGCGGTGGCCAACGGGGTGGCCATCGGTGCGCACGTCTCCTACCGCGACCTCACGGGGTTCGGCCGTCGCTTCATGGACGTGGACGCGGCGACCCTGCAGGACGAGGTGACCTACCAGATCAGCGCCCTCGTCGGGTTCGCCCGGCTGGCCGGTGGCACGGTCTCCTACGTCAAGCCGCACGGGGGTCTCTACAACGCGATCGTGACGCACGAGGACCAGGCCGGCGCGGTGGTGGCGGCGGTGGCGGCGTTCGACGTCTCGCTCGTCCTGATGGGGCTGCCCGGGTCGGTGGTGATGCGCCTGGCCGAGGAGGCCGGGCTGCGCACCGCGCACGAGGCGTTCGCCGACCGCGCCTACACGCCCGAGGGCCACCTGGTCCCCCGCCGCAACCCGGGGTCGGTGCTGCACGACCCCGAGGAGATCTCCCGGCGGTGCGTCGCGATGGCCACCGGCGCACCGATCGCGGACGTCAACGGTGACCCCCTCGTGCTGCGACCCGACTCGATCTGCGTCCACGGCGACACCCCGGGCGCCGTGCACATCGCGCGCAGCGTCCGGTCCGCCCTCGAGGGTGCCGGCGTCGGGATCGCGCCCTTCGTGCCGGCGGGCTGAGCGGATGCGGATCCTGCCCAGCGGCAGCCGGGGCCTGCTCCTGGAGCTCGACTCCCTGCAGGAGGTGCTCGAGATGTATGCGGCCCTCGTGGACGAGGACCTGCCCGTGCTCGACCTGGTCCCTGCGGGGCGCACCATCCTCGTCGTCGGGGACCGGACCACGGAGCTGGGCGAGCTGGCGACCAGGGTGGCCCGGGTCGAGCCCGGCGAGCACCGCCGCTCCGGGGCGGCGCCCGTCACGGTCCCGGTGCGCTACGACGGTGAGGACCTGGCCGACGCCGCCAGGCTGCTGGAGCTTCCCGTCGACGAGCTCGTCCGGCGCCACCGCGAGGAGGAGTGGACGGTGGCGTTCTGCGGGTTCGCCCCCGGGTTCGGCTACCTGACGGGTGCGCGCTTCCGCTGGCACGTCCCCCGCCGTCCGAGCCCCCGGACCAGGGTCCCGGCCGGGGCGCTGGCGCTCGCCGGGGAGTTCACCGGGGTCTACCCCCGGGAGTCGCCGGGCGGCTGGCAGCTCATCGGCCACGCGCTCGTCGACGTGTTCGACCTCGGCCGCGACCCCGCGTCGCTGCTGGCGCCGGGGGCCCGGGTGCAGTTCGTGGAGGCAGGGTGACGACGTGGGCGGTGGCCCTGACGGTGCACGAGACCGGGGTGCTGTCCACCGTGCAGGACTTCGGTCGCCACGGGCACGCAGCGCTCGGCGTGGGCCGGTCCGGCGCCTGCGACCGCGGCGCCCACCGCCTGGCCAACGCCCTGGTCGGCAACCACCCGACCCTGGCCACCCTGGAGGTGACCCTCGGCGGCCTCTCCCTCGAGGCCAGCCGCGACGTGGTCGTGGTGACGACCGGGGCACGCTGCCCCGGCGCGCCCCACCTGGCGCCGTTCCGCCTCGCTGCGGGCGAGCGGCTCACGCTGGGGGTGCCCGCCGCCGGGCTGCGCACCTACCTCGCCGTCCGGGGCGGCATCGACGTCGAGCCGGTGCTGGGCAGCCGGGCGACCGACGTGCTGTCCGGGCTCGGCCCGAAGGTGCTGGAGCCGGGCGACGTGCTGCCGGTCGGCACCACCCACCGCCCGGTACCGGGTGTCGACGTGGCCCCGGTCCCCGAGCCCTCCGACCGGCTGGTGGAGGTGACCGTGACCCCTGGACCGCGCCGCGACTGGTTCGACGACGACGCCTGGTCGCTGCTGACCTCGCAGACCTACACCGTGGACAGCCGGTCCGACCGGGTCGGGGTGCGCCTGGAGGGGCATCCCCTCCGGCGACGTCGCCAGGGTGAGCTCGTCAGCGAGGGCCTGCTCAGGGGGGCCCTCCAGGTCCCGCCCTCGGGGCGGCCCGTCCTCTTCCTGGCCGACCACCCGGTGACCGGTGGCTACCCGGTGATCGCCTACGTCGACGACCTCGACGTGGACCGCTGCGCCCAGCTCCGTCCCGGCCAGCACCTGCGTCTCACGGGCGCCGTCCGGCGCTGAGCGAGCGGCTCCCGGCTCAGGAGAAGCCGTGGCGGGACAACGGCCCCGCGAGCTCCCGCTCCTCGGGACGGCCGGGACGACGACGCCCCGCCGACACCGGGTCGGCGGGGCGTCGTGCGGAGACGCGCTCGTCAGGCGCTGACGAGGGAGCGCAGCACGTACTGCAGGATGCCGTCGTTGCGGTAGTACTCCGCCTCGCCGGGGGTGTCGATCCGCAGGACCGCCTCGACCTCCACGCTCGAGCCGTCGTCCGTGGTCGCGGTGACGGTGACGGTCTTGGGCGTGGTGCCCTCGTTGAGCTCGGTCACCCCGGAGATCGCGAAGGTCTCCGTGCCGTCCAGGCCCAGGGACTCCGCGTTCTGGCCGGCGGGGTACTGCAGGGGCAGCACGCCCATCCCGATCAGGTTGGAGCGGTGGATCCGCTCGTAGGACTCGGCGAGCACGGCCTTGACGCCCAGCAGGCGGGTGCCTTTGGCGGCCCAGTCGCGCGAGGAGCCGGAGCCGTACTCCTTGCCCGCCAGGATGACCAGCGGCGTCCCGGCGGAGGCGTAGCTCTGCGCCGCGTCGTAGATCGTCGACTGCTCGCCACCCGCGGTGAAGTCACGGGTGAACCCGCCCTCGACGCCGTCGAGCAGCTGGTTCTTCAGGCGGATGTTGGCGAACGTGCCGCGGATCATGACCTCGTGGTTGCCACGGCGCGAGCCGTAGGAGTTGAAGTCCCTGCGCTCGATGCCGTGCTCGGCGAGGTACGTCCCCGCGGGGCTGTCGGCCTTGATCGAGCCGGCGGGGCTGATGTGGTCGGTGGTGACCGAGTCGCCCAGCTTCGCGAGCACCCGCGCGCCGGTGATGTCCTGCACCGGAGCCGGCTGCTGCTGCATACCCTCGAAGTAGGGGGGCTTGCGCACGTAGGTGGACTCCGGGGCCCAGGCGAAGGTGTCCCCCTCGGGGGTCGACAGCGACTGCCACCGCTCGTCCCCGGCGAAGACGTCGGCGTAGTCCTGCGTGAACATCTCCCTGCTGATCGAGGAGGCGATGGTCGCCTCGACGTCCTCGGAGGTGGGCCAGATGTCCTTGAGGTAGACGTCCTGGCCGTCCGGGCCCTGGCCCAGCGGCTGGTTCTCGAAGTCGAAGTCCATCGTGCCCGCGAGGGCGTAGGCGATGACCAGCGGCGGTGAGGCCAGGTAGTTCATCTTCACGTCGGGGTTGATGCGGCCCTCGAAGTTGCGGTTGCCCGAGAGCACCGAGACGACCGACAGGTCGTTCTCGTTCACCGCGGCCGACACCTCGTCGATGATCGGGCCGGAGTTGCCGATGCAGGTCGTGCAGCCGTAGCCGACCAGGTGGAACCCGAGCGCCTCGAGGTAGGGCCACATCTGCGCCTTGTCGAAGTAGCCGGTGACGACCTTGGAGCCCGGGGCCATCGAGGTCTTCACCCACGGAGGCACCGTCAGCCCCTTCTCGACCGCGTTCTTGGCCAGCATCGCCGAGGCCATCATCACCGAGGGGTTGGAGGTGTTGGTGCACGAGGTGATGGACGCGATCGCGACGTGGCCGTGGTCGATCTCCACCTGCTCGCCGTCGATGGTGACCGGGGTGGGCCGGCTGGCGCGCTGCGAGCCCGCCGCCGCCGGCGTGCTGTGGTGCGGATGACCGTTGCCGTGGTCGTCGTCGCGGGCGTCGTGCGAGGGCGCGTCGGACGCCGGGAAGGTGCTCTCCAGCTCGCGGTCGACGTCGCTCTCCACCACGTCGCCGCCGTTGACGACGTAGTTGAGGAGGTCGGAGCGGAACTGCTCCTTGGACCCCGAGAGGGAGATGCGGTCCTGCGGACGCTTCGGGCCGGCGATCGAGGGCACGACGGTCGACAGGTCGAGCTCGAGGCGCTCGCTGTAGCGGGCCTCGGCGTTGCCGGACGGCTCCAGCCACATGCCCTGCTCGCGGGCGTAGGCCTCCACGAGGGCGACCTGCTCGTCCGAGCGGCCGGTGAGACGCAGGTAGTCCAGGGTCACCTCGTCGATCGGGAAGATCGCGCAGGTCGAGCCGAACTCCGGGCTCATGTTGCCGATGGTGGCGCGGTTGGCAAGCGGCACCCGGGCGACACCGTCCCCGTAGAACTCCACGAACTTGCCCACCACGCCGTGCTCGCGCAGCATCTCGGTGATCGTGAGCACGACGTCTGTCGCGGTCGCGCCCGCCGGCACGGCACCCGTGAGCTTGAAGCCGACCACGCGCGGGATGAGCATCGAGACGGGCTGGCCGAGCATCGCGGCCTCGGCCTCGATGCCGCCCACGCCCCAGCCGAGCACGCCCATGCCGTTGACCATCGTGGTGTGGGAGTCGGTGCCCACGCAGGTGTCGGGGTAGGCCTGGACGACACCGTCCACCTCCCGGGTCATGACCGTGCGCGCGAGGTGCTCGATGTTGACCTGGTGCACGATGCCGGTGCCCGGCGGCACGACCTTGAAGTCCTCGAAGGCCGTCTGTCCCCAGCGCAGGAACTGGTAGCGCTCCTCGTTGCGCTCGTACTCGATCTCGACGTTGCGCTCGAAGGCGTCGGCGCGCCCGAAGACGTCGATGATCACCGAGTGGTCGATGACCAGCTCGGCGGGAGCCAGCGGGTTGATCTTCGTCGGGTCGCCCCCCAGGTCGACCATCGCCTCCCGCATGGTGGCCAGGTCGACGATGCACGGGACCCCGGTGAAGTCCTGCATGATCACGCGCGCGGGGGTGAACTGGATCTCGGTGTCCGGCTCGGCGTTCTCGTCCCACCGCGCGAGGGCGGTGATGTGGTCGGCCGTGATGTTGGCGCCGTCCTCGGTGCGGAGCAGGTTCTCCAGCAGCACCTTGAGAGAGTAGGGCAGGTTCTGCGCACCCTCGAGGCCGGTGATGCGGTAGATCTCGTAGGCGTTCTCACCTACCTGCAGCGTGCCCTTGGCACCAAAGCTGTCGGGGTTCGTGCTCACGTCTCGCTCCTTCGCTCGCCTGCTATTTATCTTGACGTCAAGATATCCCACGCCGGGCACCGGTGCCAACCCGGGACGCCCACGCTCGGTGCCATCCTGCCGCATACCCGTCGGGACGGGCGGGGCGCGTGCGTCAGGCCGGCAGGAGCAGGGCCAGGCACTCGACGTGATGGGTCATCGGGAAGGCGTCGAGCACGCGCAGGGCCGCGAGCTCCAGACCGCACTCCCGCGCGATCGCCACGTCGCGGGCCAGGGCGGCAGGGTCGCACGCGACGTAGACCACCGCGCGCGGACCGAGCTGCGCGAGCGCCTCGACGACAGCCCTGCCCGCCCCGGTGCGCGGCGGGTCGAGCACGACGACGTCGGCCCGCTCGTCGCTCGCGAGCAGGTCCGTCAACGCCCACTCCGTCGGCGCCGCCAGCGAGGAGGCCCACGGCCAGGGCTCCAGGTGCCCGGCCGCGGAGGCCGCCGCCTCGCGGTCCGCCTCGACCGCCAGCACGGCGCCCGTCGGTCCGACCCGTTCGGCGAGCGGCACGGCGAACAGGCCCACGCCGGCGTAGAGGTCGAGGGCCCGCTCCCCTGGCTGCGGGTCGAGCCAGGTCAGCACCTGGTCGGTGAAGGTGGTCGCCGCGCCCGGGTGCACCTGCCAGAAGCTGCGGGCGGACAGCACGAACTCGTGGTCCCCCACGCGCTCGGTCACGGTCGGGACCGGGCCGAGGGGGACGGGCGAATCGCGGGTCGCACGACGACGTCGGCCGCCGCTCGCCGGGGCGTGGCCTCCCCGTCGCGGTGCGGGCGGCGCGAGCGGCACCAGGACCGGCGCACCGACCGAGGGCGCCACCACGTCGACCGCGACGACCGTCCGCGGCAGCTGACCACGGGACGGGTCGGTGTCGAAGACCCCCGAGCGCACGACGCCCGGGTGGGCGATGAGGCAGTCGTCGACCGGCACGACCTCGTGGGAGCGGTGGGCCCGCAGACCCGGACGGCCGCCCCGCAGGGCGAGCTCGACGCGGGTGCGCCACCGCAGGCCCTGCTGGTCTCCGGGCACCGCCTCGCAGACGACCGGGCCGACGTGCTCCTCCACGTCGAGCCTCGCCAGACGGGTGAACTGCTCGACGACGACCCGGGCCTTGAGGCGGCGCTGCTCCTCCAGCGTGGCGTGCTGCCAGTCGCAGCCACCGCAGCGTCCGGGACCGGCGTAGGGGCACGGCGGCTCGACACGCTCGGGTGAGGCGGTCAGGACCTCCACGGCGTCGGCCCGCACGAACCTGGCGCCGGAGCCGACCTCGGTCACCCGCACCGCGACGACCTCGCCGGGCAGCGTGTGCCGCACGAACAGCACCTGTCCCTCGTGCCGCGCCACGCAGTGCCCCCCGTGCGCCACGTCCCCGACCGTGACGGTGACGACGTCGCCGACCTGCAGCCCGGTCACGGGCGCACCTCCGGCGGTGTGCTGTCCCTGTGGGCCGGGTCGCTCGGGTCCGTCGGGTCGCTCGGGTCGCTCGCGTCCGGGGTGTGCGGTGTGTGCCCGGTGGCGAGGAGGAACCCCATCACCACCACGGCCAGCAGGTAGGCGGGCCAGCCCAGCGCGATCTTGGCCACGCCGAGCAGGGCGACGTTGCCGGCGAGGTAGAGGGGAAGCATGACCGCCACCCGGAGGACGAACAGCGCCGCCAGCACCCAGGTGAGACGGGAGGCGACGCGGACCAGGCCGCGGTCCCGGCGCCAGGCCGTGGGTGACTCGGCGAAGTCGGGGTCGCCCACGCCGACGATGAAACCGACGAGGGGCCAGCGGAGCAGGATCGAGGCGAGCGCCCCGACGGCGTAGGCGCCGCTGATCATGATGCCGGGGAGGAAGGCGTCCTCGGCCTCCCCGGAGCGCAGCGCGAAGAAGGCCGCCAGGGCGGTGGCGAAGACGGCCGAGGCGAGGAAGCGGTAGGACCCGCCCGTGAGCAGGCGGAAGACGGCGAGGAGCACGAGCACCCCGGCCGCGGCATACACCGCGGTGCGCACGTCGTCGACGAGCAGCCAGGTGGCGACGAAGGCGACCGTGGGCAGCGCCGTCTCCAGCGAGCCGTACCAGCCCCCGAGTGCGTCGCTGATCCGCCGGCGGATGACGTGCTCGACCGTCTCCACCGCGGTGCCGTGCGGCGCCGTCCCGGAGCCGGTGCCCGGGGTGGTGCCGGCGACAGGTCGGGGAGCCTCGTTCACGTGAACTCGGGTCGGGTCGGGGCCGCCGGTGCGTCGGTGGGCGCAGGCTCGGTCCGGTGCCGGCCGCGCTCGGGGTCCTGGTCCCGCCCGTCAGGACCGCCACCGGGGGTGATGCCGACCACGCCGGCCGCGGACGGCTTCTGGAGCACGGGCGCCTGGGCGGCGGCGCGCTCGACGGCCTGCTTCTGGGCGGCGGCGCGGCGGGCCTGCGCCTGCTTCGCCGCGGCCTCCAGCACCCCG
The DNA here is from genome assembly GCF_045032595.1 of Ornithinimicrobium jinqii. Lineage (NCBI taxonomy): Bacteria > Bacillati > Actinomycetota > Actinomycetes > Micrococcales > Ornithinimicrobiaceae > Ornithinimicrobium > Ornithinimicrobium jinqii. Next base: position 70,426 of record NZ_JBJFZS010000019.1, read on the forward strand.
GCGGGTGCCGTGAGGTCGAGCAGCTCGCGGGGCGGGCGCGGCTCCTCGCCGCGCTTCACCACGATCTGGCGCACGAACGCCAGGATGGGGCGCAGCTGGCCCTCGTCGGTGGCTGCGGGCCCGTTGACGACGGCCCGCAGGAACCAGCGCGGGCCGTCGACGCCGAGGAAGCGCGCGGGCTGGAAGGCCACACCGCCGTCCGGGGCACGCCCGGGCATGCGGGCGCGCAGCTCCTTGCCCATCACCCCGTCGACGACCTCGGCCGCACCGCCGGCGTCGACCAGCCCGCGGGCGATCTCGGGGCGCAGCTCGTCCCAGAGACTCAGGGTGCGGGGCGCGGCGAAGACCTGGATCTGCAGCTGCGAGGCGCCGAACCCGAGCGTGGCGCCGACGACCTTGTTGGCTCCCTGGTCGAGGTCGAGGCGCATCTGCATGCCCTGGACGGTGGGCAGCCGCAGCGCGCCGAGGTCGAGACGACCGTCGAGCTCCCGCCACTCGCTGACGTCGTAGGGTCCGTCGCCGGCGCGGTCCCAGGGGCGGTCGACGCCCGGCTCGCCGGCGGCGGGCTCCGGCCGGACCACCGTGTCCGGGTTCTCGTCCTGGGCGAGCAGCTCCTCGTCGGAGGGTCGGCTGCTCCTGCTACGGCCAAACAGTGCCACGTGCGGGTCAGTCCTTCGGGTCGGAGTCGGGTGCCGGGCGGAGAGGCGCTGCGGCGTGCTGGCCGGTGTGGCCGTGCCCACCCTCTCCCCGCTCGGAGGCGGGCAGCTCCTCGACCACCTCGAAGACCGGTGTGGACACGCGCTGCACCACCAGCTGGGCGATGCGCTCGCCCCGCGAGAGGCTGAACGTCTCCTGCGGGTCGGTGTTGATGAGGTTGACGAGGATCTCCCCACGGTATCCCGCGTCGACGGTGCCCGGAGCGTTGAGGACCGACACCCCGTGCCGGGCCGCGAGGCCGGAGCGGGGGTGGACGAACGCTGCATACCCCTGCGGGAGGGCGATCGCGACGCCGGTCGGCACCAGCGCCCGCTCACCCGGCGCGAGGGTGAGCCCGTCGCGGGCGTGCAGGTCCACGCCCGCGTCCCCCGCACGGGCCTGCCGGGGCACGGGCAGCCCGTCGTCCAGCCGCCGCAGCGCCACCGGGACCGCGTCGACGTGGCCGTCGTGGAGGGTCATCGTCAGGCCCGGAGGGCCGGCGTCAGGCCGCGCACTCGGAGCAGACCGGCAGGCCGCCGACCTCCTTGGCGAGCTGGCTGCGGTGGTGCACGAGGAAGCAGCGCGAGCAGGTGAACTCGTCGGACTGACGGGGCAGCACGTGCACCGACAGCTCCACGTTGGACAGGTCCGCCCCGGGGAGCTCGAAGCCCTCCGCCTGCTCGGTCTCGTCGACGTCGACACTGCCCGAGGCCTTGTCGTTGCGCCGTGCCTTCAGCTCCTCGATCGAGTCCTCGCTGAGCTCGTCGTCGGTCTTGCGTGGGGCGTCGTAGTCGGTCGCCATTACCCATCCTCCTCAAGGTCCAGCGCGATGTCGTCTAGCGGTGCAGAACGCGCGTGACCCCCGTTTTGTGCCCGGGCGCTCGCAGCACTGGGCTCGCGACCGCTGTCGGGCGGATTGTGCCCTATCGGGGAGGGTCGGCGCGAACCGGGTGGTCAGGGACTCCGGTCGGCTCCACGGACGAGAGCCCGCAGCTCGCGCAGCAGGACCTGGTGGCCCGCCGGACCGGCCGCCACCACCATCTCCCCGGAGGGGCCGCTGCCCTCGGCGAGGCCGGTCACGGACCCGCCGGCCTCGGTGACGAGGAGCATCCCGGCCGCGACGTCCCACGGCTTGGTGCACCGCTCGAAGTAGCCGTCGACCCGTCCCGCCGCGACGTGGCACAGATCGAGGGCCGCGGCCCCCATCCGCCGGACGTCGCGGACGCGCGGCAGCAGGTCGGCGACGACCGCGGCCTGGCCGACCCGCACCTGCCGGTCGTAGGCGAAGCCCGTCGCCAGCAGCATCCCACCCAGCTCCGACACGCCACTGGTCCGCAGCGGGCCGCGCCGTCGACCGTCGGTCACCACCCAGGCTCCCCCGCCGGCCCGGGCGTGGAACACCTCACGGGTGCGCGGGCAGACCACCGCGCCGGCCACCGTCGCCCACCGGCCGGGCGTCGTGGGGTCCCCCACGACCACCGCGACCGACACGGCATACGCCGGGAGGTCGTAGAGGTAGTTGACGGTCCCGTCGATCGGGTCGAGCACCCAGGTCAGACCGGAGCGGCCCAGCACGGCGGAGCCCTCCTCGCCGAGGACTCCGTCGTCGGGGCGAGCAGCGGCGATGCGGGACCGGAGCAGCGTCTCGCACCGGGTGTCCATGATGGTCACCACGTCCAGGTCCGAGGACTTGGTGTGCTCGACGCCGAGGCCGTCCGGTCGCTCGTCGCGGACCATGTCCCCGGCCTCGGTCGCGAGCTCCACGGCGAGCTGCTCGAGCGCGACCCGCTCGGCCTGGGGGATCCCCAGCGGGTCCACCGGCAGGGTGCTCCGGGGCTCCACCTCAGTCCGACCCGCAGGCGGCCGGCTTCGCGGTCCGCAGGTTGGGGCAGCAGCCGGGGAGGCACACCGACGGCCGCGGCTCGGAGCCCGGCCAGGTGGGGTGGTCGACGTCCTCGCCGCGGGCCTCGGCGGCCCGCTCGAGCACCAGGTCGACCAGGCCCATGACGAACTCGGTGTCGGTCCCGACGGTCGGCACGCGCTCCAGCTCGATCCCGTGCTCCTGGGCGGTCTCGACCGCCTCGGTGTCGAGGTCGAAGACGACCTCCATGTGGTCGGAGACGAAGCCGATCGGGGCGAGCACGACGTGCCGCACGCCCCGCGCCGCCAGCGCCGCCAGGTGGTCGTTGACGTCCGGCTCGAGCCACGGCTGGGTGGGCGGGCCGGAGCGCGAGCAGTAGGTGAGGGCGTGCTCCAGCTCCACCCCGAGCGTCGCCGACGCCTCGGCGGTGACGGCCGCCGCGAGCTCGGCGTGCTGCCGGGAGTAGAGGTTGCCCTCGTCGTCCCCGGGGCCGCTCGTGTCGTCCATGGCGGTCGGCAGGGAGTGGGTGACGAACACGAGGTAGGGCGTGGTGCCGCTGCGCTCGGCGAGCACCCGGGTCGCCTCGGTCACCAGGCGGGTGTTGGTCCCGGAGAAGCCGGGGTGGTTCCAGTACTGCCGCACCTTGTCGACGCTGACCGCGCGACCCTCCGCCGCCAGCTCGTCGATCGCGCCGGCGATGTCTTCGCGGTACTGCCGGCAGGAGGAGTAGCACGAGTAGGCGCTGGTCGTGACCGCCAGCAGGCGGGTCATGCCCTCGTCGTGGGCCTGCCGGAGCGCTTCGGCGAGGAAGGGTTCGGAGTTGCGGTTGCCGAACAGGACGGGCAGCGCGATCTCGCGCCGGGTCAGCTCGGCCCGCAGCGCCTCGATGAGCGCGCGGTTCTGGTCGTTGATCGGGCTCCGGCCGCCGAAGTGGTGGTAGTGCTCGGCGACGGCCTCGAGACGCTCGTCGGGGATCCCACGGCCGGCGGTGACACGGCGCAGGAAGGGCATCACCTCCTCGGGGGCCTCCGGGCCGCCGAACGAGGTCAGCACGATCGCCTGGTAGGGCACGAGCCGGGTGTCGTCGTGAGTCGTCAGGTCCGCCTCGAGCTCGGCGACGACCTCGTCGTCCCCGGACTGCGCGGCGGGGAGGTCCGGGTCCGGGCGGCCGGGCGCGTCGGGGGCGGGCGAGGTGGGGGGTGTGGGCTCGGCCGGGTCGGCGGTCGGCTGGCTCATGGGCGGTCTCCTGCTTTCTGCGGGGTGGGCACGTGAAGGTCGAGGACGATGGCGGACACGCGGACGGCGATGACCCCGAGCACGGCGCCCCACACCACCAGCGAGGTCAGCGCGTCGAGGCGCTCGGCGACGACGACGGCGGTGGCGCCCAGCAGGGCGGGCACGGCATACACCTCGCGGCGGAGCACCTCGGGGACCTGGCCCACGAGGACGTCGCGCAGCATGCCGCCGCCGACGGCGGTCACGACGCCGACGACGACGCAGGCGAGGGCCGGGGCGTCCAGGGAGAGTGCCAGCATCGCGCCGGAGACCGAGAAGACGCCCAGGCCGACGGCGTCGAGGTACTTCACGGCGCGGGAGATCAGGCCGGTGCGCAGGCGTGCACGGGGGCGGGTGGGGTCGACGAGGACCGGGTGGGCGGCGAGCACCACGAGCCCGGCCGCGAGGGCGGTCACGACGAAGACGGGGTTGCTGATGCCGGCGGGAGGGGTCTGGCCGAGCAGCACGTCGCGCATGATTCCTCCGCCGAGGCCGGTGACCCAGGCCAGCACCGCGACGCCGAACAGGTCCAGCCGGGTGCGCAGGCCGACCAGCCCGCCGGAGATCGCGAAGGCGAAGATTCCGACCAGGTCGAGGGCGAGCCGGACGTCGGCGGGTGCGGTGAGCATGGCGGCCCCAGGCTATCCGTCCGGTCGCCCGGGCGGCGTGCCCTCCCCCGAGGAGGCGCTCGAGGATGGCACAGTGGTCAACCATGCAGCAGCTCCATTTCGACGAGCTCGACGAGGGCGGCCGTCTGGTCGTCGTCGCCGACGACGGGACGCGGTACGTCGTGGCGGTCGACGACCGTCTGCGCGCCGCCCTCCGTGCCCGGCCCCACGCACCCCGGCCCGACCGCGACGGCGGGGCCTCGGCCACGCCACGGGAGGTCCAGGCGATGATCCGCGCCGGGCAGACGGCCGAGGAGGTGGCCGAGGGCACCGGCTGGGAACTGGCGCGGGTGCGCCGGTTCGAGGGCCCCGTGCTGGCCGAGCGCGAGCACGTCGTCGGGCTGGCCCGGGCCGCGCACGTGCGGGCCAACGGCCGCACCGACGGCTCGCACACCCTGGAGCGACGCGTGCGCGAACGGCTGCAGAAGCGGGGCGTCACGCCCGCCGAGGTCAGCTGGGACGCCGCCCGGACCGAGCACCAGGGGCCGTGGACGGTGCTGGTGATCTTCAGCGCGGGCGGCAAGGAGCGGCGCGCCGCGTGGCACTACGACGTGGCCGACCGCTCGATCGACGCGCTGGACGACGAGGCCCGGTGGCTGAGCGAGGATGAGCAGGCACTGCCCGGCGGTCTCGCCGGCCACCCGCTCCTGGGGGCCAGCCACGCGGAGGACGAGACCGCGGACCTGATGGCGGCGATGCGCGAGCGGCGTCAGCGTCGGGGCCGCCGACCGCGGAAGGAGCCGGCCGGCTCCGGAGGGGGCGTGGCTACCGGACCTCTGGGAGAGGACGACCTCGCGGCCGGCCAGGGCGCCGCCGCGCCGCACGTGCCCGGCCAGGAGCCCTTCCCCGAGGAGCACCTGCCGTTCGAGGAGCTCGGCGAGCCCCCGGCCGCCCACCCCCGCGGCTCGGCCGCCGAGTCGCCCTCGCCCGTGCACCCCGTCGAGGTCGGCACGCTGCGTGAGGACGTGGGGTCGCACGAGGACCCGTCCTCCCCCGGGTCGTCCGAGCCGTCCGACCGCGGACCCTCGGCCCGGGAGTCAGAGCGACGACGTGAGCGTCGCCGCCTCCGGCTGCCCAAGCTGCCCGCACCGGTCGACGCTCCGGTGGAGGAGAAGGACGACGAGGTCATCTACGCGCGGACCGCCGACCCGTCGGAGGTGAGCTTCGAGGAGTTCTTCGGCACCGACGGTGAGCTGTTCGAGGACGAGGTCGACGACCTGGATCTCGAGGTCGACGACCCGGAGTCCCAGGACAGGGAGGAGCCCGAGCAGCTGGACGGCTCCGAGGGTGTGGATCAGCTGCAGGACGTGGAGGACGACGACGCGCCGGTGCCGTCCAGCCCCCAGACCTCGGCGCAGGCGCGCGCCACACCCGTGGAGGGGGCGGACGCCGCGGACCCGGCGGCTTCGGACGAGACCCCCCGGCGCAAGGGACGTACGAGCGTGCCCAGCTGGGACGACATCATGTTCGGCTCCGGGGACCGGCGGCGAGGCTGACCGGACAGCCGGGCTGACCGGCAGGCATCGGCCTGACGCTCCTCGCGTGGGCCCATGGCGTGGGCTCCTCGCGCCGTGTCAGCGGGGAGCGTCGTCCCCGGGTGACGGCGACGGCTGCGGCAACCCGCAGAGGTCGAAGGGCAGCACCTCCGGCGAGATCGCCTGGGCGTGTGCGGCCGAGGCGTTCATCCGTCGCATGTAGTGGCGGCGGCAGAGCATCTCGTACTCGACCGTGGGTGCCGCTCCGGCACCGGCCACGTCACCGACGACGACCTGCTCCCCCTCGACCACCATCACCCCGTCCACGACGCGCGCGTTGACGGTCGCCGCCTTGCCGCACCAGCACAGCGCCCGGACCTGCAGCTGCTCGGTGCGGTCCGCCAGCTCGATCAGTCGTCGCGAGCCGGGGAAGAGCTCGGTGCGGAAGTCGGCCGTGATGCCGAAGGCGAAGACGTCGACGCCCATCTCGTCGACCAGCCGGGCGAGCTGCTCGATCTGGACGGGGGTGTAGAACTGCGCCTCGTCGCAGACGAGGTAGTCGATGCGCCGCCCCCTGGTCTTGTGCTCGACGACGAAGTCCCAGAGGTCGAGGACGTCGGTCACCTCGAGCGCCGGCTTGCTCAGCCCGAGGCGGGAGGAGAGCACCGCCTCCCCGGAGCGGTCGTGCCGGGTGAACAGCAGGCCGGCGCGGCCCCGGGTGGAATGGGTGTGGTCCATCTGCAGCGCGAGGGTCGACTTCCCGCAGTCCATGGTCCCGGTGAAGAAGACGAGCTCAGCCACCGCCGCAGTCTACGTACGGCATCGCCCGCACCGGGAAGGGCGGTCGCGGACACGGCATACCGCGGGCCTGGTGGGGCGGCACCACGCTCCGGTGCGGCAGCAGGACACGTCCGGTGCGGCAACGGGACGCGACCGGTCAGGTGTGGTGGAGGAGCAGGGGGATGGCGGTCTCGGCGTCGGTGACGGACCCGTGGTGGCCGCGCAGGGCGAGGACCTGGGGTCGCAGCACGCGTGAGTCGAGGAGGGTGGCGGTGCCGAGCATCGCGGCGACGACCTCACCGACCCGCCGCTCGTGCCCCGGCAGGACCGCGCCGAACCACCCGGCGGCGACCGCCTCCTCGCGGGTGAGCACGAGGGCGTCCTCGCCCAGCTCCTCCTGCCAGGTGTCGACCACGTCGTCGATCGCCCCGGGCTGGCACCAGGCCTGCGGCACCCGCGGCTCGCCGGCGAGCAGCCGGACCCCCGCTCCGAGGTCCTCCTCGAGGGCGAGGTCGCGGCGCTGCGCCTCGGGCGCCTCGATCATGCCGTGGTCGGAGGTGACGACGACGACCGTGCCCTCCGGCGCGCGCCGGGCGAGCTCGGCGACGAAGGCGTCGACCTCCTCCACCGCGCTGCCCCACCCGAGCGTGCCGGGGCCGTGCACATGGCCGGCCTTGTCGACGGCGTCCCAGTAGGCGTAGACCAGCGCCCGGCCTTTCCGTCCGGCGCCGGCCAGTGCCCGCAGCACGCCCTCCACGCGTTCGGTCGGCGTCTCGGCCGCGCTGAAGGCACCGCCGCGCAGGGCGGCCCGCGTGAAGCCCGAGCCGCAGAAGAGGCCCCGGGAGACGGTGGTGACGGTGATGTCCTGGCGCCCGGCCTCCTGCAGGAGGGTGCGGTGCGGCTGGTACGTCGTGGGGTCCGGCCCGTCCTTCCAGGCGAGGTGGTTGAACAGCCGTTCGCCGTCGCGCAGGCCGGTCTGCCAGCCGACGATGCCGTGCTGGCCGGCGGGTAGGCCGGTGCCGAGGCTGCCCAGGCTGGTGGCGGTCGTGGAGGGGAAACCGCAGCGCGCGTCCGGCGAGAGCGAGCTGAGGGTCCGCAGGAAGGGCGCGTGGCCGCTGCCGCGGGAGAGCTGTCGGGAGCCGAGGCCGTCCACGAGGACCACCACGACCCGCCGCGTCTGCGGCAGGCTCCACGCCGCCTCGACCACCCCCTCCGGGACCGTTGCCCCGAGGGCGACGAGCGCTGCGGGCAGCACGGACGTCAGACCCTCCCCGGGCACGGGGGGACGGTAGAGCCGGACCGCCGCGGCGACCGTCTCGGCTCGCGGCGCTCGTCCCTCCCCCGTCATCGACCGAGCCGGGCCGACAGCTCCTGGGCGAAGGCGAGCGCCCGCTCGAGACGGTCGACACCGTCCGCGTCGGCGGACACGCGCAGGGAGATGTCGTCGCTGGCCACGGTGCCCTCGTAGCCGTGGTCGCCCTCGCACTCGGGGTCCTCGCACATGGCGGGCAGCAGGTCGATGCGGGACACGGCGCCCCAGCCGAGGGTGAGGGTGATGGCCCGCCCGGCGAGCGAGCCGTCGAAGTGCTCCGGGTCCGGCACGACGTGCGTGAGCATGACGCCGCGCACCGCCCGCAGCGGGACGGTCTCGCTGGTCGCGGTCGCCATGCGCTGCCGCTCCGGTCCCTCATGGTCGTCGGCGTGGGCGATGACGAGGCGTCGGTCCGTGAGGACGAGCACGGTGAGGTGGTTGCGCACGGCCTGCTCGTCGAAGGTGGTCTCGGCGTGCACGAGGTGGCTGACGACCTGGTCGCGCCCGACCGCGGTGAGCACGACGTCGTGCACGACGTCGGGAAGGTAGCCGGCCCGCTCGATGTCGGCGACGAGAGAGTCGGGCAGCGGAGACCTCAGACGGCGGACCATGCGTCCCATGGTGCCACCTCCTCAGGAGAGCATCGTCCGCCGCTCGGCGTCCGTCCGCGTCGGCGCCGGCGCGACGTGGACCTCCGCGCCGAGCACCTCGATGCCGTCGGGGTGGGCGATCACCGGGTTGAGCCGCAGGTGCGCCAGCTCGGGGTGGTCGTCCGTGAGCACCGACACCCGGGCGATGAGGTCGTAGAGGGCCGCGTGGTCCACCGGCATCGCCCCGCGGTAGCCGTCGAGCATCGGGGCGGCCCGGATGGAGGCCACCATGTCGACGATGTCGACGTCGGTCAGCGGCGGGAACCGGTGGGCGACGTCGCCGAGCAGGTCGACGGGGATCCCCGCCACGCCGAACCCGACGACCGGCCCGAAGAGGGCGTCCTCGCTGGAGTGGATCTCGACCGCGATCCCCGAGGGGGCCATCCGCTGCAGGGCGATCCCCTCCGCGCCGAGCGGGCGGAGCACGGCGTCGAGGTCGCGGTATGCCGCACCGATCGCCTTGGGGTGGCGCAGCCCGGTGCGGATCCACCCCTGGCCTGGCTGGTGCTTGAGCAGCGCCGAGGTGGCCTTCATGACCACCGTGCCGCCGAGCTCGCGGTAGGCCTCGACGGCCTCGGCGTCCGTGCCGACGTGCACCGTGGGCCAGACCGAGATCCCGTAGGCGGCGAGCAGCGCCGACACCTCGTCCGCGTCCAGGTCAACGCCACGGGGGTCCCGGGCCAGCGCCCCGACGACCACGGCGTGGGCGGTACCCCGGCTCACCCCCTCCGGGCGCACCCGGGTGCCCCGGTCGCTGCGCCGCCACTCGGCATACCTCGTGGCCGCCGCCAGCGCCCGGACCCCGTCCTCCGGCATCGGGTAGGTCGGCAGGCCGGTTGTGTCGGTCAGGCCGCGCATCCCCAGGAAGGTGGCGACGCACGGCTTCTCGTGCCCGGCGACGACCTGCTCGACGGCGTGCACCACCTCGGGGTCGATCTGGGCGACCGGGGGGATGAAGCAGGCGATGAGCGAGTCCACGGTGTCGTCGGCCAGTGCCTCCTCGACCGCCGTGCGGAACTGGTCCACCTGGGCCTCGGCACTCACCGTCGTCGGCCCGTGCGCGATCTCGAGGTCCCAGGAGGCGGCGGCGTCCGCGGCCAGCGAGCCGAGCGCGTCGCTGTTGGTCACGATCGCCACGCGACGGCCGCGCGGCAGCGGCTGGTTGAGGACGAGCTGCGCGACGTCGAAGAGCTGGTGCGTGTTCTCGACGCGGATGACACCGGCCTGCTTGAGCATCTGCGCGAACGCCTCTGGCCGCTCCTGCGTGGAGCGCACCCGGTGGCCGCGGGGCGTGCCGTACTTGCCCACGCCGGACTTGACGACGATGACCGGCTTGATCGAGGAGAGCTTGCGGGCGATCCGGGAGAACTTGCGGGGGTTGCCCATCGACTCCAGGTAGAGACCGACCGCGGACGTGGCGTCGTCGTCGAGCCAGTACTGCATGAGGTCGTTGCCGGAGATGTCGACCCGGTTGCCGGCGGAGGCGAAGGTGGAGATCCCCAACCCACGCCGGGCGGCCGAGGCGAGCACCGCGATCCCGAGGGCGCCCGACTGCGCGAACAGGCCCAGCGAGCCGTGGCCGGGCAGGTGCTCCGGCGCGGCGATCGAGGCGTTGAGCCGGATCTGCGGGTCGTTGTTGATGAGGCCGAAGCTGTTGGGCCCCAGCACCCGCATGCCGTAGCGGCGAGCGCGCAGCAGCAGCCCGCGCTGCAGACGCTCCCCCTCCCGGCCCGCCTCGGCGAACCCCTCCGAGGCGACGACGAGCGCCTTGACCCCCGCATCGGCGCACTCGTCGACGGTGGCCAGCACGTCGGCCGCGGGCACGGCGATCACCGCGAGGTCGACGCCGCCCTCGATCTCGCACACCGACCGATGGCTGGGCAGCCCGCAGAGGGGCGTGCCGGCGTCCGCGCGGCTGTTGACGGCGTAGAGGTCTCCGGCGAAGTCGCCCTCGACGATGTGGTTGAGCAGGGCGCGGCCGACCGTCCCCGTGCGCCGGCTGGCCCCGATGACGGCGACCGACCGCGGGTGGAGCACCTGCCGGACCGACCGCGCCTCGGAGCGGTGCTCCCGGGACATGCGGACTGCCCGCGACTCGTCGGTGGGGAGGATGTCGAAGGCCACCGCGATGACGCCGTCGTCGAACTCGTGCGAGACCTCGTAGCCGGCGTCGCGGAAGACCCCGATCATCCTGCGGTTCTGCGGGAGCACGTCGGCGACGAAGCGCCGGACCCCGCCCTCGCGGCCGATGTCGGCGAGGTGCTCGAGCAGGACCGAGCCGATCCCCCGGCCCTGGTGGTGGTCGGAGACGTTGAAGGCCACCTCGGCGACGGTTCCCCCGGGCTCGAGGCGGTCGTAGCGGCCGATGCCGGCGAGCTTGTCGCGGATCGTCATCACCAGGGCCACCCGGTCGACGTAGTCCACGTGCGTGAAGCGGTGGACGTCCTTGTCGGAGAGCCGCTTGATGGGCGCGAAGAAGCGCAGGTAGATGGACTCCTCGGACTGGCCGGCGTGGAACTCGTGGATGGCCTCGGTGTCGTCGGGGCGGATCGGACGCACGTGCGCGACCATGCCGTCGGACAGCACGACGTCCGCCTCCCACTCCTGCGGGTATCCCGGGGGCAGCTCGGCCGTCTCCGTCATGGCCCAACTATGGCAGTGATCTCGATCCTGGGCTCCTCGGGTCCAGGTCCGGTCGGAGCACCCGCGACGACGCGCCGCGTGCCACGATGCCGGGCATGGAGCTGCGTGAGGTCCTCGCACGACGGCGGATGGTGCGGGAGTTCGACCCTGACCGGCCGGTGCCGGAGGACGTGCTGTCGCGGGTCCTCGACCACGCCCGGCGCGGTCCCAGCGCCGGGTTCAGCCAGGGCACCGACCTGCTCGTGCTCACGCGTGCCGAGGACCGACGGCGCTGGTGGCGGGCGACCGTACCGGGGTGGGACGAGCCCGGCTTCGTGCCGGACCGCTGGTTGCGGGGGGTTTCCACCGCGCCCTGCCTCGTGGTCTGCCTGTCCGACCCGCAGGCCTACCTGGGGCGCTACGCCGAGCCCGACAAGGGCCGGACGGACCGGGACCCGGACGGGTGGCCGGTGCCCTGGTGGGACGTCGACACCGGGATGGCCGCCCTGCTCATGCTCCTCACCGCCGTCGACGAGGGCCTGGGCGGGCTGCTCTTCGGCGTACCGGCCGAGCGTCAGGACGACGTCCGGCGCACCTTCGCCGTCCCCCCGGAGCGGCGACTGGTCGGGGTGGTGGCGCTGGGGTATGCCGTGCCGCACCCACCGTCCCGGTCGGTGCGCCGGGGGCGTCGGCCGGTCGGTGAGGTCGTGCACGACGGTCGGTTCGGGGTGCCGTGGTCGCGACCGGGCGGGTCCTCTAGCTGACGACCGTCGGGCCGGGGCCCCCGCCCTCCGCCGGGCGCTGGTCGGCCAGGAAGTCGTCCACCTCGGCGCGGGTCGGCGCCGTCGCCGGGCCGCGACGGGTGACCTTCACCGCTCCGGCGGCGTTGGCGCGACGGGCGGCCTCCAGCCAGGGCGTGCCCAGCGCGCGCTCGGCGCACAGGACACCGGTGTGCGCGTCGCCGGCACCGTTGGTGTCGACCGGTGTCTGCGGGTAGCCGGGCACGTGGGTCGTGAGGCCCCCGACCCGCACGAAGCACCCCTCGGGGCCGTCGCGCACGACGACCGCCGCGCCCTCGGTCAGCCGACCGGCGACCGCGGCGCAGGAGTCCTCGACGTCGCCGACGCCGGTCAGCTCCAGCGCCTCGGCGGCGTTGGACGTCCAGACGTCGGTGAGCGCCAGGATCCGCCGACGGGTCTCCTCCCCCACGTCGCCCAGGGCGGCGCCGGGGTCCAGCACCACGACGACGCCCTCGGGCAGCGCCTCGAGCCAGGACAGCAGCGGCTCACTCGTGGGTGGGTACAGGCTGTAGCCGGTGACGCAGACGAGGTCACCGGGTCGAGGGTCGCTCGTGCCCAGCGAGCCCGCGCTGATCACCCGCTCGGCACCGTAGGTGGTGAGGAAGGTGCGCTCGGCGGTCGGCTCGACCATCACCACGCAGATCCCGGTGTCCTGCCCGGGCACCGGCGCCGCGGTGACGTGGACCCCCTCGGCGGCCAGCGCGCTGCGGACGAGGTCGCCGTTCGGCCCGTCGCCGTGCGCGCCGGCGTGCGCAGCGGGGGCCCCGGTGCGGGCCGCGGCCAGCAGGATGCTCACGGCGCCTCCGGCGTAGCGGGTGTAGGTGCTGGCGTTGACGTTGCCTCCCCGCTGCGGCAGCCCTGGGACCTCCAGCACGACGTCGACCAGCGCCTGCCCGGTGTGGATCACTCTCGCGTTCACCCGCACACCCTGCCACGATGACGCCATGACCCAGCCCTTCCCCTCCTCGACCCCTGCCTCTGCCGTGCTCTCCGGGCTCGGCGCGATCCGTCCTTGGCTCGAGGACCTCTACCGGCACCTGCACGCCCACCCCGAGCTGTCGATGGCCGAGCACGAGACGGCCGCACGCGTGGTGCGCGAGGTCAGGGGTATGCCGGGGGGCCAGGAGCTCGAGGTCGTCGAGGGGATCGCGGGGACGGGCGTGGCGGTGGTGGTCCGCAACGGGGAGGGCCCGACCGTGCTGCTGCGCGCCGACATGGACGGGCTGCCCGTCGCGGAGGACACGGGGCTGGACTACGCGTCGCGGGTGGTGACGACGAACCTGCAGGGCGAGTCCGTGCCGGTCATGCACGCGTGCGGCCACGACACGCACGTGGCGACGCTCCTGGCGTCCATGCGGCTGCTGCTCGACGCGCGCCAGGAGTGGGCGGGGACCGTCCTCGCCGTCTTCCAGCCGGCGGAGGAGCAGCACAACGGGGCGGAGGCGATGGTGCGCGACGGTCTCGTGGAGCGGCTCCCCCGGCCCGACGTCGCCCTCGGGCAGCACGTCCTCCCGGGGCCGGCCGGGTCGGTGAAGCTGGCTACGGGCCCGATCATGGCCAGCTGCGACGACTTCCGGATCACGTTGCGCGGCAAGGGAGGCCATGGGTCGGCCCCGCACACTGCGATCGACCCGGTCGTGATGGCGGCGTCCCTGGTGATGCGGCTGCAGACGATCGTGGCGCGGCAGGTGCCCCCGCGGGCGACCGCGGTGGTGACCGTCGGGCGGATCCAGGCCGGGACCAAGACCAACATCATCCCGTCGACGGCGGTGCTCGAGGGAACGGTGCGCACCTACGACGCCGCCGTGGCAGCGACCTGCCTGGCCGCGATCGAGCGCACCGCGCGCGCCGAGGCAGCGGCGTGGGGTGCGCCGGAGCCGGTGATCGAGCACTTCGACCACCTGCCGGTGACCGACAACGACCCCGGGGTGACCGAGCGTGTGCGTGCCGCCCTGGTGGCCGAGCTGGGCGGGGAGCAGGTGCGGGTCTTCGAGCCCGAGAGCGGGTCCGAGGACTTCTCCGCGCTGCCGGACGCCTGGGGCGCGCCGTACACGTACTGGGGCTTCGGCGCGTTCGACGCGCAGGAGTGGGTCCAGGCCGAGGACGGCGGCCGGACGGACGACTTCCCCGACAACCACTCGCCGCACTTCGCCCCGGTGCTCCAGCCGGTGCTCGACACGGGCGTGCGGGCGATGGTGGCGGCGTCGATGGCGTGGCTAGGGGACCGTCACTGGGCGGTCCAGCCGCCGTCCATCGTGTAGGAGGTGCCCGTGACCATGCCGGCGTCGTCGGACATGAGGAAGGAGGCGAGCGCGGCGACCTCGGCGGGCTCGACGAGGCGCTTGATCGCCGAGCGGGTCAGCATGATCTTCTCGACGACCTCGTCCTCGGGGATGCCGTGCGTCGCGGCCTGGTCGGCGATCTGCTTCTCGATGAGCGGGGTGCGGACGTAGCCGGGGTTGATGCAGTTGGAGGTCACGCCGTGGGGGGCGCCCTCGAGCGCAGTCACCTTCGACATCCCCTCCATGCCGTGCTTGGCCGCCACGTAGGCCACCTTGAACTCCGACGCGCGCAGCCCGTGGGCGGACGAGACGTTGACGACGCGGCCCCACCCCTGGGCGTACATGTGCGGCAGCGCGGCCCGCACGAGCAGGAACGGCGACTCGAGCATCAGCCGGTGGATGAAGCGCCAGTCGGCCGGCACGTACTCGTGGATCGGCGCGACCCTCTGCACCCCCGCGTTGTTGACGAGGACGTCGCACTCCAGGCGCAGGTCCTCCAGGGCAGCGGTCTCCGCCAGGTCGACCACCCACGCCTCACCCCCGATCTCCCCCGCGACGCGCTCGGCCGCCTCCGGGTCACGGTCGGCGACCACGACCCGGAAGCCGTCGTGGGCGCTGCGCCGGGCTATCGCCTCTCCGATCCCGCTCGCCCCGCCGGTGACCAGCACCGTGCGTGTCGTCATCCCTGCCTCCTTCGTCGTCGCCGCGTCGCCTGGGCCGTGCAGGCCCGCTCGGTGCATCCTGACCTGACGACCGATTCATGTCCATGTCATGCGCAGCCAGGCGCAGGCGGGTAAATATGTGACGGCACCACATAGGACCGGTCGGCTGGCCACCATAACGTGAGCCCCCATGAGCCCAGCAGATCTCGACCCCGCCGCAGCGGCGCGCGACACCGACGTCGTCGCGCTGTCCGCCCGCGGGCTGACCAAGGACTTCCGGGGGTTCCGCGCCGTCCGCGACGTGGACCTGGACGTCGTGGAGGGCCAGATCCACGCCCTCGTCGGCCCCAACGGCGCCGGCAAGACGACCCTGTTCAACCTGCTGACCGGCTTCATCACGCCGACCGCGGGGACGATCACCGTGCACGGCAAGGACATCACCGGCCAGTCACCCGAGCAGATCGCCCACCAGGGTGTGGCCCGCTCCTTCCAGATCACCAGCCTGTTCGACAACCTCACCCCCCACGAGCACGTCGAGCTGGCCCTGCAGGGCATGGCCGGCGGTGGCATGCGGTTCTGGCGCTCGGACAAGGCGCTCCTCGCCCACCGCGACCGTGCCGACGAGCTCATCGCCCAGGTCGGGCTCAGCCACCTGGCCGACCGAGCCGCAGGTGAGCTCGCCTACGGCCAGAAGCGCGCGCTGGAGATGGCGCTCGTCCTGGCCCTCGACCCCCAGGTCATGCTGCTGGACGAGCCCACCGCCGGCATGGGGCGTGAGGACGTGGACCGCACGATCGAGCTCGTCAGGCAGATCGCCACCGGACGGACCGTCGTCTTCGTCGACCACAACATGCACGTCGTCGGCAGCCTGGCCCACCACGTCACCGTGCTCATGGCTGGCGAGGTGCTCGCCCAGGGCACCTACGACCAGGTCCGCACCGACGAGCGCGTCATCACCGCCTACCTCGGGGAGGAGAGCCATGCTTGAGGTCCGCGGGCTGCACGCCTACTACGGCGACGCGCAGGCCCTGCACGGTGTGGACATCACGGTCGGCGCCGGCGAGGTCGTCACGCTCGTCGGGCGCAACGGTGCCGGCAAGACGACCCTGCTGCGCTGCATCATGGGACTGCACCGCGACGTGCGGGGCACCATCAGCCTGGAGGGCACCGAGATCACCGCCGTGCCCGCCCACCAGCGGGCCCGCAGGGGACTGGGCTGGGTGCAGGACGACCGCGGCGTCTACGCCTCACTGACGGTCGAGGAGAACCTGACCCTCCCCCCGGTCACCCACCACGACTCGGCGTGGTCGATGGAGCAGGTCTACGAGGCCTTCCCCATCCTGGCCGACCGCCGGCGTGCCGCCGGGACGACGCTGTCGGGCGGCGAGCAGCAGATGCTCGCGATGGCTCGCGTCCTGCGCACCGGCTCCCGCCTGCTGCTGCTCGACGAGCCCAGCGAGGGCCTGGCCCCCGTGATCGTGCAGAGGATCCGGGACATCCTCCTGCAGGTCAAGCAGCAGGGCACCACCGTGCTGCTCGTGGAGCAGAACGTGAAGTTCGCCTCGACCGTCGCCGACCGCCACTACGTCCTGGCGGAGGGCTCGGTCGTGGAGAACCTCGACAACGCAGAGTTCACCGCCCGCCAGTCCGAGCTCCTCACCTACCTCGGTATGTAGCGCCCCCGTCCCGCGTCCACCCCTGACCACCGAGCTCCCCCAGAGTTCCTCGATCTGCACCGTTACCCATCTCAAAGGAGAGAAGCCCCATGAGCACCAAGCGCCTCGCATCCACGGCGGTCGTCACCGCCGGAGTCCTCGTCCTGTCCGCCTGCGGCAACGCTGGTCCCGGCGGTGCCGGCGGCGACGAGTTCACCGACGGCAAGGTCGTCCTTGCCGTCCTCAACGACCAGAGCGGCGTCTACAAGGACCTGTCCGGCCCCAACTCGGTGAAGGCCGTCGAGATGGCCATCGCCGACTTCCAGGAGAAGTACGGCGACGACGCGGTCGTCGACACGATCGAGATCACCTCGGCCGACCACCAGAACAAGCCGGACGTCGCCAACACCAAGGCGCAGGAGCTCTACGACCGCGAGGGCGCCGACATCATCCTCGACGTCCCCGCCTCCTCCGCAGCGCTCGCGGTGGCGACCCAGGCGGAGACCAAGAAGAAGCTCTTCATCAACATCGGTGCCGCCACCACCGAGCTCACCAACGCCCAGTGCAACAAGTACACCTTCCACTGGGCCTACGACACCTACCAGCTGGCCAACACCACCGGCACGGCCGTCACCGAGGGCGGCAGCACCGACTGGCAGATCATCTACCCCGACTACGCCTTCGGCCAGGACATGGACAAGTCCTTCACCGCCGCCATCGAGGCGACCGGCGGCTCCGTGGGCGACCACATCGCCACCCCGTTCCCCAACGACAACTTCTCCACCTTCCTGACCAAGGCCGCCGCCGCCGAGCCGGACGTCATCGGCACCATGCAGGCCGGTGGGGACCTCATCAACCTGGTCAAGCAGTACAACGAGGGCGGCTACGCCGCCGACGGCATCGAGCTGGCCGTCGGCCTGATGTTCATCACCGACATCCACTCCCTCGGGGTGGAGGCCTTCGACGGTGTCAACTTCGCCGAGGCCTGGTACTGGGACTTCGACGACGAGAACCGGGCCTGGGCCGACCGGTTCATGGAGGAGACCGGCACCCGCCCGAGCTTCGCCCACGCAGCCAACTACTCCGCCGCGCTGCAGTACCTCGAGGCCGTCCAGGAGGAGGGCACCGACGACGCCGACGCCGTCGTCGCCAACTTCGAGGGCAAGGAGATCAACGACGTCTTCCTCAAGAACGGGAGGATCCGTGCCGAGGACCACCGCGTCGTCCACGACGTCTACCTCGCCAAGGTGAAGTCGGCCGACGAGGTCACCGAGGAGTGGGACTACGAGGAGATCCTGGCCACCATCCCGGCCGAGGAGGCCTTCATGCCGGTGGAGGACACCACCTGCGACTTCGGCTGACGCCGACCCACCCCACAGACCGGAGGCCGGGCGCCCCTGTCCCCCCCCCGGGGCGCCCGGCCTCCACCCGCCTAGGAGAGGCATGAACCAGTTCCTGCAGTACACGATCCAGGGCCTGGCCGCCGGGAGCTTCTACGCCCTCGCCGCGCTCGGCCTGGCGATCATCTTCGGCGTGCTCGGCGTGGTGAACTTCGCGCACGGCGCGGTCTACATGCTCGGCGCGGTGACGGCGGCGGTCCTCCTCGACGTCCTCGGCCTCAACTTCTGGCTGGCCCTGATCGTCGTGCCGGTCCTGATGTTCGTGTTCGGCGTGATCCTCGAGCGGCTGCTCATCAGCAGGCTGATCGCCCTCGACCCCCTCTACAACTTCCTGCTGACCTTCGGGCTGTCGTTGCTGCTGGTCGACCTGATCAAGCGTCAGTACGGCGTGTCGGGCCTGCCCTACACCCGTCCCGAGATCCTCACGGGGCAGCTGGTCGTCGGGGACGTGCGGCTGCCGACCTACCAGGTCTTCGTGCTCGTCTTCTCGCTGCTGGTCTGCGGCGCCGTCTGGCTGCTGATGACCCGCACCCGGATCGGCATGATCGTGCGCGCCTCCACCGAGAAGTCCGAGCTCACCCGTGCCCTGGGCGTCGACGTGAACAAGTGGGTCACCCCGGTCTTCGGCTTCGGCATCGCGCTGGCCGGGCTGGCGGGCGTGCTCGCCGCCCCCTTCCGCGCCATCACCGCCGACATGGGGTCGAGCTTCATCATCATCCTCTTCGCGGTCGTGGTCATCGGGGGCCTCGGCTCCATCGTCGGCGCCGTCGTCGCCGGCTTCCTGGTGGGACTCGTCGAGGCCTTCGGCCAGGCCTACGCCCCCGCCCTGTCACAGATCGCCATCTTCGTCCTCATGGCCCTGGTCATCCTGTTCCGACCGGCCGGCCTGTTCGGACGGGAGGAGAATGCATGAGCGCCACCACCACCACCGCACCGGCCCGGGCCGACGCGCCGCGCACGGTGCTCGGCCGCAGCAACCGGCACTGGCTGCTCGTCGGGCTCGGCCTGGTGTTCGCCCTCGCCCTGCCCTGGTTCGTCTACCCGCCGGTGGCCATGGACATCGCCGCGTGGGCGCTCTTCGCCGTCGCGCTGGACCTGCTGCTCGGCTATGCCGGCCTGCTGTCCTTCGGGCACGCCGCCTTCTGGGGCGGCTCGGCCTACGTCGCCGGCCTGGCGGCGCTCCAGTGGGGCCTGCCGTTCCCCCTCGCCGCCCTGCTCGGAGCCGCCTTCGCGATGGCCCTGGCGTACCCGATCGGCCTGCTGTCGGTGCGGCGCACGGGCATCTACTTCGCGATGGTCACCCTGGCGTTCGCGCAGATGCTCTTCTTCGTCGTCAACCAGTGGCGGGGCGTGACCGGCGGCGAGAACGGCCTGCAGGGCGTGCCCCGATCCTTCTTCGGCATCGAGGCGGTCGAGACCGACGCCTTCTGGTTCTACTACGCCGCCCTGCCCCTGATCCTGCTCGGCATGTGGTTCGCCTGGCGGGTCGTGCACTCCCCCTTCGGCCGGGTGCTCGTCGCCACCCGCGACAACCCGGCCCGCGCCCGTGCCCTGGGCTACGACGTGGACCGCTACCGCGTGCTCGTGTTCGTCCTCTCTGCGGGCCTGGCCGGTCTGGCCGGCGGACTGTTCGCGATCAGCCACGGTTTCGTCTCGCTGCAGGAGGTCTCCTGGCAGACCAGCGGCAAGGTCGTCCTCATCACCGTCCTCGGCGGCATCGGCACGCTGTGGGGCGCCGTCGTCGGTGCGGTGATCATCGTCCTGCTCGAGGACACGCTCGCCAGCTCCGGCTTCGAGGGCATCGGCATCATCACCGGCAGCGTCTTCATCCTCGTCGTCCTGCTTTTCCGCCGCGGAGTCTGGGGCACGGTGACCGACCTCCTCGCCCGCCGCCGGGGTCGCGGACGGCCGACCGAGGACTCCGTCGCCGCGGAGGACGGGGAGGGCCCGACCAGCTGACGTCAGCCGCGGAGCACGTGCAGGAGACGCAGGGCGAGGCCGGCCTCCAGGAGCCGGTCCGGGGCCTGCCACCCGTCGCCCAGCAGCCGACCGATCCGGTCCAGCCGCTGGGTGACGGTGTTCGGGTGGACGTGCAGGCGCGTGCCGGTGCGTGCGAGATGACGGTCCTCCCGCAACCAGGCGTCCAGGGTCTCCACGAGCGCCGTGCCCCGCAGGTCGTCGTAGTCCAGGACCGGACCGAGCACGTCCTGCACGTGCTCACGGGGGTCCCCCCGCCCCAGCAGCAGCCCCACGAAGCCGAGGGTGGCAGCGTCCGCGACGTCGCCCCGGCGTCCGAGCGCGAGCAGCGCCTCCAGGCACCGGGTCGCCTCCTCGAACGCCGCGCGCACGCCGTCGACACCCCGCACCGGGCCGGCAGCGCCGACCGTCGCGACGGACCGGCCCACAGGACGACGCGGTCCGCCCGAGGCACTGCCCGCCCGCTGCAGCAGCTGCCTGCCCAGCTCGACCGCGTCGCGACCGGGCAGGACGAGCACGAGCCGCTCCCCCACCTCGGCGCTCAGGCCCGCCTGGGCGGCGGCCAGGTCCCCCGCGGCCTGCACCAGCTGCGGTCCCGCCGCGTCCACGACGAGGACCGCGTGCGGCTGCCCCAGGTCGGCACCCAGCTGCGTCGCGCGCGCGGTCAGGGACCCCGCGCCCGAGCGCCCGACCACCACGTCGATGAGAAGGTCGCCGCGCAGCCGGGTCTGGGTCTCGGCGACGCTGCGCCGCACGACCATGATCAGAGCGGCCACGGTCGCCGCGCGCTCCAGGATCCGCCGCGACACGTCGTCGACCTCGACGCGCACGAGCACCGCCGCGAGCGGAGCTCCTCCCGCCCAGACCGGGACGATGCTCAGCCCGTCCTCGACGTGGGTGCTGTTGTCGTCCAGGGACCGACGGACCAGCTCCAGCTCGGCGGGACCCGGGGCCCGGTCCGGGTCGCTGCTCCCCAGGCTGGCGCCGCGCGCGTCGACGATGTGCACGGCCTCGTCCAGCACCGCCTCCAGCTCGGTGGCCACGTCCTGCAGGGACCCCCCCTGCAGGACCACCCCGGCCAGCCGGTCGTGGGCCGCCGAGGCGCGCTGGACCCCCTCGACGTTGCGCTGCAGCAGGGCGCTGGTCTCGCGCAGGTCCGCCAGCGCGGCCTGCGTCTCCTCGATCCGGCTGGCGTTGTCGATCGCGACCGCCGCGTGCGCCGCGAAGCTGGTCAGCAGGTCCACGTCCTCGCGGCTGAACGGCCGCGCGTCGTGGTTCGCGGCGTAGAGGACCCCGATGACCGTCCGCCCGAGCAGGAGCGGCACCCCGAGGATCGCGGTGAGGTCCTCGCTGCCGACGGCGCTGTCGATGGTGCGGGTGTGGTCGAAGCGCCGGTCGTGGAAGTAGTCGTCGGTGGCGTAGGGACGCGCCGTCTGGGCGACCAGGCCGCCGAGCCCCGCCCCGAACGGCAGCCGCACGTTGCGGAACTCCTCGCTGTGGATGCCCTGCGTGATCCGCATGTAGGTGGCGCCGGCCTCGTCGTCGTTGAGCGAGAGGTAGGACACGTCGGCGGCCAGCAGCGTCCGGGCGCGCCGGACGATCGCCTCGAGCACGTCGTCGAGGTCCTTGAGCGCAGCGAGGTCGGCGACGGTCTCGAAGAGGGCCGACAGCTCGGCCTCGCGCCGACGCCCCAGCTCGCGCAGGCCCCGGGCCCGGAGGGCGAGGTCGTGCGCCCGCTGCAGCCCTTCCGGGTCGGCGCCGCCCGCCGCCCGCGCCCGCTCCAGGAGCGCGTCGAAGTCCCGGACCGGGCGGTCCTCGGCCAGCAGCGCCAGGTAGCCCTCGCCGAACGCGTCCGCGCTCACCGGCCGCCCCCCAGGGCGGCCCGGTGCGCCTCCCAGACCAGCCCGGCCGCGACGAGGTCCTCCAGCGCCGTCCCCACCGACTTGAAGACCGTCACCTCCTGCGCCGAGACTCGCCCGGTATGCCGCCGCGCGGCGAGGTCGGCCAGGGTCCCCCGGACGTCGGCCGGGGTGAGCCTGCCGTGCGCCAGCGGCTGGGTCAGGTCGCCGGCCTCGTGCAGCGCCTCCAGGACGTCTACGAAGAGGCTGGCGCCGGTCACCAGGGCCTCGTCCGCCTCGGCCATGACCGGCGTGAACCCTCCGACGAGGTCGACGTGGGTGCCGGGCCGCACGTCCTCGGCGAGGACCAGCGGGCGGGTGGACGACGTGGCCGTCGTGACCACGTCGGCGGTGCGCACCGCTGCCCGCAGGTCGGGAGCCACGTCGGCCTCGACCCCCTCGTCCTGCCAGCGGCGCACGAGGTCGGCCGCCCGGTCGGGGTCGCGCGCCCACACCCGCGTCCGGCCCACGTCCCGCACCGCGGCGTAGCAGTGCGGCACCACCGCCGCGACGTTGCCCGCGCCGACCACGAGGTGCTCCCGCACCTCCTGCGGCGCCAGGAGGTCGGCGGCCAGCGCGCTGGCGGCGGCGGTGCGCCAGCGGGTCAGCTCGCCGCCGTCGAGCACGGCGACCGGCGCGCCGGTGGTCGCGTCGGCCAGCAGGTAGGAGCCGTGGATCACCGGCAGCCCGCGCGAACCGTTGTGCGGGTAGTGCCCCACGACCTTGACCCCGAGCCAGTGCTCCCGCTGCCACGCCGGCATCACCAGCAGCGTCGCCTCCAGAGCGTCGTCGATGCGGTGGTGCCCCCGCGGCGGGACCACGAGCTCCCCGGGGTCGGCGAAGGCGCCACGCAGTGCCTCCACGAGGGCGCGCGGGTCCAGCAGGGCGCGCACGCGCGCGGCGTCCAGGAGCTCCATACCCCGCACCCAACCACACCCATGCTGAACCCTTCGGTCCCCCGCTGCGACAAGGGGGTGAGGGGTCCGTCCACGGGTCCCGCAGCGTCGAGCAAGGGAGCGTGCGATGAGACGCAGGATGGGTGCACTGGTCACCGCGGCGGTGGCGACGATGGGGCTCGTTTTCGGACCGGTGGCGATGGGTACGCAGGTGGTCACCACGGACGCAGGGGTCGTCCAGGCGGTGGTCGACGCACCGACGATCCAGGACGGTGACCTCGACTTCACCGTGGAGCGGCACGCCGGAAGCGACCGCTACGCCACGGCCGCCGCGATCAGTCGTCGTTTCGTGACCACCGGGACACCGGTCGTGTACGTGACGAGCGGTCTGTCGTACGCAGACGCGCTGAGCGCCGGGCCGGCCGCCGGGCGTGCGTCCGGACCCACCCTGTTCGTGCGCCAGGACAACATCCCGTCCACCACGTCGCTGGAGCTGAAGAGGTTGCAGCCCGGACGCATCGTCGTCGTGGGAGGAACCTCGGTCGTCGGCACCGCCGTCGCGGACGCGCTGCGCTCGTACACCGCGGGCAGCGTGACCCGGCTGGCCGGCATCGACCGGTTCGGCACCTCGGTGGCCGTGAGCCAGGCGACCTTCCCCTCCGGCGCGGCGACGGTCTACGTCGCCACCGGCCGCAACTGGCCCGATGCGCTGTCGGCGGGAGCCGGAGCGGTCATCCAGGCGGGTCCCGTCCTGCTGACCGACACCAACGCTGTCCCGTCCGCGGTGCTGGCCGAGATCAACCGCCTCAACCCTGACCGCATCATGCTCGTCGGCGGCACGATCGCCGTGTCCGAGACGGCCGCGGCGCAGCTGCGGACGATCGCCACCACCGAGCGGGTCGCGGGCACGGACCGCTACGCGACGGCCCTCGCGCTGTCGACGCGCGTCTTCGGCCCCGACCGGCCCGGGGTCGTGGTGGCCAGCGGTGAGACCTTCCCCGACGCCCTCGCCGCGGTGCCGGCCACGGTGGACACGCGTGGCCCGATCCTGCTGGCTCGGCACGACAGCATCCCCTACGTCGGCGAGCTGGACCGGCTGACCCCCCGGACCGCCCACGTCGTCGGCGGGACGTACTCGCTGTCCATCGAGGTGCCCAAGGCCGCGCAGCGGGAGCGTGGTGTCTGCTGGGCCGGACCGGACTACACCGGCGGCACGTCGGAGGTCCTCACCACCGTGGGCGGCACCACCAGCAAGAAGATCGCCTACACCCTCGACATGGGTGGCCGCCTGGACGGCGCCCTGACGATCGTGAACTACCTCATCGACAACCAGGTGTGCACCACCTTCTTCCCGACCAGCATCATGGCGGACACCACCGAGGGCCGGGTGATCATGGCGAAGATCGCGGCCCACCCGCATCTCTTCGAGATCGGCAACCACACGGTCCACCACTGCGACCTCGTCAACGGGGGCGGCGGTTCACCCACCGGCGCGCCGTGCCAGGTGCCGATGACCTCCACCTTCATCAGGGCCGAGCTCACGGGCGCCGAGGCGTCGCTGCTGCGGCAGACGGGCCTGTCGACCAAGCCCTACTGGCGTCCGCCCTACGGGTCGTACAACACCTTCGTGCGGGAGCAGGCGACGGCTGTCGGCTTCCCCAAGACGGTGATGTGGGCTCGCGACACCATCGACTGGGACCCGGCGACGACGACCGCGCAGATCGTCGCGCGGACCACGAGCCCGCTGCCCACGTCCGGCTCGATCGTGCTGTCGCACCTCGGCGGCTACAACACGCCGGCGGCGCTGCCGCAGATCGTGTCCATCCTGCGGGCCAACGGCTACACGATGACGACCGTGTCCGACATGCGCGACGGCTGACCGGACCCCTCGACACGTGGCGTTCACGAGTGTCTGGCGGGGGGGGGGGGGGGGAGGAGAGAGGGAAAAAAAAAAAGAAAAA